>VXLT01000142.1 GCA_009841475.1 Gemmatimonadota bacterium
GCGCAGATGGCGATGGCCGCGGCGGCCAGGGCAGCGAGGCCGCGAACCCTCTTCCGTGAACTCGAAACCAGTGCGGTCCTCTTGTCGAGCATGACGATATCCCTCCTTCACAAGCAGCAGCCGTCAAGCCTCTCGGCGGCGGTTCGGTGCTCCGGCTCCCCGATTCACGCCCCCAGCGTCAGTTCGAGCCCCGGCAGATCCACGCCGCCGACAACCTCGACACGCCAGCGCTCACCCGGGGCCAGTGGCGCAAGTTCGGTCATCGTACCGGTGCTGACAACAATGGGTGACTCCGGTGCCAGGCCCTCGAACCAATGCATCAGCCCCGGCACGGTCTCCAGTGCGGCGAGCGGACTGCCGAGGACATCGCTCGCACACCCGCGGGCGGCTGGCTTTCCGTTCCTCAGCAGCCGGACTTCAAGCCGGCCCAGGGCACCGATCCGCTGTTCGAATCCTGGTGCCGCGCGGTTAACCCTCGGACCGACGACGAGCGCTCCGTGGAGTGCGAAGTCCGCGACCGAATCGGCAGGGGTGAGGTGCCATCCGGGATAGTGGCAGTCGACGATTTCGAAGCCCAGCGCCATCCAGTTCGGCCGGCTCCAGTCCCTGGTCCCATCCTCCTGTTGCTCGATCCCGAAGACGACTTCCACCTCGATCCGCGGCGCGTGGAAGGGCGCGAGCGACAGCTCCGCCAGCGAATCCGCCATTCGCACGGTGCGGTCGTACACCGGCCCCACGATCGGCTGCGTCAACCCGAACCGTGGCCAGATCAACCTGTTGGTGAAGCCGACTTTCCAACCCGCGCGCCGGTATCCCCGTTCGATCAACCGCCGGTCGAGAGCCGCGCCCACCCGGTAGGCCTTCCGGAGGTCGAATGCCGAGGCGCGCAGCGTCGGCGGCTGTGTGGTGTGGCGGTGGTCGCGGGCCCGGAGGAGCGCATCCACCAGATCGGCTTCCGTCACGGGAGTCGATGCCCTGGTGGAGCGTGAATCCGGCACGCCGCGCATGGTCGCGTGCGACTACGAAACCCGGCCGCGCATGGCCACGGTTCCGGTGGGTCCGAGCGCCTCGACGATGCGCTCAGTGGGCGACGACGCACGGCCAGCGTGACCGGCATCGGCCCCGCGCGAGGGCTCGGAGCGGCCCGCGAGGGCGATCGGCTCGTCGGCATACAGGGGTGCGAGCGCGCGGTAGCGGAAGCGGGCCGGGAGGTTGGGGGAGTGTCTGGCGGCGGCGTCGAGGAGGAGGAGCGCGGTGAGCGGGCCGTGCACCAGCAGGCCGGGGTAGCCCTCCTGACCGGTGGCGTAGGGGTGGTCGTAGTGGATGCGGTGGGGATTGTAGGTGAGCGCCGAGAACTGGAAGAGCGTGGTGGTGGTCGGGAGGAAGGTCCGCGTCCACTCGGGGGCCGGGACACGGCCTTGCGGGGCGGGGGCGGGGGAGTGGGGGGCGGTGGGGGGCTGTGAGCCAGCGTAGACGATCACCTGCTTCTCGTGCACGCACTGGTAGCCGTCCTGCAGCACGGTGTGGTCGACGGTGACGAACACGAGTCGGCCGCTCCGTCCGCGTTTCTCGTCAACGCTGTGGATTTCCGAGCGTAGTTCGGCCGGCGCGCCGAGCCGGATGGGGCCGAGCGAACGAAGCTCTCCACCGGCCCACATCCGCCGGGGCAGATCCACCATAGGCATGAATGCACCCCGCGCCTCATGCCCATCCGTCCCGAGACGCGAAGCCTGCAAGGGTTCGTTGAAGTACAGCCAGTGCCACCCCAGGGGGAGCGGGTCGTCCTCGCCGATGCCGTCGGGATCCCGGTCGAGGAGACCGAGCATGGCCTGGCTGGGCCAAGGCGCGAGGATGTCCCTTCGGACGCGGGTCCGGCCGATCGCGGCGGCGGGGTTGCTCAACGCGTCACTCCGCGGAGGGCGGCGCTGGCCGCGTCGGTGGTTCCGGTGGCGGCTTCTCGGGCACAGGCGCAAAATGGGCCCGCTGGATGATCCGGCGCGCCGCCTCGACAACCGGCCGGTCCACCATCCTTCCGTCGAGCGCGACCGCGCCTCCGCCCGCGGCCCGGTCCGCCTCGATGATCTCGCGCGCCCGCCGCACTTCCTCCGGCGACGCCGTGAACACCCCGTGAATCACCGGGACCTGCGCCGGATGGATCGCCACCTTGCCGGTGAATCCGAGCTGGCGGGCCTTCGCGGCCTCCTCGCGGAGCCCGGACATCTCGCCGAAGTCGCGGGAAGGCATGTCGACAGCGTCCAGCCCGCCCAGCGCCGCGGCGTGCACGACCCGGGAGCGCGCATACACCAGCGCTTCCCAGCGGGGCTCGGCGCCGAGCTCAATGGCCAGGTCGAATCCGCCGAAGACCAGTGCCGCTACACCGTCGCACGCAGCAATCTCGACCGCGTTTTCGAGTCCGCGCGCCGTCTCGATCAGCGGGATCAGCGCGGAGGCGGAAGGCAGCCGTCCCGCGGCATCACGAACATCCGAACCCGTTCTCACCTTCGGGAGCATGAAGGCATCGGGCGGTGAACAGCGGGCCAGCTCGGCTGCGTCGCGCGCTCCTTCACGGCTCGCCAGGTCGTTCACGCGCACGGCAAGCATTACCGGGGAAGAGACGGATGTCCGATCACTGCCGCCGGCCAACCGAAACGAGGTCTCTGTCGAATCGCCCCCGCCGGGGCCGTGCAGCCGTGCGGCCAGGAAGCCCGCGACTGCCTTGCGTGCCTCGCCCTTTCGGCCGGAGGGCACCGCGTCCTCCAGGTCGATGCACACCGCGTCGGCTCCGGCCCCCAGGGCGTTCTCGTAACGCTCCGGTCGATCCCCCGGCACAAAGAGAATCGAGCGGCAAGCAGGGAAACCGCCGGGCCCGGACGCCAGCCTCGTCGGACGAGTCACCGCGACACCCCCCTCAGAACGACCGCGGCATCCCCAGCACATGCGTCGCTACATGGCTGAGAACCAGGTTGTTGGCCACCGGCGCCACCATGTAGAGCCGCGCCTCGCGGAACTTGCGCTCGATCCCATACTCCGTGGCCATCCCCCAGCCGCCGAAGGTGTCCATCGCCACATTGGCCGCCTTCCAGGCCGCGCGGGAAGCCAGATACTTGGCCATGTTGGGCCCCTCGCCGCGGGTCTCGCCGCCGTCGTACTCCCGCGCCGCCTCGTCGCGCACCGCCGCCGCCGCGCGGATGTCCATGTAGGCGTCGGCGATCGGGAACTGTACTCCCTGGTTCGCCCCGATCTCCCGCCCGAAGACCTTGCGGGCGCTGGCATAGTCGGATGCACGGTCGACGAAGTACAGACCGTCGCCGATCGACTCCGAGGCCAGCAGGATCCGCTCGGCGTTCATCCCCGACATGATGTAGCGGAACCCCCTGCCCTCCTCCCCGATGCGGTTCGCGGCCGGGACCTCCATCCCGTCGAAGAAGACCTCGCAGCTCTCGTGGTTGATCATCGTGTCGATGGGGTTGACTCGGACGGCCTCGCCGGCGTCCCGCAGATCGACGAGGAAGACGGAGAGCCCGGCGGTGCGCTTCTCGAGCTCTTCGATCGGGGTCGTGCGGGCCAGCAGGACCATCAGATCGGACTGCAGCACCCGCGAGATGAAGACCTTCTGTCCCGAAACGACGTAGTGGTCGCCCCTCCGCTCGGCGACGGTGCGGATCCGGGTGGTGTCGGAGCCGGCGTCCGGTTCGGTGACCGCGAATGCCTGCAGCCGCAGCTCCCCGGCGGCGATGCCGGGCAGATACCGCTCCTTCTGGTCCGCCGAACCGTGCCGAAGCAGCGTCCCCATCGTGTACATCTGTGCGTGGCAGGCCGCTGCGTTCCCGCCGGAACGGTTGATCTCCTCCAGGATCACGCACGCCTCCCGCAATCCGAGCCCCATCCCCCCGTATTCCTCGGGGATCAGGCACGCGAGATGGCCCGCGTCGGTCAGCGCTTCGACGAACTCGTGCGGGTAGGCGCGGGCCTCGTCGGCACGCTGCCAGTAGTCGTGGCCGAAGTCGGCGCAGAGGGCGCGGACGGCGGTGGCGAGTTGTTCGCGCGAGAGCTTCATCCCGTCGAGTGCATGTCGCGCCCGTCGACCACATGCTTCACCACCCGGCCACCCTGCATCACGAACTGCACGTCCATCGTCACGGCAATGTCGTCGAGCGGGTTCCCCGGCACGGCGATGACGTCGGCGAGCATCCCCACCTCCAGGCGGCCCCGGTCGGGGGTGCCGAGCAGGTCGGCTGCGTGGATCGTCGCTGTGCGCAGCGCGTCCAACTCGCTCATCCCCAGAGCCACGTAGATCCCGAACTCGCCCGCGTTCTCGCCGTGCGGGAAGACGCCCGCGTCGGTGCCGAAGGCGATCGGGACGCCGCGCTCGATGGCGCGCTCCAGGCTGACGCGCATGACCGGCAGGATCTCCTCGGCCTTGGCGCGGACGAGGGCCGGCAGCGCATCCAGATCGATCCGGTCGGCGAGATAGGTCGTCGGGACGAGGTAGGTGCCCTTCTCGATCATCAGGTCCATGATCTCGTCGGTGAGGACCGAGCCGTGCTCGATGGATGCCACCCCGGCCCGCACCGCCGCCAGGATCCCTTCGGGGCCGTGCGCGTGCGCGGCGACCCTGACCCCGTGCCGCGCCGCCTCCTCCACCATCGCGGTGAGCTCCTCCAGCGAATACTGCTGGGCGCCGACCGGCCCCTCCATGGACAGCACCCCGGCCGTGGCGCAGGTCTTGATCACCTTCGCCCCGTGCTTGATCTGGTAGCGCACGGCTTCGACCACCTCCCAGGGCCCGTCCGCCACCCCCTGCTCCGGGCCGCCCTCGCGGATGCCGGGTGCGAACCCCGTCACGTCGCAGTGCCCGCCGGTGATGCCCAGAAGGTTGCGCGACGGGATCACGCGGGGCCCGACGATGTCGCCGCGCTCCACCGCGTGGCCGAGCTCGACCGTCACGTCGCCGCCGAAGTCGCGCACGGTTGTGAAGCCGGCCCGCACGGTGAGGCCGCCGAACCGCACCGCGTTGATGGCGTAGTACGCCTCGGTGCGGGTGACCGCGTCGGTGAACGAGGTCGCGCCGATCTCGCTGCCAAGGTGCGTATGCGCGTCGATGAAGCCGGGCAGGAGCGTCACGTCGCCGAGGTCCATGTCGTGCATCGAGTGCGGGACGGTCGCCGGGTTCACCGCCGTGATGATCCCGTCCTCGACCACGAGGACCGCGTCCGTGTGCATCTCGCCGGTAACGACATCGAGCATGCGTGCGGCGCGCAGCACCGTGACGCCGTCGTGGTAGTCCCCGTGCATCGTGTGGGCGCCCTCCTGCGCGAGGAGGTGGCCGGGCGTGGCGGCCGGCGCCGCGAGGGCCAGGGCAAGAACGGACGCGAGAACGGGGATGGACGCGACAGAGGGTGCAGACGCGACAACCGGGGCGGTTGCGCGAACAGGGGCGGACAGCTTGCCGGTCGGGTTCGTCATGGCCATTGTTGGTTCGGGTTCGGAAGCGCGGCGGACTGCGCAATTGATCCGGCCCAGGAGTGGTACGCAAGCGGTGGAAGCCATGCCGCGGGAAGATGCGTTTGCCGTCAGTTCACTTCAGCGAGGAGCAGGAAGCCATGGGCGACTCTCGAAAGCGTAATCTCCCTCCGCGCACCATCACCCTCCTGGCGACCGTGAGCGCGGTGGCCCTGGCAATCGGCCCCCTTGCCAGCTTTTCGCCCACGGAGACCGAAGATGGACCGACGGAGGCCTGGATCGCGATGACCGCCCACCTCCGCGTGAATTAAGGCGCCCTTCAGGCGACCCCGGAAGGTGTTTGACCGCCAGGAGGCCGCGAAACAGGT
This sequence comes from Gemmatimonadota bacterium, assembly GCA_009841475.1. Lineage (GTDB taxonomy): Bacteria > Gemmatimonadota > Gemmatimonadetes > Longimicrobiales > Gaopeijiaceae > Bin94. The sequence continues at coordinate 5,832 of VXLT01000142.1, forward strand.
CCCCGCCGGATTCGGCCGGCGAAGCATCCGGGCGGTCCGTAGTGCGCTCGCCAGCGGGACTACTCCAACTCCACCCGCTCGATCCCCTCGATCCTGTCGAATCCCCGATCGAAGGTTGCCATCCGTTTCACATCGCGGCTCAGCATCAGCCCCGCATGAACGGCGGCCCGGGCGGACAGGCCCGGCGTCGACAGAAGAATCCGCTTCGCCAGATCGGTGTCGGCCAGGGTCACACTGAAGATTTCGGGGATCAGCGCGACAAAGAGGTCGTACACCCGGTCGGCCAGGTCGGCCCGGCCGAGGACCGTGTAGCGGTACAGGATCTCCTGCAGCACCTCGGTGCTCGTGCACAGGTCCAGGCCCGCCTCCCCCGCGCTCTCGAGGAACCGGGTGGCCGGACCCCGGTTCGGATGCTCCGCCCCGGCGACATACATCGGAATGTTGGAATCGACGAACACCCTCACGAGCGGCCGGCCTCGATCTCGCCGATCATGGGGCAGATGTCCGCCGTCGGGCCATTCAGAGTCCGGAGTTCGGCCACCGGATCTTCCGGGACCGGCCCGGACTCGCGCTCAAGCCGCTCCCTGATCGCCTGGCGAACCCAGGCCCCCCTGGACACCCGTGCCCGCTCGGCGACCCTCCGCAGCCGTCCGTCCATTCCCTCGTCGACCAGCACCTGCAATCGCTTCGACTTCATCGCTCTCTCCTGCTCATATGCTCATATGCTCATATGTTAACGTATCATCGTGGCCGTGCCACCGTTTTGTATATTGTCGCCGGTCCTGAAGACGCACGGGTCCCGCGGCGTATGGGATTCGACGACCCCGCCTCCCTCCAACCAGGCCACAGGGAACCAGCATGAGCGAACCCCAACCCGCGCCGGTCCAGCTCCGCGAGCTGTCCATCGGCTACCGCCGCGACCACCCCGTCCTCGACGGTCTCACCGTCGATGTCGTACCCGGAGAAGTACTCGCGATCGTCGGCCCCAACGGTTCCGGCAAGACCACACTGTTTCGCACACTGCTCGGCGTTCTCGATCCGCTCGGCGGAGAAGCTTCCGTCGCCGGCCTTGCCCCGGCGGACTACCGCCGCCGGCACGGCCTCGGCTACCTGGCGGAGGACACCGCCATGCCGGCAGGATGGAGCTGCGACGGCGTGCTTGCCCTGGCGGCAGCAGCGGCGGGCACGGATACCGACCTCAATAACGCCCTCTGGCTGTCCGGGGTCGACTACGACACCGCCGTCCCCACCGACTCCCTTTCCAAGGGGATGAGGCGCCGCCTCGCGCTCGCCGTTGCCCTCATGCGGCCCACCTGTCTGCTCATTCTCGACGAACCGGAATCGGGGCTCGATCCCGGGCAGCGCATCCGGCTCCGCAAGCGCATCGAGAGCATTCGCGGCCGCATGACGATCCTGGTCGCCAGCCACGATCTGGGCGAAATGGCGATGATGAGCGACCGCGTTTTCCTGATCGACCGGGGACAGGGCCGGCTCGTCGAACAGCCGGAGGGCGGGTTCACCCGCGACTTCCTGGAAAAGGAATTCCTCGGGCTGGAAGGAGCAGTGTCATGAGTATTGTCAAGGAAACGCTACTCCACCTGCTCCGCCGCAAGTGGAAGCTGATTCTGGTCGTGGGCCTTTTCGGCACGGCGCTGGTGGCGACGACCTACGCGTACGATGTGGCGGGAATCATCGAAGCGCAGAACGCGGCCCTTGAAGCGATGGGGGATGGCCCGGTGCCGATGTCGCAAGAAGAGGCGGAGGAAAGGGGGGAGGCGCTGGCCCGGGGGATGGTGGTACGCGCCCTCTTTGCGGTGCTGAGCTTCTTCTTCTCCCTCGGCATCGTGCTGGTGGGGATGCTCATGCCCAGCGGCGTGGTCGCCAACGAGCGCAGCAGCGGGGCGATCATGCTGTGGGCGCAGCACCCGATGCCGCTCAACCGCTTCTACCTGCATCGCTATGCGGGCATCCAGCTCGCGAACCTGACCGCACAGGCCCTGTTCGGTGTTGCGGCCGTCCTGGCCGTGCTGCCGGCCGGGGAGTTCCCGGCAACGGAGACGGGCGTGTTCGTGCGGATCTGCCTGCTCGGCGCCGTGGCGTGCGCCGTCAGCTTCGCCACTACCGCGCTGGGGATCCGCCGCGCCGCCTTCCTGGCACTCGCCTACTATGCGGCGTCGAGCCTGGCCGCGACCATCATCACCGTGGGGACCCAATTCGGCGCAACGGGAACGGCGAAGATGATCCTGGACGCGCTGCCCTTCGTGATCTTCCCCGAAGCGGCGATAGGGGACTTCGTCAACGGCTTCGAGTCCGGCGTCGCCTGGGACTGGAAAGCCACCGGCATGGTCCTCTACCACTTCGCCCTGTGGACGGGGATCGCCTGGCTGGGACTGATCAGGATCGAACGTAAACCGCTAAGGCTCTGACCGCGCCGGGCGCACATCCTCCGTTGCCCGGCACAGGGTCGTGATCCGTGCCGGGCACAGGCTCGCCGGCGTCTCGATCGAGTTTCGTGTCAGGAGCCCGGCGACTGGTAGTACATCGTGACCTCGAGGCGCGTGTCGATCAGTAGCGACACCTCGGCGCCGCGCGGCAGGTGGAGCGCCTCCGTCTCCGCGCAGACATTCCGTCCCTCGCCCTGGCACTCCTCGACCCGGTAGCTCTGGTCGTCGTCGTCACTCAGTCCGTCGAACCACAGGAGTTCGTGGGCCAGCCGGGACGGATGCCACGGGATCGTCAGCGTCTGCTGCGACCCTCCGCGCACCAGGCCGACGCGCACGGTGACAGGCTGCCCCGCTCCGGATGCCACGACGCGCTCCACGGTGACCACCCGGTTCGTCTGGTTGTCGACATGCACGGTGATCGCATCGTCGCCGCCCCCCCCTCCCCCACCCGGTGCCGACGCGCAGGCGCCGGTCCCGACCGCGAGGGTGGCGAGGACAAGTACCGCGAGCCCCGTTCGGATCTTCCCTGGCGATTCCATCTTCACCCTTCCTTCCGCGTCTGGAAGTGTATAGTTGTGGCTTTCTTCTCTGGTACTCCGGGCTCTCGATTCACAAATTGGGGCAGTGCACCAGCGACTGTCAAGGAAAATAAACGGCGGCCCCCCCGCGCCGGCCCCCCCCCCCCGGGGGGCGCGGGGGGCCCCCGGGCCCCCCGGGGGCGGGGCCCGCCCCCCGGCCGGGGGGCGGGGGGGGGCCCGCGGGGCCCCGGGGGGC
>VXLT01000040.1:0-6059 GCA_009841475.1 Gemmatimonadota bacterium
AAGTAGTTAGCCGATTTCCTGCCGGGATTCAGGCCTCTGGCAATCCGCCCGGTGGGCGAACATCCACTCCATCTTCTCGGGGCCGTATTCGACCCACTTGTTTCCGTGGTAGTGGGCGTAGGTGTAGAAGGGGGTGGGCACGACGCCCGCGGCCTTGATGCGCGCGAGGAGATCCGGGTTCACCAGGGAGCAGTGCTCGATGCGGTGCCTCGGGTCGGGGCGCGGCCACAGCTCCTGCACGCGCTCGTAGGCGTCCAGCACCATTCCGATGGTGACGTCGCCGTTGGCGTGGATGCCGACCTGCCAGCCCGAGCGGTGCGCGACCTCGACGACATCGTGGATGGCTTCCCGCGTCATGGTAAGGAGGCCGTAGTCGTCGGGACGGCCGACGTAGGGGGTGCTCATGCGCATCGTGCGCTCCGACGCCGACCCGTCCGCCCCGTACTTCACCCCGCCGACGCGCAGCCACTCGTCCCCGAAGCCGGTGGAGACGCCGGCCGGGCGCAGTTCCTCGTAGGGGCCGCGCATCATCATGTACACGCGGCAACTCAACTCGCCGTTGCGGTAGGCGGCGCTGTACGCCTCGACGCTGTTCGACGAGGTGCCCGCGTCGTGGAAGGAGGTCAGCCCGGCCTGCGCCATCAGCTCGGTGATGAGCTTGACCCCGGCGCGGCGGTCGTCGTCGGTGTGAGTGCTGGGGATCAGCCCGGAGAAGACGTAGTTGGCGCGTTCCGCGACCAGGCCGGTGAGTTCGCCGTCTTCCCGGTAGAACCTGCCGCCTTGCGGATCGGGAGTTTCCGCGGTCACGCCTGCGAGCGCGAAGGCGCGCGAGTTGTAGACGCTGGTGTGGCCGCCCCTGTGGCCGACCACCGCCGGGTGGTCCGGGAGCGCCTCGTCCAGGTCGAGCCGGTTCAGCGGACGGCCCTCGGCGAGCTTGGTGTCGTCGTACTTGAAGCCGCGGATCCACTCGCCGGGCGGCGTCTCGCGGGCGCGCGCGGCCATGAGCTCCTTGATCTCGGCGATCGAGCGCACGTCGACGTTCACGTCCTTGAGCTCGCGGACCCCCGCCCCGGCCGGGTGGGTGTGGGCGTCGATGAACCCGGGTGTGATGACGGCGTCGCCGTGATCGAAGACCCGGGTGCCCGCGCCGCGGAGGGCGTCGATGTCGCCGCGGGAACCGACCGCCATGAAGCGCCCGTCCTTCACGGCGAGCGACTCGGCGGTGGCGTTCGCATCGTCCATGGTGTGGATGACGCGGCCGTGCGCAATCATGTCGGCGGTGGTGGCGTCCGAGGCGTCGGTGCGCAGGACGACCCCGGGGCCGCCCTCGCAGCCTGCGAGGAATCCGGCGCCGACGGTGCCCGCGGCTGCTCCCAGGAACTGGCCTCTTGTCAGTGACTTCATCGGATCCTCCTGCATTTTGCCCGTAACTCTTCGGGGCCCCACCTGCTCTTCTGTCAAGCCCTGCGCCGCCGCTTGAACCTACCGGACCCGGTCCCCGATTCGACTGCCGCGGATTTCCGTGATCCAGGGGAAGGGCCGGTAGGAATCGCGGTCGTAGGAGAAGTAAATAAACGCCACCCGGCCCTTGAATCGCCAGCCCTCCAGAAAACCCCAGACGCGCGAATCCAGGCTGTCGTCACGGTAGTCGCCGAGCATGAAGTAGTGGTCCGGGGGGACGACGAGCGGCCCCCAGTTGTCCGGTGTCGGGCGGTAGTCGTCCCGGGGCCCGCCCAACAGGTGATCGTTCTGCCAGGACGTCTGCGGATCGTAGTCGTCACGGACGCCGAGCGTCTCCACGTAGGGCTCGTCGTAGGCGTCGCCGTTCACGAGCAGCGCCTTGTCCCGCATCTCCAGCGTGTCGCCCGGCATGCCCACCACCCGCTTCACGACCGTCATGTTCTCCTCGTGATGGGGATCGAAGACGAGGATGTCGCCGCGGCGGGGTTTCGAGTAGCCCGGGATGCGGAGGTTGGTGAAGGGAACGCGCGGCCCAATCGCAAGTCTGTTCACGGCCAGGTAGTCGCCCACGAGAAGCGTGTTCATCATCGACCCCGAGTCGATCACGAAGGTCTCGAAAAGGAAGATCCGAACGAACAGCACGACCCCAACGGCCCATGCGATGGACCTGGCCCGCTCGGCCCACCGTCCGCGATTGCCCTCCTTGGGGGCCTCCCCCTTCTCGCTGGCGGCCTTCCCCTTCCGGCCGCTGGCCGCCTTCGCGGGCCCACCGGGTCCACCCTTCTTCGGCTTGCGCTTCCTGGCCATCACCGGTCCCCCTCCCCCACCGAGAACGGCCCGCCCACCACGCGTTTCACGTCATCCACTATCGAGCCCCCGTCCGGGGGCGGGTCCGTGTAGAGGCTGACCCCGATCGTCACGGCGAAGCCCGCCGCGAAGCCGGGGATCATCTCGTAGAGATCGTAGAAGTGGTCCTTGACGAACACCACCCATAGCATCGCGGCCGCAAAGCCGGCGATCATCCCCCAGACCGCGCCCGCCAGCGTGGTGCGCCGCCAGAAGAGGGAGCAAAGGACCACCGGGGTGAAAGCTGACGCCAGGCCCGACCAGGCGAACAGAACGAACCAGAAGATCATGCGGGGTTCGCTGAGCGCGACTCCGAGTCCGGCGAGGCCGAGGACGACCGTGAGACCCCGCCCGATCATCGCCAGCCCCCAGTCGGAGAAGTCCGGCCGGAAGATCTTCTGCATGACGTCGCGCACGATCGACGACGACGCGAGGATCAGCAGCGAGTCCACCGTCGACATGATCGCGGCGAGGACCACCACCAGAATCACGCCCGCGATGACTGCCGGGAAGAGTTCCGTCGACATGACCGGGAGGACCGTCTCGGGGTCGGCGAGCCCGGGGAAGAGGTAGCGGCCCGCCACGCCGGTCAGCACCGCGCCGATGTCGAAGACCACGATGCAGACCACCGCGAGCACCCCGCCCCGCGAGATCTGCCCCCGGTTGCGGGCCGACATGAAGCGCGTCAGGAGCTGCGGCGCCCCCAGGAACGCCAGCCCGATCCCCACGTAGCTGATCGCACTCATCACCCCCGTGACCGTGAGGCCGTGTTCACCCATCGGGCGCAGCAGCGCCGGGTCCGCCTCGCCGATGCCCGCCAGCATCTCGCCCCAGCCACCCGCATGCCAGATCCCCACGATCGGCAGGATCAGCAGGCACAGGAACATGAGCACGCCCTGGAGCACGTCGCTGTACGCCACCGCCTTGAAGCCTCCGATGCTCGTGTAGAGGAGGATGACGGCGAGCCCGATGTACACGCCCGCCTCGTAGCTGGTCCCGATGAAGGACGAGAAGGCCTTGCCCGTCGCGGTGAGCTGCGCGGCCGTGTAGGCGCCGACCATCGTGAAGATGATGACCGCGCTGACGATGCGGATGATGTTGAGCCGGTCGGCGAAGCGGTCGGTGAGGTAGTCGGGGACCGTGATCGCGTCGTAGCGGTCGGTGAACTCCTTGAAGGGACGGGCGACGACGGCCCAGGCCAGCGCGACGCCAAGCACTTCGCCGAGAACAACCCACAGCGCGTGGAAGCCGACCAGGTAGCCCATCCCGGTCAGTCCCAGGAGCAGCCACCCGCTTTCGCCGGTCGTGTTGGACGAAAACGCGATCACCCACGAGGGGAGCTTCTTGCCCGCGACGTAGAAACCCTTTACCGAGCGGCTCTCGCGGCTCGCCCACCAGCCGATCCCCACGAGGACCAGAAAGTAGCCGACGACGACGGCTATGATGGCGGCGTTGGGCCCAGCGGCTTCAGGCAAGGTCGCGGCTCCGCGGGGGCTGGCAGCCGTCCGCGTCTTGACCAGCCTCCGGCCGGGGTTCCCGTTCGCGCGCGGCTCCAGCGGCACGGCCCGCGCGGTCCGCGGCGTCACCCATGTCCCCCCGGTGCGCCCGGTGCGCCATCACCACCAGCACGATGCCCGGCACAACCGACACCACCATCAGCACCCAAGTCGCAACCGGGAGGCCGGCGATCATGCCGCGGCCCCCTTCGCTTCCACCGCGGCGCACGCCCGGCCCAGCCGCGCCAGCGCCTCCGCGACCTCGCCCTCCGAGATCAGCAGCGACGGCCCGATCCGGATCACGTGGCCGTGCAGCCCCCCGATCCCGATCAGCAGCCCCTCGTCCTTCGCCGCGTTGAGGAGCGCGCCGGCAAGGCGGGGAGCCGGCTCCTTCGTGGCCGGATCCTCGACCAGCTCGAGCGCCTGCATGAGGCCCATCCCCCGGACTTCGCCGATCCAGGGGTGGGCCCGCTGGAGGGCTTCGAGCCCGCGCCGGAGCTGCGCACCGCGTTCAAGCGCCCGCGCCGGGACGTTTTTCGCCCGCATGGTGTCGAGGGTGGCGACCATCGCCGCCATGCAGACCGGATTGCCGCCGAAGGTCGAGATGGTCTTGCCGCGCCAGTTCCCGGCGATCTCGTCGGTGGTGATCGTCGCGGCCGCTGGCATCCCGCCTGCGATCCCCTTCGCCATGACCATGATGTCGGGCACCACGTCCCAGTGCTCGATCCCGAACCACCTCCCGCCGGTGCGCCCGAACCCGGCCTGCACCTCGTCGCAGATGAAGACTCCGCCGTACGAGCGGATGATCTCGGCCATGCGCTGGAAGTACCCGCGCGGCGGCACGATGTAGCCGCCCACCCCCTGGATCGTCTCGGCGATGAAGGCGGCGGGGCGGCCGTTCGTGGTGGTCTCGATGACCTCGATCAGGTCGCGGGCGTAGATCTCGACCAGCTCCTCGTCGGAGGCGGTGCCGAAGGGGGCGCGGTAGGGGTAGGGCGAGAGCGCATGCGTGATCCCGCTCACCGTCGCGGGGAGCACGCGCCACTCCGCGTGCGCGGTGATGGCCGACGCCATGCTGGTGCGGCCGTGGTACGCCTGGCGCAGCGCGATGATCTCGGTGCGGCCCGTGTGGAGCCGCGCCGCCGCGAGGGCGGTCTCGATCGCCTCCGTGCCGCTGTTCAGGAAGAAGGTACGGGACAGGTCGCCGGGTGAGATGGTGGCCAGCGCGCGCGCCGCTTCGACCTGGCGGTCGTTGACGTAGAGGGTGGAGAGATGGCCGACCCGCGCCGCCTGCTCCTGAACGGCCGAGACCACCGCCGGGTGGCAGTGGCCCAGCGAGGTCGTGAGGATTCCGGCGAAGGCGTCGAGGTATTCGCGGCCGTCGTAGTCCTTGACCCAGCAGCCGGAGCCCTCGGCGATCGCCACCGGATCGTCGTAGAGGGGTTTGACGCACTGGAAGATGTGCTGGTCCTGCCCGGCGAGTATCCGGGCACCGCGGCTCTCTGCCGTTCCCATCTCGCTTGGTCCCTGTTGGAGGCTCGGTCCGTTTCGACCAATGTCCGGCCCTCGGGGGGGCGGCGCAACGCCCCACCAGGCCGTCCGTCCTTCAGCGTTCACCGCTGCGCGCAGCAAACGGCGGACCGCGCGGTCGAGAGTCCCATCCTGCCATGTATGCGCAGCGCGCGGCATGCGATCTTCGGGCGGAGATGAGTGGTTGCGACCTCCGCCGGGCCCTGGATAGCTTCGTTGGGGTCGCAGCCGGGCACCGACCACGGAGCGAGGGGAAGCATGGATTGGTGGCAGACGATTGGCCTGATGGCGACGCTGGTGCTCACGGGCACGGCCGTGGCGACGTTTGGCTGGCGTGTCCTGCGCAGGGAGACGGATAAGCTGCGCCGGGAGAGCCGGGAGGCTCACGAGAGGATCAGCGGCGCGCTTGTTCAGGTCCGCGACGACCTGCGGAGTGAGATCGGGCAGGTCCGCGGCGAGATCGGGCAGGTCCGCGACGACCTGCGCGGCGAGATCGGACTGGTCCGCGACGACCTGCGGGGTGAGATCGGGCAGGTCCGCGACCAGATCGGGCAGGTCCGCGACGACCTGCGCGGCGAGATCGGAATGTTCCGCGACGACCTGCGGGGCGAGATCGGGCAAGTCCGCGACGACCTGCTGGGCGAGATCGGGCAAGTCCGCGACGACCTGCGGGGCGAGATCGGGCAAGTCCGCGACGACCTGCGGGGCGAGATCGGGCAAGTCCGC
>VXLT01000040.1:6069-9029 GCA_009841475.1 Gemmatimonadota bacterium
GGGCGAGATCGGGCAAGTCCGCGACGACCTGCGGGGCGAGATCGGGCAAGTCCGCGACGACCTGCGCGGCGAGATCGGGCAGGTCCGCGACGACCTACGAGGCGAGATCGGCCTGTTCCGCGACGACCTGAGTGGCGACATCGGGCAGGTCCGCGACGAGATCGTCCATCTCCGCGAGGGTCAGGCGAGCCTCCGCGAGGGACTGGGGGAGGTCCGTGGCGAATTGCGGGGCCTGACCCACTCGATGCAGGCGCTGCGCGAGGACTTCCGCGCACATGTCCTGGCGGGGGCTGACTGAGTTCCCACCCCCTGGATGGTCTAGCGGTCCGTGGATGAATCCGCCCGAGCACCGAGAGCGGCGAGCGGGTTGCCAAGCCCCTGAACGGACGTGGCCGGACGCGGCACCCCGATGCCATCGGCGGCCGACAACCACTCCCAGGCGCGCCCACCAGGGACTACCGAATGCGCAGGAAACGGAATGACCCGTCCCTGGCGCGCCGCCCGCACGATCTCGACCGGGTCGCGCCGTCCGATTTCGCCCACGTAATGCCCGTAGCGACCTCGAACGGCGCCCGGGTCGGACAGCCGAACAGCATCAAGCACGTCAAGGATCTCCTCCAGTGGCATGGCGGCCAGGTTCTCTTCTGGCTCCGTATCTTCCGCAGTCGGCAACGAATCACAGGCGCCGGTGAACACGATGATGGCGGCCACCAAGCCGACTGTGGTGAGCGTGGATTTGGTCATTCTCTGTCTCCGTTCCCCCGTCCAGAGTCTTTGAGCTTGCTCGGGGTTTTCGCTTCCAACTGCAGGAGGCAAGAAGCGTACCGTACGCCAGGACTCATGCGGCCACGGGTCCGATTGGGCACGGTAGGTAGCCTGCTGTCATGAAGTTCGCTCTAGCCTAGCCTAGCCTAACCTCGGTCCACCGACAGGTGCCGAATTCGCGTAGCGGAGCATAGTGCTGCAATGACGGTGCTGCGCCCACTTTTCGGCGCTCGGCCGAGGTCGCGCCGGGCCAGCCGGATCTCGCTCGCTACGATCTACCACCTCGAGATCACCACCCGCTGATCCGTGAAGAACGACACCGCGTCCCTCCCCTGCGCCTTCAAGTCCCCATAAAACGAGTTCCGCGCTCCCCCGAAGGGGAAGAAGGCCATCGGCGCGGCCACCCCGATGTTGACCCCGATCATGGAGATCTCCGCACGGTAGCGGAACTCCCGCGCGGCGCGGCCCGAGTTCGTGAAGATCGACGCGGCGTTGCCGTAGGGGCTCTTCGCCAGGAGGTCGAGCGCGGCCTCCAGGCTCGGCGCCCTGGCCAGCCCGGCCACCGGACCGAACACCTCTTCACGGCCAATCGGCATCTCCGGCGTCACGTCCTCGAAGACGGTGGGGCCGACCCAGTGGCCGTGCGGGTATCCGGGCACGCGCAACCGGCGCCCGTCCATCACCAGCCGCGCCCCGTCGCGCTCCCCTTCGTCGATGAACCCGTTCACCCGGTCCCTGTGGGCGCCCGAGATCACGGGCCCCATGTCCACGCCGTCGTCGAGCCCCCGCCCGATCCTGAGCGACGCCGCCCCGTCGAGGATCCCCTCGCGCACCGGGTCGTAGGCGTCCCCCACCCCCACCACCACCGACCCCGCGAGGCAGCGCTGCCCCGCGGACCCGAACACGGACCCGACCACCGCATCGGCCACCATCGCCGGATCGGCGTCCGGCAGCACAATCATGTGATTCTTGGCGCCGCCCAGCGCCTGCACCCGCTTCCCCGCCGCCCCCGCCCGCGCATACAGGCTCTTCGCCACGGCGCTCGACCCCACGAAGGACACGCCCGCCACGTCCGGGTGGTCGATCAGCGCCTCCACGGCCCCCTTGCGGCCGTGCACCACGTTCAGCACGCCCGGGGGGAGCCCCGCCCGCACGGCCAGCTCGACCACGCGCTGGTGCGTGAGCGGGTCCTGCTCACTCGGCTTGAGCACCACCGTGTTGCCCGCGGCCACCGCATAGGGCCAGAACCAGAGCGGGATCATCACGGGGAAGTTGTACGGGGTGATCACCGCGAAGACCCCGACGGGCTGCCGCACCGTCTCGCAGTCGACGCCGCGCGCGATGTCTTCCAGCGTGTCGCCCATCATCAGGGTGGGCATCCCGGCCGCGTGCTCCACGTTCTCGATGCCGCGCTGCACCTCGCCCCACGTCTCCGCGACGTTCTTGCCGTGTTCGCGCGAGAGGCTCGCCGCGAGGTCGTCGTGGTGCTCGTCGAGGAGCGACTTGAGGCGGAATAGGACGCGGGCGCGCTCCGGGACGGGGGTGCGGCGCCAGGCGGGGAAGGCGGCGTGGGCGGCCGCGACGGCGCGGGCGACTTCGGTCCGTCCCGAGAGCGGAACGGTGCCAAGCGTTTCGGCGGTGGCCGGGTCGGTGACGGGGAGCATCTCGCAGGCATCACCGGGTAGCCACTCACCGGCTATGTAGTTGCCGACGTGGGTGCGTGGGGTGGTCGTCATTCTTCCTACTCTCCTCCGGAACCTGTGCCAGGGTGCCGAATCACCCGGTAGCGAACCACGCTTGCGAGATCCAGCGGGTCGTATTCGGTCACCCACACGTGCGTCATGCTGGCCTGCTGGATGCGCGACCGCGGCGGCAGAAGCAGAGTGCCGATCAGGTCTCCCGTATCGCCCAGCACGTGCACGGGCGTTCCGCGGTCGGTGCGGCGCAGCGTTACCCAGGTCGTGCCGTCGAGACCGAGCGTGACGCCGGCCGGGGGGTAGACGACGGGCGCGCGTTCCCGGGCCAGGGCCCTGGCGCGGCGGTCGCGCCCACTTTCCGACACGATCCTGCCGATGGCGCTGTCCAGGGCCGAAGCGGGAATCGGCTCTCCGGGGTACGCATGGGACCGCGCGAAGACAGTGTCGCCGGACGGGCGGAGCAACTGAGGTCAGAATCCCGGCAGGAAATCGTCTAAC
>VXLT01000335.1 GCA_009841475.1 Gemmatimonadota bacterium
GGAATCTGCGATCGGCTTGGCGGAATCGGTGGTCGGCATGGCTGGAATACGGAGCGTGTCGAGCACGGCACGGTTCGGGACCGGGGCGAGGTCGTCTCCGCCCTGCGGGAGGCGGGCCTCGAAGTGCCGCGCCAAGGCATGAACTACATCACCGCGCTGGACCCCGCGAGCGGGGATCGCTGGCGGCTGAAAGGAGAACTGTATGGAGAGAACTTCGACCGCGAACGATTTGAGCGACCGGCTGCGCAGACGGCTGGAGACCGAACGCAGGGAGATAGAGGAGTTGACCGCGAGCGAGCTGAAGCGGCTCGGCGAGAACTCGCGGCGCGTCGCGAGGAACGCGCTCAGTACCATCGAGCGCGATACGGAGGAGGCAACCGCGCGGATGCGCGAGCTGCTGGCCAAGGCTTGGCAACGGCCCCTGATCGTCGGCCTGAGCCTCTGGCTCGGTTTCTTCGGCGGAAGCTGGGCGACGATGCGCTGGTTGGCGGGGAGCATTCAGGACCGGATCGAGACGCTCGCCGAACTGGACTACGACATCCAAGACGCACGGCAGACGATCGCACAACTGGAGGTGGACACCTGGGGGGTCGCGCTGCTGGAGATCGAGGGAGAGCGGGTCGTGGTGCTGCCAGCGGGGACGCTGGACAACACGGACTGGACGTGGCGCGATCGGCCTGCCGTGAAGCTGTCGAACAGGTGAAGGAGGTCTATGACCGCGTTAGAGGAGCAGTTGACGAGGGCCTTGCGGAGGTTGTCCGCGCAAACCGCAGGTGAAGCGGATCACGGCAGGGAATCGTATAAGTCTAACCGGGACTGCACGATCTGCGCTCCCTGCCTTTAAACGACGATCCGACTGAGCCGTACGAAATCAACCGGGAACCGCCTCATTCTGCGGGACTTGACGAGGGAGATCAGACACCTTTCCCGGATGAAGGTCTGACGGGCGTTCGCAGCCCCCGTGCCGTTACGGGATCCAGACGATCTGTGGGGGCGGCGGCCGAAAGTGCTTGGGCATCCGCTGTCAGTGGGCATCGAAAATGGCACGCTCTGGGACGGCCCCCACGGAGGGGGCGTAGCGACCGGGGCACGGGTGTCGGAATCCTCACCCCCGCTCGCGCAGTGAGTGTAATGTCGTTTACTGTTGATGATGCTCGATCAGAGGCGAACCCAGTCTGGCCTCGATGGTCAGAGGGCCGTCGAGGCACTCTTCCAGGTCGCATTGCTTGCTTCGGGCGGTCATACGTTTGGATGTGCCAAGGCCGCGCGTGCCGAAGAGACATCACCCGCTGCCGTGGCCTCAATGAGGTCGGCCACCCATTCGGGCACCCCGATGTCCAGCAAGAAACCGATGAAGGCCGCGTGGCAGTCGGGATTGAGAGCGGACAGCGCACCCGTCGGCACCAGTGTGTTCAGCAACACGCGCGAGGCGGCATAATAGTCGTCCTCAAAGGTCACGACGCCGCTCGCAATACGTTGCTTCCGGACGTACCCCGGTGTCGTCCACTTGCTGAGCGCCGGCATCATGTGTTCGTCCTTTCCCACGCGGATCGCCGCCTCGAAATCGATGAGCCGCACGTCCCAACTGTCAGGATCCACCATGACGTTGTTGGTGGACAGGTCCGATATGATCACGCCACGGGCGTGGATTGCCTCGACGGCGTCGAGAAGAGACTCCCCGAGTCGATAGAACTTCGGTTCGATATCGCCGAAGGACATGCCGTTCCGCGCGTAGGGAAGCCACAAGTCCTCGGCCCGTCCGGCGGCGGTCCTCAGCATGATGCCTTGGACCTTCTCCTCCGCCATGAATAGATGCTCCCACTCCTTGAAGAGTTTGATCGGGCGCACGGTGCAGTCCAGTCCATCCAGGTGTCTCAACACGTCGTACTCGTGCTCAAGGAGCGAATGCGAATCTATGGTGGCCGTGCCCCGCGTCGTCCGGTGCACGTGCGGTCGAGCTTCCTTGATGACGACCGTGCTCCCCGAGTCCAGATCGAGAGCTTCGTAGACGCCGCCCCGGTTCGTAGCGGAGATCATCGCGGTTACCTCGAACGACCCGCCGATCACCGATCCATCTTCCTCGTCGGCCTCCTCGAAGGGGTCTTCAACCCATGGTGGAAGCGAAAAGAACGCTTGTCGCAGATCCTTCACCTCGCCCCCGTCCGGCCCCACCAAAATGGCGACTTCGAGCCCGTCGGCCATGAGCCGCCTGCGAACCTTCATCCCTCCGTAGCGGTAATACAGGACTCGGCTGTCCTTGTACCGTCGATCGGAGAGGATGTACGGGCCAACGAAGTCCTTCCCGGCAGTCTCTTGGTACAGAGTCTCAAGCAGGTCAAGGAATGCCTCGTGGCTCGGCGGATAGATCGTGATGAACTTGCCTCCGCCGCCCCGATCACGGTTCTTGCCGTTCTGGAACGCGAGAAGTTCGGGGCCAGCGGCGCATTTGAACGAGATATCGCGTGCGACGCACGCTCTCGTCACCAGCCCCAGAAGAGCCTTCGCACAATCCGGTATGCTGGAGACGTGGATCTTGAACCCCTGCTCGGGGACTTGATCGACGAAGCTGTCGACCTGTAGCCAGATGTCGTTACGGCGGACCTGCCACCCTGACTCCGGTAGGTGTGATCGCACCTCATCCTGGAAATCGCTGCGAACCGTCGCGAGCGCCGGGGTCTCGTACCACTGCTTGCTCGCTAGCAAGTACGCGTTGTCACTCATTGACGCTGGGCTGTGAAGGTCACGGTCGCCGATGATGACAACATCTCGACCGTCCCTACGAGATCAATGAACGGATTGGCGGTCGGCTGGCGTATCCGTCGCAGGAAGAGCCCCACCCCAGCAGCACCCGCTACGACATCGTTGCTGATGCGAGCCAGCCAGCGATCCGGATACGCGAACCCCTCGGGTCGGGGGATCCGATACAGCAGCAACGTTCGAGCGATGTTCGCGCACCGCTCAAGATACTCCTCCTTCCCCGTAGCGATGAAACAGTCGAGCATGTACTCGCCGATGCCGGTGAGTCCGCTCACGAGGCCCGGCTGAATGGTCCAAATCAAGGCGGTTGCCTCCGCGATCGTCTCCGCTATCTCCAGATAGCGGCGGTCGCCCAGCCCAGCAAACATGCGCAGCGCTACCCCGCCGATCCCCGCAGCACCACTCCCCCAGTACGGAAGCACGGTCTCGCCCCCGATATACGCTGGCCAAGTCCATCCGTGAGGTCCATCCTGCCGATGTGCGAAATCGAACTCGAAGGCCTCCATTGCCGACTCGATGAAGCGATCCTCCCCCACCGCCCGACCGGCGAGCATGAGAAAGAGTCCGACCCCGCTGGCACCGAACGCGAAGCCGAGAGGAGACTCCTCGCCGGACCCCGCAGCCCATGTCAGGCCGCGTTCGTCGCGGATGGCCGTATCGACCAGCCACTGGGCGGCGCCAACGGCACCGTCCAGATACTCTTGCCGCTGAGTCTTCTCGAAGAAGTGCAGGCTCGACATCCCCCAGCCCGCCTCCCCGTGGAACATGGACGCTTCCGAGCGGCGTAGCGGCGAGGAGTAGCTCAACGAGATCGCCTCCTCCGCCTTCGTCGTCATGCCGAGTTCGGACAAGCCGTATCCGATCCCGGCCAAGCCTATCCAGTAACCGGGAGCATACGCCGCCGTACTCAGGGGTTGCCGCTCGATCCAGTCGATCGTGGATGCCGTCAACCCTCTCCCCATTCGATGCAGGAAAAGCGCAGGCCCGACGGCTCCGTGCGCCAAGCTCATGGGGTTCGTGCCGAACACTTCAAAGCACGCTGGCCACAGCCGATCCGTGCGCTCCGGCGTCGCCGTGGCCTCGACGTAGTCCGCCATGCCGCCGAGCGTCTGGCGGACTTCTTCCTCCAACTCGCTTGGAATCACGATGCGCATGCCCAACGCATGGGTCGTTCGATAAGCGAGAGAAACGCGGGCCGTCGCGGGGTATCTCGAACGAGCACGGCCGGTGCGGGCCGCCTACGCCACGGGGTGGAACCGAAGAACCAAGCCCCGTGGCGCAGGGGCCTTCTCGCTACCGGGCTACTCCTGCCCCGTGGCGCAGCAGTGGTCACTCACGCCCGACGGGTGCATGTCGGTGCAGTGATCACTGATGCCACTGTGGACGAAGCCCAGCGAGTGGTCCCGTGAGACCTTCAGACGCTGCAGCCTGAGGACTCTGCTCATTGTCTCGTTCTTCTCCGCAAGGGTTCATTCGTCAAGCTCCACCGCGGAACTCAACTCCAAGCGGACCACGATAAACCCCAAGTCCCACCGCCGCAAGCGCTTTCGAACTCGACCTCGACCTTGACTCGCCAGAAAGACCGGAGGATCTCCTGTCCACCGGGCTACCACGGCCACGGCGATCTCACCCCCGTCGGCTCCCGAATCGCGAGACCTCCCCACCGTCTGGAAGAATCCAGCCGCCCGCACGCCCAAGAAGCAGCGCGGTGGATGGTGGTGCGGGCGCACAGCTTCCGCGAAACACCATCCCAGAGGTACACCACTCTCCAGAAGCACCTTCACGGAGCATCGCGTGGCAACGTCATCGGAGACGGCCAGCCTGGGGCTCTCACTTAGCGGTATCCAGCCGCCTGAAGGGCGAATAGCTCGGCGTACAATCCCTGGGCATCCATGAGTACTTCGTGGCTGCCTTCCTCGGACACCGACCCGTTGCTCAGCACGATAATGCGGTCGGCCATTCTCACGGTCGAGAAACGGTGGCTGATCAGGACACCGATTCGGCTCGAAACCAGATCCGAGAAGCGTTGGAAGACATCGTACTCCGCTCGGGCGTCTAGGGCTGCCGTGGGTTCATCGAGAATCAGTACCTGCGCATCGCGCATGTAGGCGCGAGCGAGTGCGATCTTCTGCCACTCTCCACCCGAAAGTTCAGCGCCGGACTCGAAACGACGCCCCAGCAACTGTTCGTACCCCTGCTCCAATCGACTGATGACCCTGGCGGCCAAGCTCTTCTCGGCTGAATCCACGACCCGGGCCATGTCGTTGTCGGCCGCGATGCACCCTACTGCAATGTTCTCGCGTGCGTTCAAGTCGTAACGGAAGAAGTCCTGGAGGATGACTCCGCATGCTTCCCTTAAGGACTCCAGCTCGTACTCCCTCAGATCCCGCCCATCTAGGAGGATGCGGCCCTCCGTCGGATCATAAAGACGCGTCATGAGCTTCACCAACGTCGTCTTCCCTGCCCCATTCTCCCCGACGAGTGCGACGCACTCCCCCGGAGAGATTTCGAGCGACACGCCGCGAACGGCCCATCGCTCGGACCCGGCGTATCGGAAACCGACATTCTCGAACACCACGCCGCGTCGGACGGGTTTGGACACGATCACTGCGTTCGCGGGAGAGGTGATCCTTGAACGCACCTCGAAGAACTCGAAGAGATCCTTGAGAAACAGTCCTTGCTCGTAGCCCCGCGCGACTCCCATCAGAACCCCGGTGATCAAAGTGCGACTCCTCTGGAATGCCCCGGTCAGGAATGCGAGCGTCCCGATGGTGATGATACCCAAGGCGGCTTCGTAGATGATCGTGGCCACGGCACCGTAGTAGGCCAGCGTGGACACCGTCGCTAGCAGCGTGCCCGTCACGGCACGGCTCGTGGCCACGCGACGGTGTTCGGCGATGTATTCGTTTGCCAATGCCGAATACCTGCCGGCGAGATAGTCGGACAGCCCGAAGAGCTTGATCTCCTTCGCTGGCCGCAGATCGGTCGCGACCCATCGGTAGTAGGCCAACTCTCGGCGCTCTCGCGCCCACTGGAACATGAAGGAGTAGGTGATTCCAGCGTGCTTGGCCTCGCCGACCACCGCAGGCAGCGTCGCCAACACGAGAATAAGGAGCAACCAGGGCTCGAAAGCGATGATCGCGGCGAGGAGGGACGCCACCGTTACCGACTGCTCGCCGATCGTGAGAATCTCGGACAGCAACGTGACGCGTCCAGACGTATGCACTCTCGCACGCAGGAGCTTGTCGAAGAAACTCGGATCTTCCAGCCTCTCTAGGTCAAGGACCCCAGCGTGACGCATCAGGCGGACTGACAACTCGTTCGAAAAGAGTTCGCCCAGAAGCGTCTCGAACAGGCTCCCGATGCGTTTCAGCACGTCCGACAGAAGCGCGATGGCCAGCTCGAGCAGCACGAGCTTGACCAGCAGCCCCCAATCTGGCGCCGACGACTGGACGCTGGCGACGACAGCGTCGATGATGAGCTTACCCACCCACAGCATCGCTACGGGCGTGAGTCCGACCAGCACGCGCGCTGTCACGATTCCCAACGCGTACGATGGCTTCGTCGACCAGACCAGCCTCACGAAGCGGGGGATACTCCTAAAGGCCGCGATCCGTTCCCTGATCGGCGGTATTGGCCGACCGTCGCGAGTCCTCGGCCGATAGAATGAACCCGGTGTCACGACGAGCACTCGGTCGGGGCGGTGGCGGCCTTGGCGACATCCTCGACCAGCCACCGTCGCGTTCGGACGCGCACCACTTCCCCGATACGCGGGACGCGTTCCGGCAGCTTGCCGTTGTCGACCGGTGGCGGCTGGCCCCTCCCCGCCCGTCGATTATTGTTCAACCGTCATCGTCGCAGTTGGCACCTGCCACGCCCGTACGAGCCGCACCGCTGAGCGTAGCGAACCGAGCGTGGTCGCGGAAGCAGACCCGTCGCGACCCTGCTGTCGTGGCGCGTGGCAAAGGCCAGCTTGCCCGGCCTTCCGTCTTCCTCGCGCGCCCGCGCGAAGCTAGAGGAGCAGTGTGACGTTGCATGGGAAGAGTCAGGCGAGCATGAGGCGCTCGCCCTTGGGCTCCGGGACGGGCCGCCCCAACTCCCGTGCCCGGTCGATCCAGAACTGCATCGCCTCCTTGATGTTCCGCAACGCGGTCTCCTGATCGGCCCCGTGCGCCATGCACCCGGGCAACTCGGGCGCCTCCGCTACGAAGGCCTCGTCCTCGTTGCTCCAGTAGAGGATGATCTCGTATTTGAACATCATTCGTCCGCTCCCAGCCTGTACTTGAGGATCAACCGCCGAACCTGCCTCACTTGGTAGGGCTTGGCGTGGCCGCCCCGCCTCTGGAGGTTGACGATCTCCACGATGCCTTCCTTGTCGAAGAGGTGGTGGCTGCCACGCACGCGCTCGTGGAATCCAAGATACCGCATCAGCGCCCGAAGTTCATCGAAGCGGATGTTCGCGTCCGAGCGGCCCCCGACGATGGTCCGCACCAACCGCTCGCGGCGACTCACCGGTTTGTTTGCCGCGACCCTCTGGAGCCGCAGGCTCCGGCGCCTCGCAAAGGCGCGCGGGCTGACCCCTGCGAAGCCCAATGCCAGCCGATGCGTTGCCCCGCCGCCGGGGGGCAGCGCCGTCCGCTGGCATGGCCCCCGGCCTGCTTGGGCCACCTGTTCACGGCTTCTGTCTCCAGATAGGGGATCGGGACCGCCAATATAACGCACATCCTTCGCGGAGCGACCGGGTGCCGCGGAGTCCATTCCGCTCTTCCGGGACCGTGCGGTCAGGGTTGCCGAGCCGGACGGTTGCCTATTCCTACAACCTTCTGGAGACCCAGACCGCCCGCCCGACGACACGGACATCCTCGGCGAGGCACTCGTGGCTGTCGTACGTCGGGTTTAGGGACCTGAGCACGACCCTGGGCGGGTCGGAGAGCGGCACGTGCTCGATCCGCTTCGCGACGAGTCCCATGCCGTCCCAGATGACGAAGATTCCCGGCGGCACCGGCACCGTCCGGCTTGCGTCGATCAGGACGCGGTCGCCGCTCGCGAGGACCGGCTCCATCGAGTCCCCGGCCACCGGAATCATCCACAGGTCGCCGGGTTCGGCCCGTAGCTCGTGGCGGATGATCGGATCGGCGAACAGCCAGGCCTCGTTCGCTTCCTCCAGATCGCCCCTCCAAGCTTCGGCGGCAGCCGCCCGCCGGACATCGGCCTCCGGCACGGCACTGTAGCCCTTCGGGGCGGAATAGGGTCCGGAAGCGGGCGGCGGTTTGGCACGCACCGCACGCCGGACTTTCCGGTCGGGCCGGAGCAGGTCGGGCCTGCACCCCAGATGCTCGGCAAGGATCTCGCGGTCATCCTCAGCCAAGGCCTTCGGCGTGCCCCGTTTGATGAACTGGTGCAGGTAGGCGGCGTTTCGCCCCATGGCGAGCGAAGCGGTTCGCAGGTTCGAGCCGTTCGCAGCCAGTAACTGGAGCAGCCGTCTGCGCACCGGGTCCAGTGCCTTGTCGTTCTCGCGCCGCTTCATGGTGTGGGAGTCTACCTGCATTTCCTGCCTGTTACAACCCACGACCCCGGTGCGGCGGCACACCGGTCGATTCGCCGCCGATTCGGGGGCATGGGGGCGCGACTGGCGACGGCAACCAACGGGTTGACGCCCTCGCTGGAACGCTCAGGAACGCTCTGGAATGTCGGGTTTTTCCTACCAGTTGACCCCCATGCGAACAGCGTTTCAACGTTTGTGGCATGAAGACGCTGGAAGGGCACTTCAGGTCGCGCTTGGACGCGTTCATCGAGATCACGGGCATGCCCCTGTCCACCCTCGGCCGAAGGGCGATCGGCGACCCGAACCTGATGCGCGAGATCGCGAGGGGCCGCTCGCCGACGCTGCGGACGGCCGACCGGATTCTGGCGTACACGACCACCTACGAGCGGGAGCGGCATCGCGCGCGGGATCCGCCGCCGCGGCGGCCCCGGAAGCGGAAAAAACCGCGAGCGAAACGAACGAGGAGATCTGGAACGATGACCGAAAGCCCGAAGGACCCGCGCACTACTTCGCCCGTGCGCTTGCTGCGCCGGCCGGAGGTCGAGGCTCGCACCGGCCTGTCGCGGAGCTCGATCTACGCGCGGATGGCGGAGGGGACCTTCCCCCGCCCGGTCCGGCTGGGCAAGTACGGCGTGGCCTGGATCGAGGAGGAGATCGACGAGTGGGTCCGCAACCGGATCTCGGCGGGCAGGACGGCGGAGAGA
>VXLT01000067.1 GCA_009841475.1 Gemmatimonadota bacterium
GGCTCCGCCCCTCTTCCAGGCTGGACACCAGCCCCCCGGCCAGCGCCATCTCGGCGGCCAGCTCGACGCAGAGGGCGCGAAAGCGGCCCGGGCCACCCCCCGCCAGGCAGGCCACCGCCTCGCGCACCTCCAGCGCGTTGCCGATCGCGCTGCCGAGCGGCTGGTCCATCGGCGTTAGTGCAGCCGTCACCGCAATCCCCCGCGCGGCGCCCACACCGGTCATCGCGCGGGCCAGTGCGCGGGCGTCCTCCACGCTCGTCATGAAGGCCCCCCGGCCCACCTTCACGTCCAGAACCAGCCCGTCCAGCCCCTCGGCCAGCTTCTTCGACATGATCGACGCGGTGATCAGGGGGATGGAGGGCACGGTGGCGGTTACGTCGCGCAGCGCGTACAGCCTGCGGTCGAGCGGTGCGATCTCGTCGGTCTGGCCGATCATCGCGCAGCCCACCTCCCGGAGCACCCGGTCGAAGCGCGCCAGAGAAATACCCGTCTGGAAACCGGGGATCGACTCGAGCTTGTCGAGCGTGCCGCCCGTATGGCCCAGGCCCCGCCCGGACATCATCGGCACCACCATCCCCATCTCGGCGGCGAGCGGGGCCACCACCAGGGAGACCTTGTCACCCACACCGCCCGTCGAGTGCTTGTCGACCCGGGGGCCCGGCCAGCCGCCGCCCGGTTCGATCACGCGCCCCGAGTGGAGCATGACCTTCACCAGCACGTCGAGCTCCCGCGCGGAGAGCCCGTTGAACTGGACCGCCATCAGGAATGCGGCCATCTGCTCGTCGGCGACCCTTCCCTTCAGGTAGCCGTCGAGGAACAGGGCAAACTCCCCCGGCGCGAGCTTGCCACCGTCGCGCTTGGCCGCTATGACCTGCTGCGGGATCATCAGGGGGCCCCCGGCCCGCTCACGAGATGGGCGCCACCTGCTTGTCAGCCGCAGGCCTGGGCCGCTCGGGAGGTTCCCAGTCCTCCAGGCCCTTCACGAAGCGGTGCAGCCAGCGCATCTCCTCGATCAGCAGGGTCCGGCGGTGCCGCGGCTCGGAAATGCCGTGCCCCTCGCGCGGGAAGAGGAGAAAGCGTGCGTCGACGCCCAGGTGCCGGAGTCCCGCGAAGAAGTTCATCGACTGCTCCATCGTGTCGGTGCGGTCGTTGGCCCCGTGGAAGAGGATCGTCGGGGTCGTCACCCGGTCCAGGTGCGTGTAGGCGGAACGCTCGGTCCAGTATTCCCGGTTCGACCAGGGGTCGCCGCCCAGGTACCAGCGCACAACGTCGAAGTTGAATCCCGCGCCGAATTCGCTTCGCCAGTCCGCGACCATCGCCCCCAGGCTCGCCGCCTTGAACCGGTCGGTGCGCGTGATCGTCCAGCCACCCAGGATCCCGCCGTAGCTCCATCCCTTCACGGCCAGCGAGTCCGGATGGGCGACTCCCCGCGCGATCATCGCATCCACCCCGGTCATGAGGTCCTGGTAGTCGCCCCCGCCGATGTCGTTGATGTTGCCGCGCAGGAGTGCGTCCCCGTACCCGGAAGACCCCCGCACATTCGGCTGCAGCACCGCGTAGCCCTGGGACACCAGCAGCTGTGCGTCGGCGTCGAAGCCACGCGTGAAGACCCCCGCCGGGCCGCCGTGGATCTCCAGGATCATGGCCCCCGGGGCGGACCGGTCCCCCGGGCTGTACAGAATCCCCTCGATCTCCAGCCCGTCGGAGCTGTTCCAGCGGACCACCTCCGGTTCGGCCAGGCTCTTGTCGGCAAGCCCGGGATTCGCTTCGGTCAGCCGGACCCTGGACCCGTCGGCAAGGTCGATCAGCCAGAGGTCGCCGGGTTCGGACGGGCTGGCGAACTGGACCGCGGCCCTGCCATGAAGCCCGTCGTAGGAAACCCCCGACACGATCCCCGCCAGATCGGTGAGCCGCTGCAACTCGTCGGACCGCACATCCAGCCGATACAGGTTCGCGACGGTGCGGTCGAGGGCGACGATGTCGATCAATCTCCCGCCGGGATGCCAGCGGTAGCCCCGCATGTCCGCGTCCACGCGGGCCATCAGCTGGCGCGTTTCCCCGCTCGGGATGTAGTGATGGTACAGGTTGCCCTGGTCGAGCTCCCACGACTCCAGATCGGGCGCCACGAAGGTGATTGCCCGCCCGTCCGGCGACCAGGCCAGCTGGGACTCCGGCGCGTCGTTGGAGGTGATCATCTCCTCCTCGCCGGTGACGACCGACCGCAGCGCGATCTCCGAGAGGTGGCCCGCGTTGCGGCGGTTCTCGGAGCGGTACGCGTAGGCGAGGTGGTTCCCGTCCGGCGAGAGCGCGAAGCTGCCCACGATCCGGCCCTCCGGCGTCAGCCTGCTCGCCTCGACGGGGTCGTCCGCCACCTCCACTTGTACCGTCCAGATTCCGTTCCACGACCCGCGCGTCTGCCCGTTGGGCCCCTCGTCGATGAAGATCGCGTCGTCCCCGTTCTTCCGCTCCTTCTCGGTGTCGTCGGGAAGCGAGTCGCTGGCGACGAAGAGGATGGAGCGGCTGTCCTGCGACCAGCGGTAGCTTCCCACCGCGGTCACGTGCTTCGTCAGCTGGATGGCCTCCCCACCATCGGAGGGAAGGACGAAGAGCTGCCGCCTCCTGCCGTCCCCCTCGCCTACGGGACGCGTGAAGGACACCCAGCGCCCGTCCGGCGACCACTCGGGGGACCGGTCGTCGGTGGAGCCGGTGAAGGGGCGCATGTTCGACCCGTCGGCGCCCACCACCCAGATGCGGCTGTCGCGGCGGTTCTTCTCCCAGTCGAGCTCGCTCCTCGTGAAGAGGACGCGGGAGCCGTCGGGCGAGAGCTTCGGGCCCGACACGCGCACCAAGTCGATGACTTCGTCGAGGGTGAGCTCCGGCGGGTCCGCCTCCTGCGCCGCCGCGCGTGGCACCTCGAAGCTTCCCCCCAGAGCCGCCGCACCGGCAAGAACGGGACCGAACACACGGATGATGGGACCGGATACACGCACGTCGGGCCTCCTTACCGGGGTGGAATTACCAGCTCGAGCAGCTCTCCCGGAGCGACGGAAAGGGTCTCGGTGTAGAACTCCCGGCCAGCCAGTGGCCGCACGCGCAGCCGGATGTCGGGTAGGGTCCAGCGCACCTTGAAGGTGGCCTCTCCCTTCCCGGGAACGATCCCCAGCCGCCGGCCGGAGCCGGCCCGCGCGGTATACACGGTGACCTGGCTGAAGTTGTTGTTCCGGACCAGGATTTCGATCTCTTCGGCGGCGGCGCGCTCTTCGAAAGCGTTTTCCGCGGTCCCGCGCGGCATCGCACACCCCCCCAGCAGCAGGAGCGGGGCTGCGACCGCGACGTGAAGGCGAGTGGCGAACCCGAATCGAGCGGGGTCAACCACGCTGTTAGCGGGAGTCCATCGGGACGTAATCGCGGCGCGGGTGACCCATGAAGACCTGTCGCGGCCGCGCGATCTTCTGCTCGCGGTCGACGACCATTTCCTCCCACTGGGCGAGCCACCCCACCGTCCGCGGGATCGCGAACAGCACCGGGAAGAGCTCAACCGGGAAGCCCATCGCCTGGTAGATGAGGCCCGAGTAGAAGTCGACGTTCGGGTACAGGTTGCGCTTCACGAAGTACTCTTCCTGGAGCGCGATCTGTTCCAGTTCCAGGGCAATGTCCAGCAACGGATTGCGGCCGGTGACCTCGAAGACCTCCTCGGCCGTGCGCTTGATGATCGATGCGCGCGGATCGTAGGCCTTGTAGACCCGGTGGCCGAACCCCATGAGGCGCCGCTCGCCCCTGCGCACGCTCTCCATGAAGGCGGGGATGTTGTCCCGCGTACCGATCTCGGTGAGCATCCGCAGGACGGCCTCGTTCGCGCCGCCGTGCAGCGGACCGTACAGCGCGGCCATCGCGCCGGCCAGCGCGGAAAAGGGATCGACCCGGGAGCTCCCGATCACGCGCATGGCCGTGGTGGAGCAGTTCTGCTCGTGGTCGGCGTGCAGGATGAAGAGGACGTCCAGGGCGCGCTCCAGAACCGGGTTGGGCTTGTACTCCCTGCCCCCGATGCGGAAGAGCATGTTCAGGAAGTTGGCCGTGTAGGAGAGGCCGTTTTCAGGGTAGACGTAGGGCAGCCCCTTGTGATGTCGGTACGCGAAGGCCGCCAGGGTGGGCATCTTGGCGAGCAGGCGGATGATCTGGATGCGCCGGTTCGCCGGGTCGTCGACATCCTTGGCCTCGGGGTAGAAGGTGGACAGCGCCGCGACCGTAGAGATCACCATCCCCATGGCGTGGGCGTCGTAGCGGAAGCCCTGGAGGATGGTCGTGACGTTCTCGTGCACGTACGTGTGAAAGGTGACGTCGTGGACGAACTGGTCCAGCTCCCCGCGCGTCGGGAGTTCGCCGTTCAGGATCAGGCTCGCCACCTCGAGGTAGGTCGCCTGTTCGGCGAGCTGCTCGATGGGGTAGCCGCGGTATTCGAGGATCCCCTTGCTCCCCTTCACGTCGGTGATGCGGCTGGTGGTGAAGGCGGTGTTGGTGAATCCGGGGTCGTAGGCCATCATCCCGAAGTCTTCGTCACGGACCTTGATCTGGCGCAGGTCCATGGCGCGGATCACGTCGCCGTCGAGTATCCCGACTTCGTATTCGCGCTGCGTACGGTTGTCGGTGATCGTGAGTGTGTTGTTGGAATTATCGGACATTTTCGCTATCGGGCCGGCGGGGCCGGGTTGGGGTGCTCGCGGGGCTCCAGGTCATGAATCATAGCATTCGCGCATGGTCCCCAGAAAGGCTACCGCGGAGCGATGTGCCTGAATACGGTCCTGTTTCCCTTGCCGTCGAAAGCGATCACGTCGTACGGCCAGGGGTCGACTCCCTCGACCTCCATTCCCGGTGACCCGATCGGCATGCCCGGCACGGTGATCCCCTTCACTTCCGGGGCCGCCTCCAGAAAGGACCTGACGACCTCTGCCGGGATGTGCCCCTCCAGCACGTACCCGCCCGCCAGTGCCGTGTGGCAAGATTCGAGTTCCACGGCAATTCCGTGACGCCGCTTCAGCGCGGTCAGGTCGGGATTGGACAGGTTCTCAACCGTGACCTCGAATCCCGCCGCCTCCATGTGTTCCACCCACAGGGCGCAACACCCGCAGGTCTCGGTCTTGTACACGTGAATCGCCGTGCCCGCGTCAGCGAGCCTCGTGACCTCCGGCTCGGCGCTCGGTGCGGTGCCCCGCAGCGCCAGAACAACGGCCAGGCCGCCAACGAGCAGGACACCCGCGGCCAACTTCGTACGGTTCATGATCTTCACCCCTTTGGTTGTGACGCATCCATGCCGAGGGAGGGACTCGAACCCTCACGCCCGCAAGGGCAAAGGTTTTTGAGACCTTCGCGTCTACCGGTTCCGCCACCTCGGCCCTCTTGCCGGCCCGACGGTCCCGGCCGGCGGCGCCGCAGTCTCGCAGCGCCCGGGGCCGCGCCAACGGACGGCACAATGATTGTACTCCCGTTCGCGCCGGGCGTGAAGTAGCTATTGTTGAAATACCCACCGGAGTCCCTCAACCCCAAGCCCGGAGCCCGAGCCCCGTGCCCGACCTGACAGATCCGTTCGGCGCCCTCGCCACCATCGACCTCGCGGAGGGCCCGACATCCTTCTACCGCTTGAGCCGCCTGGAAGAGGCGGGCCTCACCGACCTGGACCGGCTCCCCTTCTCCATCCGGGTCCTGCTCGAGAACGTGCTGCGCAACGCCGGAGACGACTACGTTTCCGCGCGGCACGTCGAGGCCGTGGCGGCGTGGAGTCCCACGAACGCGGGCGCGGACTTCCCCTTCATGCCCACCCGCGTGGTCCTCCAGGACTTCACCGGCGTCCCCGCGATCGTGGATCTCGCCTCCATGCGGGACGGGATCCTCAAGATGGGGGGCGCCCCGGCGCGGATAAACCCGCTCGTGCCCGCCGACCTCGTCATCGACCACTCGGTGCAGGTCGACTTCTTCGGCACCGGCTATGCCTTCGAGAAGAACGTCGAGCGCGAATACGAGCGCAACCGGGAACGGTACGCCCTGCTGCGCTGGGCGCAGGAGGCCTTCGAGAACTATCGCGTCGTCCCCCCCGGGACGGGGATCGTGCACCAGGTGAACCTGGAGTACCTGGCGTCGGTCATCCACCGGCGCGAGGAGCGCGGCACCCACCTCGCCTACCCCGACACCCTGGTCGGCACCGATTCCCACACCACCATGATCAATGGGCTCGGCGTCGTGGGCTGGGGCGTGGGCGGGATCGAGGCGGAGGCCGTGCTCCTCGGCCAGCCGTACTACATGCTGCTCCCCGAGGTGGTGGGAGTGAAGCTTGCCGGCTCCCTGCCCGAGGGCTCCACGGCCACCGACCTCGTCCTGCGGGTCACCGAGATGCTGCGCGCACACGGTGTCGTGGGACGGTTCGTCGAGTACTACGGCCCGGGTCTCTCCGGGCTGAGCCTGCCCGACAAGGCCACCCTGGCCAACATGTCGCCCGAGTACGGGGCCACGGTCGGGTTTTTTCCCGTGGACCACGAGACACTCCGCTATCTCACCGGGACCGGCCGCAGCCCGGAGCTGGTCGCGCGGGTCGAGCGGATCGCGCGCGAGCAGGGGCTATTTCGTACCGACGACACCCCCGACCCCGAGTACACGTCGACGATGGAGCTCGACCTGGCCACCGTCGAGCCGAGCGTCGCGGGGCCGAAGCGCCCGCAGGACAGGATCGCTCTGACCGACATCCGGACGGCGTTCGGCAGGGATCTGCCCGCGCTGGTCCCCGCCGGGCACTCCCTGGCGGAGGGTGGCGAGGCGGGGGATGGGGGCACCGCGGTCGCGACCTCGCAGAAGAGGACGGTCGAGATCGAGATGGACGGGCAGCGGCTGGAGATCGGCGACGGCACGATCGTGGTGGCCGCGATCACCAGCTGCACGAACACGTCGAACCCCTCGGTGATGGTCGGCGCGGGGCTCATGGCGAAGAAAGCGCGCGCGCTGGGGATGGAGGTGAAGCCCTGGGTGAAGACGAGCATGGCCCCGGGCTCCCAGGTCGTCACCGACTACCTCAGGGCCGCGGGACTGATGCACTACCTGGAGGAACTGCGCTTCAACCTGGTCGGCTACGGCTGCACGACCTGCATCGGCAACACCGGCCCGCTTCCGGGACCGGTGGCGGACGCGGTCTACATGCACGGCCTGGTCGTCGCCTCGATCCTGTCGGGGAACCGCAACTACGAGGCGCGGATCCACGCCCTCGTCCGGGCGAACTACCTGGCCTCGCCGATGCTCGTCGTCGCCTTCGCGCTCGCCGGACGCATCGACATCGACCTCTACAACGAGCCGCTGGGCCAGGGGGCGGATGGGCGGTCGGTCTTCCTCTCCGACATCTGGCCGTCGCCGGAGGAGATCCGGGACACGATCGCCACGGCGCTCAAGCCCGAGATGTACCATGAGCGGTACGGGCACGTCTTCGACGGCGACGAACACTGGCGCGCCCTCCCGCTGCCCGAGGAGGGGAGCCTGTACGAATGGGATCCGGATTCCACCTACATCCGCAATCCCCCTTTCTTCCAGGGGATCCGGCACAAACCGCCCCGGCTCGGGAACGTGCGCGGCGCCCGGGTCCTGGTGCTCCTCGGCCACACGGTCACCACCGACCACATCTCGCCGGCGGGCGCGATTCCGCGCTACGAACCCGCCGGACGCTATCTGGAGGCGCACGGAGTCGCCCCCATCCGCTTCAACACCTTCGGCTCGCGGCGCGGCAACCACGAGGTGATGATGCGCGGCACCTTCGGCAACGTGCGGCTTCGCAACCTTCTCCTCGAGGACAAGGAGGGCGGCTACACGGTGCACCTGCCGACCGGCCAGATGACGACGATCTTCGAGGCCTCCGAGCGATACCGCGCCGCTGGGACGCCCCTGGTCGTGATCGCCGGACGCGAGTACGGCACCGGTAGCTCCCGCGACTGGGCCGCCAAGGGGACCAAGCTGCTCGGGGTGAAGGCCGTGATCGCGGAGAGCTACGAGCGCATCCACCGCTCGAACCTGGTGGGGATGGGTGTGCTCCCTCTCCAGTTCCAGGACGGCGAGGGCGCCGAGGCGCTGGGTCTCGACGGGACCGAAGTCTACGACATCACCGGGATTGCCGGGGGGCTGGAACCCAGGGGAGAGGTCAGGGTCGTGGCGGCCCGTAAAGACGGCTCGAAGGTGCGCTTCCGCTGCAAGGTGCGGCTCGACTCGAGTGTTGAGGTCGACTACTACCGAAACGGGGGCATCCTGCACACCGTCTTGAGGAGGCTGGCGGCGCGGTAGCGACCGTGCCGGCGACCGCGATGCCGCAAGACGACTCCCCCCGCGGAGACCCGCCCCGCCGCTACAGCGACAAGGAAGTGAGCCGACTCCTCAAGTACGCCACCGAGCTGCAGGAGAAGGACGAGGCTGGGGGGCGCCTTGGTCACGAGGGCGGGATGACGCTCGCTACACTCCAGGATGTGGCTGCCGAGGCGGGAATCGACCCCCGGTACGTTCAATTCGCGGCGGCGCGCATCGACAGCCCGGAGCCGACGGGACTTGAACACTCGCTCGCGGGGACCCCCCTCCTCGTCCGCGCCGAGCGGGTCCTTCCCGGCGAACTGCAGGAGGGCGACTACGAGCAGATCGTGACGGAAATCCAGATGGCGGCCGATGTTCAGGGGGACGCGTCCATGGTCGGACGCACGCTGACATGGCGGTCGGCCACGTCGGAGCACCAGTTTCGCGCACTGCAGGTCACAGTGTCATCGCGCAACGGGGAGACCCGCATCCAGGCCGAAGAGCGGTTACACGGCTACGCGGGAATGCTCTTTGGCGGTGTGGTGGGTGGCGGCGGGATGGGGGTGGGGTTCGGAGTCGGGATGGGAGTCGGCCTCGGGGCGC
>VXLT01000172.1 GCA_009841475.1 Gemmatimonadota bacterium
CGCCCACCCCCCTCCACGCCCAAAACCCCGCTATCGACGCGGCGGTGGCCCTGGTGCAGGACTCGATCATCCGGCTGCGGGAACACATCCACCAGTACCCCGAACTCGGCAACCGCGAATTCAAGACCGCCGAGCTGGTAGCGAACCACCTGCGCGCACTCGGCTTCGACGAGGTCCAGACGGGCGTTGCCCACACGGGCGTGGTGGGGATCCTGCGCGGCGGCCGCCCGGGCCCGGTGGTGGCCGTGCGGGCCGACATGGACGCGCTCCCCGTCACCGAGTTCACGTCGTACCCGTTCAGGTCGACCGTGCGGACTACCTACCTGGGCCAGGAGGTGGGGGTGTCGCATGCCTGCGGCCACGACATCCACGTGGCCGTGCAGCTTGGGGTGGCGTCGGTGCTGGCGGGTATGCGCGACGAGCTGCCGGGCACGGTCAAGTTCATCTTCCAGCCGGCCGAGGAGGGGCCGCCGCCGGGCGAGGAAGGCGGGGCGGACCTGATGGTGAGGGAAGGGGTGCTCCAGGATCCCGCCCCGAGCGCGATCTTCGGGCTGCACAGCTTCGCCGAGATGGAGGTGGGCAAGGTCGGCTTCACTTCGGGGCCCGCGCTCGCAGCGGTCGACCACTTCCGGATCCGCATCATCGGACAGCAGTCGCATGGGGCGGCGCCGCACCTGGGCGTGGACCCGATCGTGATGGCGTCGCAGGCCGTGACCGCCTTCCAGACCATCCGGTCGCGCAACCTCCCGCCTCTCGAGCCCAGCGTGGTCACCGTGGGAATTTTCCGCGGCGGCACCCGCTTCAACATCATCCCGAACGAGGTTGCGCTCGAGGGCACCGTCCGCACCTACAACCCCGACGTGCGCGACGCGGTCGAGCGGCGCATGGGCGAGATCCTCGAAGGCATCACCGCGGCCGGCGGCGGCACCTACGAGCTGGACTACGACCGCGGCACCCCCGCCACCATCAACGACCCCGCGCTCGGCGAGCAGATGCTCCCCACCCTGGTGCGCGTCCTGGGTGCCGAGAACGTCGTCGACCTCGAGCCTACCATGGGCGGCGAGGACTTCGCGTACTTCGCGAATGAAGTCCCCGGTTTCTACTTCCGCCTCGGCCAGGTCATCCCCGGCGGGACATCCGGCGGGCACCACACGCCCGACTTCATGGCGGACAACTCGGCCGTCCCGGTGGGCATCCGCGCGATGTCGAACCTTCTGCTGGACTACCTCAACGCGGGGCGGCCGGCTTCTGAGTAGGGGCCCGGTCCAACCCGTACATCCACACGTACTGAAGGTCCAGTTCGTCCCGGACGATGCCGAGGATGTAGTCCTGGCCGATCTCGGTGATGCTGAGGTCATGGGGCAGCTTCACCGTACCCAGGTACACGCCGTCCGGCCGGAACACGTCGTGCAGGCCCGAAGAAGACGGAATTGCCCACTCCACGCCGTCGGTCGTAGTGAACTCTCGAAGCGCTCCCTCGTCCCCTTCCGCTGGGGACGGGCCCCGTCGGACCCAGAGGAAACCGAGGTTGTCGAGCAGGAAGTCCTCGGCGATGGACACCGAATCCAGCGGCGACCAGCGGTCGTCGGACCAATCCACCTCGGGTTGTTCGGTGCCGATTGGCACGAACAATCCGCGCTGATCCTCATAGGCGAGTTCCTCATCCGTCCAGCCTCTCCGCGGAGTTCGCCGCTCGACCACCATGGACAGCGCGCCGGTCAGGATGTCCCACACCTCGATCCGGTATCTGTCGTTGCGGGCGTAGAGGAACCTGGGCCGGTCATGCCCGCCGACCCGGAAACTCCCCTTCGGGCCGAACCGAGAAGAGACACTCATGTTCCGCCGCACCCCGAAGTGCTCCCTGACCAGGTCGTATTTGGGGTCGGCGAGAACCCCTGAGAAGTCCATTTCCACCGACGCCCCCGCCGCTTCGAAGAACGTCCCCAGAGTATCGAGCCTGTCCAACGACCAGTCGGTCCGCATGATCGTCTCCACGCGTGTCCAGCTGTCGGTGCCGGACGGCGATTCCCGCGCGTCCTCGCAAAACACGATCGCATCGTGCAGGAAATAGGCCGCGAACGGGCAGTATTGCAGGAAGATCTGCCCCCACCGGCGGAAGCGTGCGTAGTCAACCTTCCGCTGCTCGATCAGCTCGCCGACCGAGTTGAAGCGAATGCGGTCCTGGCCGTTCTGCAGCTGCAGCGTGTCGCCCGGGAGCTTCGTAAGGACCGGGCGCGTATCGGGGTACGGCCTCGACTCCCCGGGGCCATCCCCGACTCCGCCAGCGGTCCACAACAGGCCTCCGGAGGCATCGAAGGCCCGGAGTTGCATATCCTCGATCTCGAGCAGGACGATCGTGCCGTCGCTCAACCGCGTCGCCTCGCCGAGGCGCACGAATTGCTGCTCGACGGGATAGTCCCTGACTCCCAGGGTCACGACGGGCTCGGCGGTGACTTGCCATCCCTCCCCCTCGCCCCACTGCTGACCCGAGTTCACCACTACGCGCACTCCCGCGCTGTCGGTGACGGCAAATGCGGGGGGTGGGGGTTCGGCCGGTGCTTCGGAGCAGGCGGCGGCGGACAAGGCCAGCCAGCTGGCCGAGAGTCGAAGCACCCATGCCGGCCTCGCCATGGCGCATGGTCCCCGGCTCATCCCGATCCTCCCCCACTCCGCTCCAGCCCGTACATCCACACGTACTGGACGTCCATCTCATCTCGCACGATGCCGAGGATGTAGTCCGGTCCGATCTCGGTGATGCGGAGGTCGGGGGGCAGTTTCACAGCACCCAGGTACACGCCGTCGGGCCGGAAGACATCGTGCAGTCCCGTCGGGGCGGGGAGCGTCCAGCGTGTGTCGTCGGGCCCGGTGACCTCCTGCACTCGCGCGTACTCGCCGTCCAGCTGCGAGGGGCTGCGCCGGACCCACAGGTAACCGAGTTCGTCGAGGAAGAGGGCCTGGGCGATCGACACGGAGTCGATGGCCGCCGCATGTGCCTTGTCCATCTCCGCCTCCAGGTCGATGGCGATGTTCATTTCGCTGGCAATGAGATGAACGGCGGCAAGGTCTCCGCTCTGCACCAGATGGTCGGCCTCCTCGCGCGACCGTACGTGGCGCGGCACTCGCCGCTCCACGACCATGGCCAGGTTGCCGGCCGGGATGTCCCAAACCTCGATCCGGTAGGCGTCGTTGCGGGCGTAAAGAAGCCTGGGTTGGGGACTGGTGGCCACCCGGAACATCCCCTGAGCCGCCAGTGGGGATCGGACGGCGACCCCGGGGGGGCCTGCACGGTAGAAGCTCGCATCCAGAAAGGCGCCCAGCGTGTCGAGCCGGTCCAGATCCCACGTGGTCCGCATGATGGTGTGCCGGCCGGTCCAGGAGTCGGGAAAGGGTGGCTCGAACTGCATGCCGTGGCAAACCACTATTTGATCCCGCACGAAGTAGACCTCGAAGGGGCAGTATTGGAGGAAGATCCGTCCCCAGCGGCGGAATCGGGCGTAGTCCACCTTGCGGTGCTCGAGTAGCTCGCCGGCGAGGCCGAACCGCACTCGGTCCTGGCCGTTCTGTAGCTGGAGAGTGTCGCCGGGCAGTTTTGTCAGCACCGCATGCGTGTCGGGGTAGGGCCTCGTCTCGCCGGGGCCGTCCCCGATGCCCCCGGCCGTCCAGAGAAGCGCTCCGGAGGCGTCGAAGGCCTCCAGCTCCATGTGCCGCTGTTCGAGCACGACAATCGTGCCGTCGCTCAGGCGGGTCGCCCCGCCGAGGCGCTCGAACTGCTGTTCGACGGGATAGTCCCTGACCCCCAGGGTCACGACGGGCTCGGCGCTCACCTGCCACCCTTCGCCTTCGCCCCATAGCTGGCCCGAGTTGACCACCACGCGCACCCCCGCGCTGTCGGTGACGGTGAATGCGGGGGGTGGGGCTTGTGTCGCACCCTCGGAGCAGGCGGCGCCGGCCGCAGCCAGGCAGCATGCCGACAGGGACGGGACAATCCTGAGTCGCAACAACATCGGGGCATCTCCCTTCTCTACGGGATCCGGGTGCCGAAAACAGCCTTGCACGGCCGTCCGCTCCGGCTGTGGCGAACATCACCCTTCTTTCGATCCAGCGCGCCCTCGCGGGCGTTGCCTCAATACGCCGCCCTGTGCACCCCCGCCACCGCCCTTCCCGACGGGTCGATCGTCTTCGACAGCTCCGCGTCCCATGCCAGAGCCTCGGGCGTCGAGCAGGCGACGCTGGGCCCGCCCGGCACGCACGCCGCCGCATCCGGCAGCGGAAAGTGCGATTCGAAGATCCGCCGGTAGAGGTACGCCTCCTTGTCCCCCGGTGGGTTCCAGGGGAAGCGGAAGGCCGCGTTGGCCAGCTGCCGGTCGGTGACCGTCGCCTCCGCATGGTCCCTCAGCGCGTCGATCCACGAATAGCCCACTCCGTCCGAAAACTGCTCCTTCTGGCGCCAGAGGATCTCGGGCGGCAGGTACTCGGCGAACGCCTCGCGGAGGATCCGCTTCTCGATCCCGCCCGCCGGCATCTTGGCCGCGGGGTCGATCGACATCGCCACGTCCAGGAACTCCTTGTCGAGGAAGGGCACGCGCGCCTCGATCCCCCACGCCGCCATGGCCTTGTTGGCCCGCAGACAGTCGAACTGGTGGAGCCGGTCGAGCTTGCGCACGGTCTCCTCGTGAAAGGAGCGGGGGTCGGGCGCGCGGTGGAAGTACAGGTAGCCGCCGAAGACCTCGTCGGCGCCCTCGCCCGACAGCACCATCTTGATCCCCAGCGTGCGGATGCGGCGCGCCATCAGGTACATCGGGGTGGCGGCGCGCACGGTGGTCACGTCGTACGTCTCGAGGTGGTGGATGACGTCGGAAAGCGCGTCGAGGCCCTCCTGCACGGTGAAGCGGAACTCGTGGTGCACGGTGCCGATGTGCTCGGCGACCGTCTTGGCGCTCGCCAGGTCGGGCGACCCCTCCAGTCCGATGCAGAACGAATGCAGGCGGGGCCACCAGGCCTCGGTGCGATCGTCGTCCTCGATGCGGTTCCGCGCGAAGCGCCGGGTCACGGCCGAGATGATCGACGAGTCGAGGCCGCCCGAGAGAAGGACGCCGTAGGGGACGTCCGACATCATCTGGCGGTGGACGGCGGCCTCGAGCGCTTCCCGGATGCGGGCCGGGTCGGGGTCGCCGGTGGCGGCCGCGTGGTCGCGCCAGCTGCGGTGGTAGTAGGGGCGGGGGGTGCCGTCGGCCGAATCGAGGACGTGGCCGGGGGGGAACTCCGAGACCGTGCGGCAGACGGGGGTCAGCGCCTTCATCTCCGACGCGACGTAGAGGCGGCCCTCGTCGTCGCGCCCCGTGTAGAGGGGGACGATGCCGAGGTGGTCGCGGGCGACGATGTAGCGGTCGCGTTCGAGGTCGTACAGCACGAAGGCGAAGATGCCGTTGAGGCGATCCGGGAAGGCGCCGCCCTCCTCCGCGTAGAGGCCCAGGATGACTTCGCAGTCGCTTGCCGTGCGGGGGTGGAAGGACGGGAGCCGGGCCGCGATCTCCCGGTGGTTGTAGATCTCCCCGTTCACGGCCAGGACGTGGGTGCGCTCCGCGTTGAAGAGCGGCTGCGCGCCGTGCTCCACGTCGACGATGGCCAGCCGGTTGTGGGCCAGCACCGCGCGCTCGTGCGCGAAGACGCCGGACCAGTCGGGGCCGCGGTGCCGCTGCAGCTTCGAGAGCGCGAGGACCCGTTCGCGCGCCGGCGGGTCGGCGGGATCGAAATCGAGGATGGCGAGGACGGAGCACATGCCGTTAAGATAGACGATCCTCACTTCTGCCAAAGGCTGCCCAAATGATCGCTTCGATCCGCATCCGGGCGGGTGCGCTTCCTGGGGCGTTGCTCATCCCGCTCCTCGCCATCGCCGCCTCCCTTCTCGCATTCGCCCCCGCCGGTGCACAGACCCTCGGCCCCGCAGACGGCCACGACCTGCCGGCCACCGATCTGGAACGCGTCTCGGTCGGCAGCGAGGCGCCGCTCTTCACCCTGGAGTCCTACGACCGGGGACCCGTGGAGCTGGCGAGCTTCCGGGGCGACAAGAACGTGGTCCTCGTCTTCTACCGCGGACACTGGTGACCATGGTGCGCCGGTCAGCTCGTGGAGCTGAGAGCCCTTCTCCCGGAAGCGCTGCAGGACGACACCGAAATCGTCACCGTGTCGGTGGACGACAACGATGGCATGAAACGGATGATCGACCGGGTGAGCGCCTCCGACGGCGTCGCGCCGGACTTCATCATGCTGTCCGACCCCGACCACAGCGTGATCGACCGCTATGGCCTCTTCAACGAGGACGCGCCGCCGAACCGTCCCCTGCCCATTCCCGCCACCTATGTGATCGACAAGGAGGGGGTTGTGCGGTATCGGTTCGTTGAGGTGGACTACCGGGTCCGGCCCACCAACGAGGACGTGCTCGCGGCCCTTGAAGCGCTGAGATAGCGAGCGGCCCTCATCCCCGCCGGAAACTGCGGCCGGGTCCGCGGAGCAGGATGTAATCCCAACATTACAAGATGTAATGTCCGGTTTACATTCTGGACTCCTTGGGCCCCTTGTCAGCGGGGTTATACTAGAAGTCATTTCGCGACTTTTCCGCCAGGATGACTGCATGCCGCCTCGCACTCTGGGTGCCCCATGAGGCTCTCGGACAGCCTGCTTGCCGACACTTCATTTGATCTGGGCTGGAGCCTGATCGAGCGGTTCGCGGTGCTCGTCAGGGAGTCGGGCTCGATCGACGAACGCGCCGCCGCGCACTTCATCACATCCCGGCTGGAAGTGCTGGGGGTTCCCTTCGAGCTTCACGAGCCCGAGCTGTACCTGTCGATCCCGCGCAGCGCATCGGTCGATCTCGACGGGACGGATCTCGCCGCCAAGCCGCCTTCGTTTTCGGCCTCGACCGGGCCCGGGGGGCTTTCCGCGGCCGCGGTCCACGTGCCGTCCGAGCCGATCGAAGGCGCGTCCGAACTCTTCAAGGCCGCTCACGGCGAGGACATCCCGGATGTCGCCGGGAAGATCGTCGTCACCGAGGGCTATCCCATGCCGGCGTCGGTCAAGCGGCTCGAGGCGGCCGGCGCGGCCGGACAGGTGTACATCAACCCGGGCGTCCGCATTCACTGGGGGATCTGCACCCCCATCTGGGGCGCGCCGGGGGAGGCGCAGCTCTCGGAGAAGCCGTCCACGCCGGTCGTCGCGATCAACCGGCCGGACGGCGACCGGGTCATCGAGGCGATCGAGGGCGGGATGGAACGCCTGACCATCACGACGGAGCTGGACGAGGGCTGGTTCTCCTGCCCACTGCCCGTCGCGCGCATCGACGGACAGGAAGAGGACTTCGTGCTCGTGCACGGTCACTACGACTCCTGGGACATCGGGATCGGCGACAATGCCGTGGGCGACGCGACGCTGTTGGAGCTTGCGCGGATTCTCCACAACAACCGCGAGGAGCTGCGCCGCTCCGTGCGCATCGCGTGGTGGCCCGGCCACTCCACGGGCCGCTACGCGGGGTCGACATGGTATGCCGACAACTTCGCGCTCGACCTGCACCGGCACTGCGTGGCCACGCTGAACATCGATTCGCCCGGCTGCCGGGGGGCCACCGACTACGACGAGGTGGCCTGGATGGCGGAAGCCGGCGAGGTTGCACGCTCGTCGATCCAGGACGTGGCGGACGTCGAGCCCACCCGGCAGCGGCCGCTGAGGGCAGGGGACTATTCCTTCAATCACCTCGGCATCAGCTCCTTCTTCATGCTCCTGTCCAATATCCCGAAGGAGGAGCGGGAGCGCCGCGGCTTCTATCCGGTGGGCGGGTGTGGGGGCAACATCGCCTGGCACACCGAGAAGGACAGGATCGAGATTGCCGACCGCGACAACCTGGAGCGCGACCTCAAGGTCTATCTGACCGCGATCGGGCGCCTCGTGGGCGACGAGGTGATCCCGCTCGACTTTCGCGAAACCGTTGCCGAGCTGAACGAGGCGCTCGAGGACTACGAAGCGAAGGCCGTCAAGAAGTTCGATCTGAGTGCCATACGCTCGGGACTGGACGCCGTCACCGAACGCCTGGAGGCGCTGTACGCGAGGATCGAGGACGGCGAGATCGAGCCCGAGGCGGCGAACGACCTGCTCCTCAGGATCGGCAGGCTCCTGGTCCCGGTGGGCTACACCGAACGTGCGCGTTTCGAGCAGGACCCGGCGACGCCCCGCACGCCGATTCCGCGGCTTGCCGGGATCCACGAGCTGGAGGAACTGATCGAGAACGAGTCGCCCCGGCTTCCCTTCGTCCGCACCGACCTGCGGCGCGGCGCGAACGAGGTGGCCCAACGGCTGGCCGAGGCCGCGTGGCTTCTGGACCGGCTGGGGCGGGTCGGCCCGGGCGCCTGAGGCGGGACCCGGCTGCCTTGCAGCGCGAACCAGCCACCCGCAGCGCGAGACCTGGCACGCGCTTGGCGGCTTCCTCGCAACTCGGTAGCGTGCCGTCCCCGCTTTGCCCCGTCGCCATCAGTCTTGTCCCGTGGGCCGAAAGATGTCAGCCTACATGAATCGTCAGTTCGTTTCAGTAGTTGCCCAAGGAAGAGAAACATGAAGAAAGCGTCTGTCGCAGCGTTTCTGGGGTTCGCCGTTGTCGGCCTGGTGCCGCACGCGGCGTTCGCACAGGGCTTCGGGGGAGCGGTCGCAATCGCCGGTGACCAGGTGCTGGTGGCTCAGTCCCGCGGTCCAGACGGGGGGACCGTGTACATCTACACGATGGCCGGCGGCGAATGGGTCGAAGCTGGCAGCATCGTGAGCCCCGAACCGGCCCAGGGTGATGGCTTCGGTTCCGGACTGGCGGTGTCGGGCGGGCGGCTGCTGGTCACGTCCGCGCCGGGTGGCGGGGGACGGCCC
>VXLT01000252.1 GCA_009841475.1 Gemmatimonadota bacterium
ACCCCACCCGGGTCGTGCTCACCGAAAAGGAGTACCGCGCGCTCTTGAGGGTGTCGACGGAGGTGGGCTGGCAGTTCCGCACCGCCCTCGTGCTCGCGCACGAAACGGGACACCGGATCGGTGCCATCCGCCAGCTCCGGTGGAGCGACATCGACTTCGTGGGCAAAGCGGTGCGGTGGCGGGCGAAGCATGAGAAGACGGGCTACGAGCACACCACGCCCGTGACCGCCGAGGCGTTGGCCGCTCTGGAGGAGGCGCGAGCGTTGAGCGCCGGGTCCGGCGACGGGCCGGTGCTCCCCGCACCGAGGGATCCCTCGCAGTGCGCGGGCCGGACGCTCGTGGGGTACTGGTGGAGGAAGGCCCAGACGCTGGCCGGACTCGAACCCAAGCGTGGTCGCGGCTGGCACTCGCTGAGGCGGAAGTTCGCGTCCGACCTCATGAACGTCCCGCTCAAGGTGCTCTGCGATCTCGGCGGCTGGAAGGAGGCACAGACCATTCTGCGCTGCTACCAGCAGGCCGACGAAGTACAACTCAGGACGGCTCTGGACAGCCGCCGCCGCGAGGTTGAGGCTCGATGATCCAAACGGCGGGAACCAAACAGCGGTAACCGGATCGCCGTCTTCCGTAAGTCACACGGTCACAGCAGGATGCGCGACCGTTTGCAAATGCCTCGGCAGCGGTCTCGTCCCGGTTCAGCTCGCACTTACCATGGCTACGATACTGAGGGAGCTTGTACTTGAGCCGCTCGCGCCGGACCACGCGCTGCGGGTGAGGTCGTTCCCGACCATGCAGCCCGTCCGTTTCAGAATCCGGGTCCAGCGCCGGCGGGCACACAGCGGCGCGACCACGCCGTAGCTCCCGGTGTCCGGCGCGCCGCCACAAGGAAGCCTCACTCGGTACCACTCCCTCGACCGGCTGCGCGCCACCATGATGTTGCTGGGGGTGGTTCGCCACGCGGCGGTAAGCTACGTGCCCACGGTCTTCTTCGAATGGCCGTACCGGGATGCACAGGCCGACATGCTCGCCTACTGGGTGGTCGTCTTCATCCGGGTATTCCACCTGCCCGTATTCTTCGCGGTTGCAGGGTTCTTTGCCGCGTACGTGGCCGAGACGCGCGGCACCAGGGGATTCCTGCGCCACCGCTGGAGCCGGATCGGGGTGCCGTTTCTGGTTGCCTGGCCCGTCCTGGCGGTCACGATGTTCTTCATCGTGCCGTTCGCCGCCCGCTTCAGCGCCACCCCGCCGAACGCCGCCTACAGCCTTGCCGAGTTGACCTCGCCAAGGGCCCTGGACCATCTGTTCATGCATCTGTGGTTCCTCTACCACCTGATGATCCTGTGCGCCGTCGCGACCGCGCTGCGGCCGCTTGCCGTTCGGATTCCGGCAACCCTCCGTGCCAGGGCGATGGACCTCTTCGCGCGCCGGGTTCACCGCGGAGGCGTCGCGGTGCTGATTCTGGCCGCGGGCTTCCTGTTGTACCGGATGGAGTCGTGGGCGATCGACTACTACGCCGGCCCGCTCCCGCCCCCGCGGCTCCTGGCGCTGTACGGCCTGTTCTTCGGGTTCGGGTGGATGCTGTTCCGCAGGCGGGAAACGGTGGAGGGCTTCAAGCGCCCCGCCTGGGTTTTCCTTGCCGCGGGAATCCTGTGCTTCTTCGTGTACCGGCACTTCTTCGAGATCGGCTGCACCCTTGTGCCCGACAGGACCTGCGGCGGGGCGGGCGGGGGGAATCACCTGCGGGCGGTCGTCTTCCTCGCGATGTCCATGTGGTTCATGGCCTACGGCTTGATCGGAGTGTTCCAGCGCTACATGGACGGGTCGAGCCGTCCCTGGCGGTTCATGGCGGACGCCTCGTACTGGATCTACGTCGTCCACGTGCCGTTCGTCATGCTGTTGCCTCTTCTCCTGGCCGGCACGCCGCTACCCGGGCTCATTAAGCTCGCGTTGGTCTCGGTCATGGCAATCGGCCTGATCCTGGTGACATACCACTACTTCGTCCGACCGACGTTCATTGGGAAGCAGCTGAACGGGCGACGGTATCCGAGAGGCGCGGCTTGAGGGCGGCGGGCGGCGCGGACGGCGGGGACGGAGGGAGCCGCTACGGCGGCCCGATTGCCTGGATGGCCCGCAACGGAGTCGCGGCCAACCTTCTGATGGCCGGGATCCTCGCGGCGGGGCTCCTCTCTCTGGCAAGCCTCGACCAGGAGGTGCTTCCGGAACACTCGCTGGACCGGATTCAGGTCTCCGTCCCTTACCCGGGTGCATCGCCGGCGGAAGTGGACGAAGCGATCGTCAGCAGGATCGAGGAGCGGATTCGGTCGATCGTGGGCGTCAGGAGCGTCCAATCGGTGGCCTCCGCGGGGCTCGGGTCTGTCGTTGCCGAGCTCGCGAGAGGCGCTGACGCCGACAGGTTGCTGGAGGAGGTCAAGGCGGCCGTGGACGGAATACGGGCGTTCCCGGCGGGCGCCGAGCGGCCCGCGGTGACCGAAATGACCTCGCGGCGCAGCGTCATGCGGATCGCCCTCTACGGAGATGTCCCGGAGCGGACGCTCAAGGAGCTGGCCCACCGCGTCGAGGACGAACTTTCGTCGCTCCCGGCGGTTTCGCACGTGCGGACGACCAGCGTGCGCGACTACGAGATCTCGATCGAGGTGCCGGCACGGCGCCTGAACGCGCTCGAACTCACGCTTCCGGACGTGGCGGACGCGGTCCGCAGCGGCACGCTGGACCTGTCGGCGGGCAGCATCGACACGCCGGACGAGCGGGTACGGATCCGCACTGCCGGCCGCAGCTACAGCCAACACGAATTCGAGAACATCATCGTACTGGCCGGCAACGACGGCACGACGGTTCGGCTGGGCGACATCGCCGAGGTGCGCGACGGCTTCGCCGAAGGCGGACTGGTCAGCCGGTACAATGGACAACCGGCCGCGTTCATCGAGGTTTACAGGACGGCGGACGAGCGCGTGCTGGACATCGCGGAGGCCGTCGAGCGGCAGCTGCGGGCGAGCGTGGCCCCGGGGTTGCCGCCGGGGGTGGGGGTGGATGTCTGGAGCAACGACGCGGACCCCCTCGCGGCCCGCCTGGGCCTGATGCTCAAGAACGGGCTGCTGGGACTCCTGCTGGTGCTGAGTGTGCTGACGCTGTTCCTGGAACTCAGGCTCGCGTTCTGGGTTGCCACGGGAATCGCGGTCTCGTTCGTCGGGACGCTGGCCGTCATGGCGGTACTCGACGTTTCGATCAACCTGACCTCTCTCTTCGCGTTCAGTCTGGCCGTCGGGATCGTGGTGGACGATGCGGTCGTGGTGGGCGAAAACATCGCGGCGGAGCGCGACCGGGGACACGCCGGGCTGGCGGCGGCGATCCGGGGCACCCGGCGCGTGAGGGCACCGGTGACATTTGGCGTTCTGACCACCGTGGCGGCCTTCCTTCCCCTCTTCTTCGTTCCCAGCTCGGTCGGAGCGATGGCCGAGGCGATACCCGTGGTCGTGATTTCGGTGCTGCTGTTCTCGCTGCTGGAATCGCTGCTCGTGCTTCCCAACCACCTTTCCAGGCTGTCCCCCGGCAGTTCCCGGGGTCCGGGCGGGCGTCTTGCCGCCGGCCTCCGCAAGCGCGCGCAGGCCCGCGCCAACCGAGAGCTGGAGCGGTTCGTGAACGGTCCGCTGGATCGCTCTCTGCGCTTTGCGACGGCCCGGCCCGGGATCGTCATGGCGGTGGCAGCGGGCATCCTGATCGTCTGTGTCGCCATGATCCCGGCCGGTATCGTCGGAGTGGCGTTCACGCCCACCGTCGAGGGCAACCTGGTGACCGCGGACCTCGAGATGCCCGAAGGCACGCCGCGGGCGCGCACCGCGAGCGTGGCGCAGGCGCTGGAGGACGCCGGACGCCGGGCAGCCGGCCGGCTGTCGACTGGACCTTCAGCGGGGGCGGAACCGCTGGTAACCGGCGTCGCAATCACCGTGGGGGGCACACCGACCTCGCTCGGGTCCGCCATCGTGGCGTCCGGTGGAACTCCCGAGTCGGGGCCGCGAGCCCACGTGGCGACCGTGCAGTTCAGGCTCCTCGATGCCCAGCTCCGGACGATCGCCGCTTCGGCCTTTCAGCAGGCCTGGCGCGAGGAGGCCCGGGAGATCGCAGGCTACCGCAACCTGTCCTTCAGCGCCAATCTCGTCGACCTGGGCCAATCTGTTCATGTGGAACTCGCGCACCCGGATCCGGTTCGGCTGACCGCGATCGCCGATACCCTTGCCGAACTCCTGCGGGAGTGGCCCGGAATCTTCGATGTCCGGTCCGACCAGGACCAGGGTGTCCGGGAGATTCAGCTCGAGCTGAAGCCCGAGGCCCGGACGCTGGGCCTCACTCTCGAAGACGTGGCCCGACAGATCCGCGCGGCGTTCTTCGGCGAGGAAGTCGTGCGGTTGCAGCGGGGCCGGGAGGAGATCCGTGTCTATGCACGTCTTCCCGAGCACGAACGCAACGCGATCGCCGATCTGGAGACCTACCAGGTTCGCACACCCGCAGGAGCCGCAGTCAGTCTCGGCCGGGTCGCGGCGGCGCGGTTCGGGAATTCGCCCACCGTGATCCGG
Source organism: Gemmatimonadota bacterium (assembly GCA_009841475.1). Classification (GTDB taxonomy): domain Bacteria; phylum Gemmatimonadota; class Gemmatimonadetes; order Longimicrobiales; family Gaopeijiaceae; genus Bin94. Next base: position 4,587 of record VXLT01000252.1, read on the forward strand.
CGCCAGGACGGCAGCCGCGTCGCGACCGTCACGGCCGACGCGCAAACGCGTGCGTCGGAGGCGGCGACGCGGCGTCTGGACGGGGTCCTGCAGGACATGTCGGCCCGCGATCCCGGCCTCGAACACTCGTTCGCGGGCGAGCGCCGCGAGGTTGCCGAGTCGATAGGTGCTCTGGGCCGCGGCTTCGCCCTCGCGCTATTCGCGATCTACGCGCTGCTGGCCATCCCGTTCCGTTCGTACGTCCGGCCCCTGATCGTCATGGCCGCGATCCCGTTCGGCCTGGTGGGCGCGGTGCTGGGCCATCTGCTTCTCGGGTTGGAGATCGCCGCCACCTCCATCTTCGGCTTCGTAGGGCTCAGCGGCGTGGTCGTCAACGACTCCATCGTGATGATCGACTTCATCACCGAGCGGCGGCGCGCGGGCATGCCCGTCCGGGAGGCAATCATCGGCGGCGCCAAGGCGCGCTTTCGCCCGGTTTTCCTGACCTCGCTGACCACGTTTCTGGGTGTCGCTCCCCTCATTCTGGAGCAGGACCTGCAGGCGCGCTTCCTGATCCCCATGGCGGCCTCGCTGGGCTTCGGGATCATCGCGGCGACCGCCGTGCTCATGATGATCGTGCCGGCGCTCGCGACGCTTCAGATGGGGCGCGAGGGGCGAGCGATGGTCTGACGAGGGCAAGGACGCCGGCCGTTCGGTGGTGGCGGAGGGGTACCGGGACGCGCGCACCGAGGTGGAACTGGGCGCCGGGGAGTCGGCGGAGTTCGTGATCCGTGCCGCGTTCGAACCCGGCCGCGTGGTGATCGACCCGGACGTGCTGGTCCTGGTGGCGGCCCGCCCGTCAACGCCGGGGTCGCACCGCTTCACCCAGCCCACGCGTCGTCGCGATCTCCAACCCCTCCCCCCCGCGCAGCCCCGCCGGCAGCACGCCGTCCCAATCTCGCAGAATGGCCCGAATCCGCCCCGTCCCGCGCTCCGTCACCACCGTGATGGCGCGTTCATCTTCGCGGTCCACGGCAACCTGCCCTTCGGGTCCGGTGAGGACGATCCTGTCGAGCGAGTCCTCCCAATCGGGCTCGATCGGCACCATGAAGAAGAAGTGCCTTCCACCGTGGCCATCCTCCCCGGGCATGAAATCCAGCGCCCACAGCGTCCGCCCGTCGGAGCCGATCCCCGTGATGCGATAGGGACCCCGCTCTTCGGGGACGCGGGGCGTGGCTTGCGTCGAATACACCGGCTCAAGCTGCAGCTCGCCATCCGCAACACCTCCCCATAGCACCAGCATATCCGAGGGCCGGTCCGCAGCGGTCATTCCGGCACGCGCGATACCCCGGGCCAATGCGGCCCGATGGCTGATGACGTTCCTGTAGTGGTAGTCGCTGATCCATGGGCGTGTCCTGCAATACGTCATGATGTCTTCGCTGCGGTCGGGAGACATCACCGATCCGCTACGGAAGTCATAGCCCCACACGCCGATGCTCCCGTCCGGGTAGGGGAAGACAGGATTGACTCCCGGAGGATTGCCGCAGGGCGCGTGCCTCAATGAGACGTTGTGTCCTACCTCGTGCGTCAGGGTATAAGGGCTCGGCACGCCGATGCTCACCCACCCGGGCAACTGACCCCGGCCGCCAACCGACCCCAGGTCCGCCGCTACCCCGTAGTAGTAGCCACGGCCGCCTTCCGCCGTTCGCAACGCCTCCAGCTCTCCGAACAACGCCACCTGCCCGGCCGTCGTGGTGATGTCCAGCGACGTGTAGAAGGGATCGCGCGGCCTTACGCTGAACTCGGCCAGAGGGAACGAGTGCTTCAGCAGTCCTACCTGGGGACTCTCGGCCGAGACGCCACGGACCCACGCCAGAATCGACGTGTCGGGCGCCGCCTCCTCCAGGACCGGAACCAGGGTCAGCTGCAACGGGGGGACTTCCACGATCCTCAGCGAATCCGAACCGGTGGCCGGGAAACGCGTCCGGCTTTCCGCGGTGAGCGGCAGGTCTCCGTCGGAGTCCACCTCCACGAACATCCGAACTCCAGGCGTGAGCACGTCGGCGGGAATCACCGCGTTGTACGACGACCCCAACTCCCCCTCGCGCGCCTCGGCCGGGATCTGGTTGTCTCCGCGCGTCATCACCACACGGTGCAGCTCGTCGCCTCCCGGCCCCGTGAATACCGCCAGAACGTCGGGTTCGAAGTATCCGCGCGGCTCCTCGGCGGTGACGAATGCCCTCAGCAGTGCGTCGCGATTCGCCACGAGGAGCACCCTCCTCGACGGAGTCTGGACCGACTGCGTGAGGTAGACCATCTCGAGCGACACCGTGACCTGGTCCGGATTGTCGCAGGTCGCACCTGCGGTTTCGGCGATCGCGGCGAACCATGCCTGAAAGTTCGCCGAGGGGGACGCACAGAGGCCGGTCCCATCGAAGTCAAGCACGCGGAGATGGTCCAACCCCCGGAGACCGAACGGGAGCGCACCTTCGAGCCCCGGGTTCCCGCCCACTCGCAGCTCGGTCAGCTCCGACAGTCCCGCGACGGCGTTAGGAAACGCGCCGGACAGATCATTCCCCGAGAGATCGAGCGCCCTCAGCTGCGTGAGATTGGCGATCTCCGCCGGGAAGGGACCGGCGAGGGCGTTGCCGGGCAGCTTGAGTTCCACGACGTGGCCGCCTTCGGACATGACACCGTACCAGTCGCCCACGTCCGCGTCGCTGAGCCAGGCGCCGCGGTTTGCCCACGACGCGCCGCCCGTCATGTCGTGGAACTCCGCCAGCGCGAGTCTCTCGACCTCACCGGGATCACACTCCGCCCCGACAAGGTTCGGCAGCGCCTGCATCCACTTCCTGAACTCTTCGTCGACCTGTGGGCAGAGCCCGGTGTCGTCGAACCACAGGTCTTCCAGATACTCGAGATCGAGCAGACTCCGCGGTAGCAGTCCAGCCAACTCCCGGTTCCCGTTCAGCGTAAGCGACTCCAGTGTGCCGATCTCGCCGATCTCGGCTGGCATCCCACCGCTCAAGGTGTTGTCATGCAGAAGCAGAATTCGCAGCGGGAAACCGCCCAGAAACGACGGAATCGCGCCACTCAGGCTGTTCTCGTGGGCGCGGAGGTCCTCGAGCGCCGTCAAATTGGCGAACTCGTCCGGTATCGGACCCGCGAGGTCGTTCTGATGGATCCAGAGAACGTCGAGTTGCGACAGCTGTCCCAGGGCCGGGGGTATTCCGCCGGTCAACCGGTTGTCGTAGAGGTACAGGCGTTCCAGAGTCGCCAATTGCCCAAGCTCGGTCGGTATGGCACCGGTCAGGTCATTCCGCGAGACCGACAGCAGCTCGATCGAGTCCAGATCGCCGAGCTCCGGGGGTATCGTCCCCGTCAGTTCGTTGCGGCTGAAGTTCATGTAGGTCGCATTGTCCAGCCGCCCCAGCTCCGCCGGTATCGAACCTGACAGCCGGTTCCAGCCCAGGGTCAGGCTCTGCAGTGAACTCAGGTTGCCCAGGGACGGCGGGATCGCGCCGGACACCCCCGCGTTGAAGAGGTCCAGCGTATCCAGCCTGGCGAGCGCACCGAGTTCCGGAGGGATCGGTCCCTCCAGGTCATTCCCCCGCAGGTTTAGCATCGTGAGGTTGCTCAGAATCCCCAACTCGGGCGGAATTCGCCCCGAGATCTGGTTTCCATTGAGGACGAGCCTGTGCAACAGCGCCAGATCGCCGAGCTCCGCGGGCAGCGTTCCCACCAGGTTGTTGTCACCCAGCACCAACTGGGTGACGCGGCCGCCCCTGGTCTCGACGCCGTACCAGGTGCTTAGGTCCGAAGCGGTGTTCCAGTTGCGGTTTTGCAGCCAGCTCGGTCCGCCCGTCGCGTTATAGAACGCGATCAGCACCTGTCTGGCGGAATCGGCGGGAGTAAGCGGTGGTGGCGGCGTCGTTGGTGCCGTGGGCTCGGGTTCGTCCGAGCAGGCCACCAGCAGGATGGCCCACAGGACTGCGCTCCAGGGGCGCGACACGGGGCGTCTCATTCGTTGTCCGATCGGTTGCATGTTGCGTCCACCGTCCATCATTTGGATACACAGCCGACGGCCCTGGGATCCCGGAAATAGTAACAGCCGCTACGGGCTTCGGGAGATCGGGCCTCCTGGAAAACATATCGGAGCGCCATCCATGACCCCCCACTCCCCCACCCGCCGCGCCTTCCTCAAGGCCGGGGCCGCCGCGCTCACCGGCGCGATCATCGCCCCGGAGCGCATCCTGGCCGATCCCTACGCGCCCCTCGACCTCCGCCCGGGCC
>VXLT01000243.1 GCA_009841475.1 Gemmatimonadota bacterium
CGCACCTGAATGGGGTTCAGGGGGTCGCCGGTTCGAATCCGGCCGTCCCGACTTGAAGGCTGCTGGGCTCCTAGCGCGGCAGCCCCTCGCTGACCAGGATCTCGGCGTCGCCCGGCACGAGGTCCAGCCTGCGAAGTTCCTCGCCGGTCCAGCCGCGCACGATCGCGCGCACCCGCCCGCTGCTCCGCTCGGTCACGATCGCCATCGGCGCGGACCCGAACGGCTCCAGCGTGACCCGGCCCTCCGGACCCGACAACACAACCTGGCCGAGCTCCCCTTCCAGGACGGGATCGTACGGCACCGCAAAGAGGAAGGTGCCTCCACCGGTAGCCACCGGACGGGGCTCGAATCCGAACCCGAACCGCTGATCGCCCGCAGGACCGAATCCCTCCAGCCTGTACGGTCCCTCACCCGCCGGGAGCGTGACCGGCAAGTCCACCATGAACGCGGGGTCCAGCGCGAGTTCACCCGGACCCGTCCTGCCCCAGAGCAGAAGGGTGCGCCCGGAACCGGCGGCACCCATTGCGGCAGTGGATCCGGAGACGAGCTCCTCTTCCTCGGTGAGCCGGAACTCCATGGCCTTGATGAAGTGGTAGTCGCTGACCCAGCTCGGGCTGCAATAGCCCATGATGTCCCTGTAGAGGGACGCGCTCACCAGTCGCTCCCCGTGAAAATCGTAGCCCCAGACTCCGATCGAGCCACCCGTGTACGGGAAGCGCATGTCCGGCGCGATCGCGCCGCCGCAGGGGGCATGGTGCAGTCCCAGATTGTGGCCGAGCTCATGGGCCAGAACCTCCGGGTCGGCCCGGCCCACCGATACGGGATAACCGATGAAGCCGAGTCCCCGTGACGTCGTCTCCTCGCCCAGGCTCACGGCCCCATAGTAGTAGCCGCGCTCCCCCTCGCTGACGCGCAGGAACGTCAGCTCGCCGAGCAGCTTGGACCAGCCCGTCGCCGTGGTCAGGTCCACGGAGGTCGTGAATCCCTCATGGACGGTCACGGTCATCTCGCCGATGGGGAGGACCGCCCGCGTGTGCCGCAACTGTTCGCTATCGGACGTGATCCCGTCTGTCCACACGTGAACCGCCGGGCCGTTGGCCGACGCCGTCACCACCGGGACGACCGTCAGATCGAATCGGGGAAGTGCCTGCACCTCGATGGGGATCCAGCCCCGCTCCGGAACCCTGGGCCGGGTCCCCCCCGGCTCCACCGGCACGGTCCGCTCGGTATCCACCTCGATGGCCATCTCCGTCCCCGGCTGCATCAGGAAGGCCGGGACTACCGCGTCGTAGGACCAGTCCAGCCTTCCTTCTTCGACTTCAGTGGGCAGAACCTCCGTTTCGGGCGTCATGACGAAGGTGCGCACCAGGGTGCTGTTGCGGTAGAACGAGGCCTCCACGACCGGCTGGTAGTAGCTTTCCCGGTCTCCGGTGACGAAGACCCGCAGCAGCGCCGGGCGACCTGCGATCAGGGGCACGTCGCCAGCGCTGTTCTGTACTCCCTGGGTGAAGTAGAAGCCGTCCACAGCGAGACCGAGGGTCGCCGGGTTGGCCCGCACGCGGGTGAGCCCGGTCAGCCCGGCGTAGGACACCGACAGCGAGGTCTCGCCGAAGCGGACCGCTTCCGCCGTCCCGTCAGGAGACACATGAACAATCCCCTCGTCTTCGCTGCTCCAGACCGGTTGCGCCCATGAAGGGGGTGTCTCCATCAGCCTGCGCTCCTGATCCACCACCGAGACGCTGAACCGGGCCTCGTCGCCGATCGTCACCATGGTGTCCACCGGAGAGATCTGCAGGCCGGACGGTACGGCCCTGGCGTCCATCAGCAGATCGTCGCACCCGGCCAGAACGGCAGGAACCAGGAGCAGGAGGACACAGGCAGCGCGGGGCCGCACTACGGGGCTCCTATCCACCGCTCAAGCTGATCCCGAGGCCCAGGTGCATGGACAGCGCAACGGCGTGGGCCGACCTCGATGTCGTGTTCGCGCTGAGCCACCGGTACGAAACTCCGGGGAGGAGAGCCAGCCGCCCGTACGGAACCGTCGCGCCCAGGCCGATAGCGATCCCGGGTCCGAACTGCGGCGAGTCGCCGCCCATGCCCGCTTCCGTGGAGCCGAAGAGCAGGCCGGCCCGGGCCCACGGGTGCCCACGGAGCCACGACAGCTCCGGCGTCCACTCCGCGCCCAGCACACCGTGGTTCCCGACGATCGACAGGTCCAGACCGGTGCAGAACCCCTCTTCGCAGCCGAAGGCGGTACGGTAGTAACCCCCGAACACCGACCACGAATCATGGACCTGCCGCTTGAGGACCACGTCCACGGTGATCCTGGGAGCGATGTCCAAAGCAGCCCCGGAGGCGGAGTGGCTGCCGACGCTGAACCCTGTGCTCACTTCCGCGCGGATGTCTCCCGGCCCCTCCGTCCACTGCCCGGCGGCGGAACCCGGAAGAAGTGTGGCCGAGGCGAGTGCCAGCAACAGCGTCCGTCCCCCGAACCGGCCGCCGAGACCCGGCGCACGGTCGCCGGGCGGGCCGCCGGCTGTCAGCGGGAACCCCACGGCAGTCCGTCGCTGACCATGATCTCCGTATCGGCACCTGCGAGCGCGGACGAGCCGTTCCAGTCCCGCAGTATCGCGCGCACCTGACCCGAGCCCGTGTTGATGACGATCGCCATGGGGCTTGTGCTCGACGCGCCAAGCTCGAACTCGCCTTCCGCCCCCGAAAGGACCACGCGCGCCAGCCGCCCGTCCCGGTCCGGGTCGTAGGGGACGTGGAAGTGGAAGTGCTCGGCGCCGAACTCCACGGGCTGGGGCGTGAAGTCGAAGCCGAAGCGGAGCTCGCCGCCGGGGCCGTATCCTTCCAGCCGGTAGGGGCCTCCCACAGTTGGCACACTGGGCCGGGCGTCGACCAGGAAGGCAGGCTCCATGAGCATCGCGCCCTCGCCGACGCTTCCCCACAGCATGATTGTGGGTTCTTCGGGGATGGCTTCCCAGGCCGCGCGGGCCGCCGGAGACTCCACCTGCAGCCTCCGGTTCAGCGCGATGCGGAAGCTGTAGTCGCTGATCCACGTCGGGTCGCAGTAGGTCATGAGGTCCTTGGCGCTAAAGGGGTGTATGATCGAGCCCGCGGCGACATCGAAGCCGTAGATGCCGATGCTTTCGGGGTTGTGCGGGTAGTTGGGGTCGGGACCGCCCGCACCTCCACAGGCAATATGCCGCAGGCTCATGTTGTGGCCGATCTCGTGGGTGTACGTCTGGGTGCGGTTGACACCTACGCTCACCGGAGTAAAGAAGTAGCCATAGCCACCAGCCCAAGTACCGGGCGGCAATGGGCTGGCTCCGTAGTAGTACCCCTGCCGTCCCTCCAGCTCCCAAATCGCCAGGATCTCCCGGATCCAGCCGTCCCATCCGGCTTCCCCGGTGAGGTTCACCGACGTGTGGTACGGCTCGTGGATGGTAACCTTCATCTCGCCGATCGGCATGACCTTGCGGGTGAAGCGGAAGAAGGGATGGTCTTCCGTCTTCCCCTCGGCCCACGCGACCACGCTTTCGCTCGCGGGGTACAGGGTCTGGATCGTCGGGACGATCATCTGCCGGTAGACCGGCATTGCGATGACGTTCAGGCTCATCCGCCCCGCGGCAGGGAACCTCAGCTGGCTCCCGGGAGCAAGCGGAACGATGCCGTCCGGATCGAGCTCCACCACCATCTCGACGCCCGGCTGGATCACCGAACCGGGAATCGTCGCGTTGTTCGATGCCTGCAGGGCCTCTTCCGTCGGAGCCGTGTACAGCTTCTCCCGCACCGGGCTCAACGACGCGGTATGGACCACCTGGCCTCCCTGGTAGAACGTCGCGCGGGCTCGGGGCTCGAAGAAGGATATCTCGTCACCCACCGGAAAGACCCGCAGGGCGGCATCCCGTCCCGCGATCAGGGGAACGTCTCCGTTCAGATTCTGGGCGCCCTGGGTCAGGTAGACGGCACCTGCGGAAAGTTCGAGGTCGAGCGGGTTGGTGCGCACGAAGACCTCGCCGGCAAGCCCCGCCACCTCCGCCGAGACCCGGGCATTGGCGCCGCCCACCGCGGTAAAGGTACCATCGGGCTGGAGATCGATGGACCCCCGGGGAGCGACCGTCCATTTGAGGGGCGTCCAGTTCGGCGGCCCCGGAATGACGTTCCCATCCTCGTCCAGCACCGTCACCGTGAGTTTGGCCTGCTGGCCTTCCGTAATGAGCGTGTCAAACGGCGTGATCACCAGCGAGTGGGGCAAGGTCGCAATTGTGGAAAGGTCGCCGCACCCCGCGAGTATCAGTGCGGCCGCACACGCTCCCAACCCACCGTTTCTTCCAACCGTGCTCAACATCTCACTCCTGCCTTTCCTTCGATGTCATCTCCTGGTCGCTGCCGGGAAGCCAAGACTCAGCCTCCCCCCAGCGGAATTGCAATGCCGAGATGGCCCGACAGCGCGATCGCGTACGCGGAACTCGATGGCGTGTTCGCCATCAGATAGCGGTATGATACACCCGGACGGGCCGACCAGAGGCCGAAATCCCAGTCGAGCCCCACACCGAGGTCCAGCCCGATGCCAATGTCCGGAGGGTCACCCTCGGTGCCCGCCCGGGTCGTGCCCACGAGGATTCCGCCGCGAAGCCAGGGCCCCGCCGCCAATTGCGCCGAGCGGGGTACCCACTCGACACCGAGGGCCCCATGGTTGCCCGCTATGGTGATGTCGCGCCCCACGCAGAACCCCTCTTCGCAACCGAAGGCCGTCCGGTAGTATCCGCCGAAGGCCCATAGCGTGGGGATGACTTCGCTCCTGACCACAAAATCGAAAGACGGCTTGTAGACAAGCTCCATTTCGGCCGCGGATTCCGAGTGGTTGCCGACGCTCATTCCGCCGCGCACCTCCACCCCGACCGGGCCCAGCCAGTCCGGCAGCTGGGCCGAGGCCGAACCCGGTTGCAGCGCCCCGCCGACCATCGCCACCACCAGTACCCGTCCAATCATCGTGTCCTCCCGTTAGCCGCCGGACGGCGCTTCAAAACGTGCGAATCTTGATGTTCCTGAACCACACCGGATCTCCGTGGTCCTGAAGCCCGATGTGCCCGGCCGAAGCCATCCCGTATCCCGGCCACTCCCCGAATTTACTGCGCTCCACCAACGCCCGCCATTCATCGGTCCAGAGTTCGTAGGCCACGATCCGGACCCCGTTCATCCAGTGTTCTACCTGCGCGCCCCGCACGACTATCCTGGCCCGGTTCCATTCGCCGACCGGCCGGGTGACGTCCTCGCTGGGCGCGTGCAGCGCGTAGTTGGACCCCGCCGAGGTCTCGGGCGTGGCCCCGTCGCGGTGGCCGGCGTTGTCGAGGACCTGCATCTCCGGTCCTGTCCAGTACGGCCGGATCTCGTCCTCCGTGGCCCTGTAGAAGACGCCGCTGTTACCTCCCTCCGAGACCTTCCACTCCAGCGCCAGCTCGAAGTCGGCGAACTGGTCGACCGTGATGATCGTGCCACCGCGGTTCCCGGGCATGAACATCAGCGCCCCGTCCCGCGACTGCCATCCGGCCGGCACATCGTCGCGCCGGTACCCTCGCCACCCGTCCAGGCTCCCGTCGAAGAGCAGCTTCCAGCCGTCCGCCTCCTCTTCGGGCGTCAGGCGGTTGGCCGGGGGATCCTGGGCCGATCCTTGCGCGGACCCCCGGCCAGCTGGCGCCTCAGCCACAGCGTTCTCGTTTGGCGTGGCGCCCGCCTGCCCGCACCCCGCCAGGGCTCCGGCGCATACCAGAACCACCGGCACCACTCCCGCGAGCCGGGCCCGCGGGGGGGCAACGACCGATGCATTCGAAACCAGGCTCATCGCGTGTTCTCCGTTTCCAGCGCCTCATTCGCCGCGGCCGGCGAAGGCCGCGTCAAAAGCTCTGTACGACGGCGGAAAGGCAATCTTACGCACGAACGCGCACGCCTCCGCCGCCCCGTGTTCACGATCCATTGCCGCATCCTCCCACTCCACCGACAGCGGACCCCGGTAGCCCGCCCGGTTCAGAGCCCGGACGATCGCTTCGAAGTCCACCCGGCCGCGTCCGAGAGACCGGAAGTCCCAGTAGCGCCGCGGGTCCCCGAAATCGGTGTGGCCACCGAAGACGCCGGCCGCGACCGGCCGCCGGGACCACCATACGTCCTTCATGTGGACATGGTGGATGCGGTCGGCGAATCTCCGGATGAAATCGACGTAGTCGACCCCCTGGTACGCAAGGTGGCTGGGGTCGTAGTTGAATCCGAAGGCGGGGTGCCCGTCCAGCCATTGCAGCGCCCGCTCCGTCGTGACTGTGTCGAATGCGATCTCGGTGGGGTGGACTTCCAGCGCGAACCGGACCCCCTCGGCCGCGAACACGTCAAGGATCGGACGCCAGCGGGCGGCGAACTCGCGGTATCCGTCGTCGATCCGTTCGCCGGGGACGGGCGGGAAGGAGTACAGCAGGTGCCAGATCGGACTGCCGGTGAAGCCGTTCACCACCTTCACGCCGAGCCGGGCCGCCGCGCGTGCCGTGTCCTCCATCTCGCGGGCCGACCGCTGGCGGACCCCCTCCGGATCGCCGTCGCCCCACACCCGGGCCGGGAGGATGGACTGGTGGCGCGAGTCGATTCTGTCACAAACCGCCTGGCCGACGAGGTGGTTGCTGATCGCGTGAACGGCGAGGCCGTGCCGGGCGAGCAGCTCATGGCGGCCCCGGCAGTACGCGGAATCGGCCAGCGCGGCGGGGACGTCGAAGTGGTCCCCCCAGCAGGCCAGTTCGAGGCCGTCGTAGCCCCAGGCGGCGGCTTTCCCGGCCAGCACCTCCAGCGGCAGGTCGGCCCACTGGCCGGTGAACAGCGTGACGGGGCGGATCATTGGCGCGCTCCTGCCGCGGTATTGCGGATCGATGCGGCGCGGCGGGCCGGCTCGCGGGCCCCGCCGTCCGCCGCCTCGATGTCTGCGAGCGACACCCAGCCAGCGCGAGCGGCTGCATCGAGCACCCCGGCGATGAATCGCACGCCGCCCAGCCCATCGCTGTGGTCGGGAAAATCACGGTCCAGCGGATCCGGCTCGGCCCCGGCGATCCGGGCCCCGATCACACGCCCGGCCGACCGGTAGATGTTGGCAAAGGCCTCGATGAACCCCTCCGGATGGCCTGGCGGCAGACGGGTCGCGTGCCCCGCCGCGGCGCACAGGTAGCCGCTCCCGCGGGTCAGCCGCTGCCGGGGCGCGTCCGGGGAGAGCAGTTCGAGCACGTTCGGGTCCTCCTGCCGCCAGACCAGCCCGGCGCGTTCACCGTAGACGCGCAGCGCCAGCCCGTTCTCCTCGCCGGCGGACACCTGGCTGGCGTGGTAGACGCCGCGCGCGCCCCCCGCGAAGCGTACGAGAATACCCGCGTCGTCCTCCATCGTCCGGCCCGGAACCAGGCTCGCGAGTTCCGCGAAGACCGCCTCGATCTCCAGGCCCGTAACGTAGCGCACGAGATTGTCGAGGTGGGTGCCGATGTCTCCGAGCGCGGAGGCGGGCCCGGCCTGCGCCGGATCCTGCCGCCAGCTCGCCTGCTTGTGACCCTCGGCCTCCAGCCGGGTGGAGAGCCATCCCTGCGGGTATTCGGCCACGACCTTGCGCAGCGCGCCCAGCCTGCCCGTGCGCACCAGGTGGCGCGCCTCCTTGACCATCGGATAGCCCGTGTAGTTGTGCGTAAGCGCGAAGGTGAGCCCGGTGCGTTCCACCTCGCAGCAAAGTGCCTCCGCGCCGGCGACGCTCCTCGTCATCGGCTTGTCGCAGACGACGTGGACGCCGCGCTCCAGGAAGGCGAGCGCGACCGGGCGGTGTAGGTGGTTGGGGGTGACGATGGACACCGCGTCGATGCGCCGATCCTCGCCCAGTGCGGCCTCCGCCTCCGCCATCTCGGGGAAGGAGCCGTAGACGCGCCGCGTATCGAGGCCCAGAGCCCGCCCCTGTTCGCGGGAACGCTCCGGCTGCGAGGCGAAGGCCCCCGCGGCGAGCTCCCATTCCCCGTCCAGCGCGGCGGCCATGCGGTGCACCGCCCCGATGAAGGCGCCGGGACCGCCGCCGACCATGCCGTACCGGAGCTTGCGCCCGAGGTGAGGGTTCACGTCGTCACGCCTTCGCGCCGCGCCGGATTGTGGCGGAATGACTCGGGCGGTGGCTGGTCCCGGCCAGGTCCGGCGCCGCTCAGGACAGGCGCTCCGCCCGGTAGCCGCCCGCACGCCGCTGCCGGATGTAGAGCAGGCCGAAGACCACGATCAGGAACCCGCTCAGTGGCACCACGTACCGGAAGGAGATCAGGCCACCATAGTTCTCCGCGGGGCCCAGCAACGCGCGCACATCTTCGACCCCGGGCGATGTGGATCCCGATTCGATGACGCTGCGGAGCGCGTTCGCGGTCTCGACCGGTGGCAGCGCGCCCTCCGCATCGTAGGCTTCGAAGACGCCCCTGACGCGTTCCAGCGCGGCGCGCAGGTCGTCGCCCTCCGCGCCGGGGGTGCGGAGCGATTGCGACTCCAGCGCGCCCGCCGCATCGGTCAGAACGACCGCCACCCGGTCTTCGTCGAGCATCTCGTGGGCGGCGCGGTCCGCGATCTCGCCCATCAGCGGAGAGGTGACGAGGCCGACAACCGCCATCCCCACAGTCCCCATGAGCCCCAGCCCCAGCCCCCCCCCATTAGGAATTGGCTACGGTACGCCGCCGAGCATGGTAGGCCAGAAGTAGAACACGCCGAC
>VXLT01000211.1 GCA_009841475.1 Gemmatimonadota bacterium
CGTCGGCGCCAACCCACGGTAAGCCGGCAGGGGCCGGCCCTTCCATATGTTCTAAGGAGTTCGCGCAGACTTCCGACGACGAGTTCCTCGTGTTCACCGGACATCAGCTCGTACACAGGTATTCGACCACCGAAGGCTTCCTGCGGTCGTTTTGCCTCCCGACCTTCGGCGGGGTGACCGGAGCGGCAGCATATGGAGACGTGGTGGTCGTCGCGGCTGCGGATGGTTGGAGGGATCTGGGCTTCCAGATTGTGGGGGACAGGGTCCAGCCTCAAGGGGTGATTGAGCCGACAGGGGGGGTATTGCTATTGGCCGCCGGAGAAGGCGTGGGCGTGTGGTCCGCGACCGCCGAGCGCTATGTCTTGCGAAGACATAGGTGGCCGGGGGGGACGGTGGTGGATTCCCTGGTTGTCAACCGCGATTGGTTCCGGGGTCCAGAAGGGTGGGCAGCCTTTCTCGGAGGGCTTCAGGCGGATGTACGTGGATTGATCTGGGTGGTGGGGAGCTCGCCGGATCCCGATGCGCCTCCGCGCCGGCGTCCCCGTCCCCCTGCCGGAGTCGAGGTTCCGATTACGGAAGCTGAGCTGGCTGAAGGGATCAGGTACACGGACTTGGTCATCGATGCGTCCACCCCCGATGGGCGGCTGGTGGCGTCCCGGCGATTCGATACCGTTGAGGAAACGCCGAGGCCGATGCCCGGCGGTCTCTGGTTTCGGCCGACCGAGGACGGGCTGTCGGTCGTGGTTCTGGAAGCGTTGCTGCTCGCGCGCTAAGGCCACCCCCGGCACGCCCTCTCGCCTTGTGCGGGCTCCCTCAGTCGCTCATCTTCCGCCCTGATTGATCGACGATCCGGGCGGGTGGGATGGCTTCCGCCGGCGCTTTCAGCACCCGAGGTCACGCGAAGTGGCCTGGCGGGCCATTCTTCGGAGTGAAACGCACGAATGATCGAGACGCAAGCCCTCACCCGCACCTTCGGCACGACGGTCGCGGTCAGGGACCTCGATCTGCGGGTTGAGCCGGGGGAGATCGTCGGATTCCTGGGGCCCAACGGCGCCGGCAAGTCGACCACGGTGAAGATCCTCACCTGCATGATCAAGCCGACGAGCGGCGCGGCGCGGGTCGCGGGATTCGACGTGGAGGAGGATCCGATGGAGGTCAAGCGCCGCCTCGGGTACGTGCCGGAGGCGGGCGCGCTCTACGAGACGCTGACCGCCGACGAGTACCTGGGGATGGTGGCCGCTCTGCGCGGGATCGAGGGGAAGCACGCACACAGGAAGATCGGCGAGCTGCTGGGCCTCTTCGACATCCTGCCGGCCCGCAACAAGCGCCTTGCGGAGTTTTCCAAGGGGATGAAGCAGAAGGTGCTGATCAGCGCCGCCCTGATCAGCAATCCCGAAGTGCTCTTCCTCGACGAGCCGCTGAATGGCCTGGACGCGAACGCGGCGCTCGTGATGAAGCAGCTGCTGCGCGAACTGGCGTCGCAGGGGCGCACGATCCTCTTCTGCTCCCACATCCTGGAGGTGGTGGAGCGGATCTGCACCCGCATCGTGATCATCAACGAGGGGCGCACGATCGTGGACGGCAGCGCGGCGGAGATCGCCGCCCGCACCGGCACCTCGACGCTGGAGGCCGCCTTCGCCGAGCTCACCGGCGTGCGCGACGCGGCGGAGGTGACGCGCGACCTGCTGGCCGCGCTGGGGTCTTCGAGCGGCAGCGAGTGACGCGCGCGACGCCGGCCGCGCGGTTCGCCCAATCGCCCCCGGTCACCCCATGATCATGCGGCGAGTGATCGAGGCCTTCGGCGCCGACTACCTGCAGTGGCGCGTCCTGACCCGCGCGATGCTCAAGTCCGACTTCCGGGGTGCGAGCGGCCTGAACATGGGCGCCACGACCGCGAGCAGCACCGGCCCCGGCCTCCTGATCGGGTCCCTGATCATGTACTTCCTCATGGGGATCGGGGTGGCCATGATCGTCGGCTACACCGCCTGGGCGTCATCGACGGACTCGGCGGAGATCGTCCACCGCGGGACGCTGCTCGGCGGCACGACCGGGCTCACCATGGTCGCCGTGATCGTCGCCATGGCCGTCCTCATCGACTTCCAGTCGGTGGTGATTTCCCCGACCGACTACGACATCCTCGCCCACCAGCCCGTTTCCTCCCGCACCTACTTCCTCGTCAAGCTGACCAACGTGCTGGTCTATACCCTGGCCATCGGCGCGCTGGTCGGCGGGACGGCCACCTTCCCGGTCCTCTTCCTCGCGGGACCCCTGGCTGCGCTGGGGTGGATGGTGGCCCTGGCCGGGATCACGGTGGCCACGACCCTGACAATGGTCAGTTGTTACGCCGTACTGCTGCGCGTGGTCAGTCCGCACCGGCTGCGACGGGCGCTGTCCTACGTCCACCTCCTTCTCATGCTGGCGGTTTTCTGCGCGCCGCTCTTCCTGACCCAGGTGCTGGAGCCTGCGTTCGAGATCGCGCAGGCGCAGGGCGGCATCCCGACGCCGCCGTGGCTCATTCTGGCTCCCCCGGCATGGTTCGCGAGCGTTCTCGCCCTCGGCGCGGGGGAATGGAACATGGCCTATCCGTTCGCGGCTCTGGCCAGCGTCGCGAGCATCGCGGTCTTGCTCCGCCATGCGCGCTCCAGACTCTCGCTCGGGTATGCGGAGAGCCTCGCGCAGATGACCACGGTGAGCCGGCCAAACGTCAGGTCCGCCGCTCCGAGGCACTCCCGCCGATTTCGCCTCCCCCGCGAGCTGAGCGTCGTCACCACGCTGGTGCGGGGCCAGTTCCGCGACGACATGACCTTCAGGCTCGGCGTGCTCGGCATGTTGCCCGCCACCCTCATGTACTTCTTCCTGGCGGTGCGCGACGGCCCGCTGCCCGACCCCTTCGTCGAGTTCGGCTTCTACCCGATGGGACTGGGGCTGCTCCACTTCGCGGCAATCGGCTTTCCCCTGGCCATGCTGGAGACCCTCTTTCGCAGCGAGTCGTTCCCGGCGTCCTGGATGTTCTTCGCGGCACCGACCGACCGGGCCAGGCTGGTGGTGAACTCGGGCCTTTGCGTCACGGTCCTCTTCGTCGCGCCCTACATGCTGGTGTTCTTCGGGATCTTCGCTTGGTCCTTCGCCAACTTGTGGCATGCGGCCGCGCACACGCTCGTCCTCGGCCTGATCGCGCATCTGGCCATCCAGATGCTCCTCCTGGTTGCGCCGCGCCTGCCGTTTTCGCAGCCACCCAAAAAGGGCGGCAGGATGGCCAGCCTGATCGGGATGATCGTGGTCGGCATGGTGATTGCGGTCTTCCTGCCCCTGGCCAACGGGCTGGCCTATTCGCGGACGGCGTTCACGATCGCGTACATCGGGGGGCTGGCGGTTCTGGGTGTGCTGATGCCGCTTGCGGTGCGGCGGGGGGTGCGTTCGCGGGTGGAGCGGCTGGAGTTCGCGGGATGAAAATTGCACGGTTTTGCTCCGGGAACTGTCTGTATAGGGCATAGGGAGAAGAATTCCCTGGCTCCCGGGGTAGCCCTCCAGACCACCGCAGCCCTGCCGGAAGCCCGTACAGGGTCTGCGACGCGGGGACGTGCAATGAGTTTCACCGAAGCGATCAACTTCTTCCTGGCCGCGTGTCCAGGCCCTTCCATGGCCCAGGCAGGGTTGCATGTGGCGGCGCTTCAGGCGGTCAAGGGGATTCCGGGACTCGACCCGAAAGGGTCCGTCACGCCGGAACGGGGTGAATCGGATGCCGGTTCATACCTGTGGTCGGCCCGTCAGATCGGGGACCGCCTGAACAGTAGTGCGGAATACCTGACCAGAACCGCCGGGAAGCATGGGTATTCCTTCGCCAGAGCGTTGCGCTGGATCCGGTTCCTCCATGCGATGGCGCTGCTGGCCGAGGGATGCCGGGTGGAGACGGTGGCGTACCGGCTCGGCTTCAGCGACATTGCGGGCTGGAGCCGGTTCACGAAACGGCTGGTGGGACGAAGCCCGAGGCAACTGCCGAAGGTGCCTCTGGAGATCTGGATACGTAAGGCGGTGGACGACGTGTTTTTCGGGGTTCCGGCGAGCCGTGAGCCACGTGATAGGGGAACGAAGGTGCGGAAATGACAACAAAAGGGGCGGAAATGACATTTCGGCACTACTGTGGGGGGGCTCATCTTGCGGCACCCGGTGGAAACGCCGCCGGGTAGACACCCATCCCGACCGGGGGAGGAAGCAAGATGAAGTACAGACGCAAGAAGGACTCGACCATTCGCGAAGACCGGCACGGACGCGGCCCGGGCGTTCGAATCGGAAACAGT
The DNA here is from genome assembly GCA_009841475.1 of Gemmatimonadota bacterium. Taxonomy (GTDB): domain Bacteria; phylum Gemmatimonadota; class Gemmatimonadetes; order Longimicrobiales; family Gaopeijiaceae; genus Bin94. The sequence continues at coordinate 4,299 of VXLT01000211.1, forward strand.
CTCACGACCACGGCGTTCGCATGCGTGGCCACGATCGCTCTCGCCATCATCGCTTTCGCGAATGCTGGGCAGGTCGGTGCAGTCGCTCGCTGGGCCGGTGATTCCGAGTTCGGGACACCGTTCGCGATGTCGGTGGTGGCGGACGCAGCGGATCCTGCGCCCGAGTCCGCGACTCGGTCGCTTACGGGCGGAGCGCTCGATGTTCCCGAGTTGTCTCACCCGCTACTCCCTGAAGGCTGCGGTCTCGTAGCTTCGATCACCGGCTTGGGAGAATCGGCCTACACGACACCTCCGCAGGACCACGACTGCCCGGAAGAGGTTAAGGTAGAGGACCTACGCGATAATGTTGGCTGCCTTATCAATATCCTTCCTTGGGTTGGCGGCTATCGATGCAGGTACGAAGCTACCTGTGAGCTAGAAGAGAAGTTTGAAAAGACGGTATCAGTTAGAATTACAAGTGAAGACGGGACATATAGCGTTACGATAACGAAAAAGGAGGCAATGTGTGGCTATGGAGAATGTGGCGAGTTCAACGTCGCGGGGGTTCCGAGTTAGCATGCGAGTACACTGGACAGCGACAGGCCGGGAACCGCAGGCCGATTGGCGCGTCTTCCCTCTTCTGCTGACCCTATTCCTCGTCGGCCCCCCTCGAGCGTCAGCTCAGCAGGTCCTCGAGGTCGACTACGAGACCGAGCGGGTGGTGATCGACGACCCCTACCATCGGTCACTTGCCTTCGATATGTTGGCCATCGACCACGCCAGCGGCATTCTTTACGTGGAGGACCGGGAGGAGCTGGAAGGGGTGATGAGCTTTTCGCTCATTACCGGGGAGAGGTTGAACGTGGTGCGGTATGGGAAGGGTGGCGGGCCCAACGAGCTTCCACAGAACAAGGCCGGATTTGCGCTCGCTCCCGGCGGGAACCTGTTCGTTGCCGATCCTTCGAAGGTTCTTGAACTCGATCCGCGTGGCGAGGTGGTCAGCAATTGGCTGCCGCGTGCGCCGACGCGTTTGGGTATCTGCAACCTCGGAGGAGAACCCGCGGTTCCCACGGTGGGCGGCGTCGTTCGCCGAAACCCCGGCGGTCCCGATCTGGGTGTCGGATCAAACGCTCTGGTCGGTGAGAGCGTCATCGCGGCCAGCTTCGAAGAAGGGCAGGCGATAGCCGACAGAACGTGGCGTGCCCGGGTGGCCTGCAATGAAGAGGCGGCATTCGTCGTGGAGTCGTTTGAGGAAAAAGCCGATTCGGTGTACGTGTACTACCTGGATGGAAGGGAGGACGGCCGACTGGCGATCCCCGCCGAATCGACGAGGCGGTGGTGGAGGCGTTGTACCGTAACGCTTGGGGGTGTGCGGATGAGACGACCCTGCCCCGAATGGAACGAGAGCATGCAGCCGTCCCTGGACGAGAACGGGAACCTCCTACTGGTCAGCACGAGAGGCATCCGACTGCCACTGACCGGTGTCATCATCGATCCGGAGAGCGGGTGCCATGCTATTCTTCGTCACCGTCCGCAGCCGGGGTCGCGGGTCGTGGCAATCTACGCCGACAGTGCTGTGGTCTTTCACAGGGAAACCGTCCCCACCGAACGTGGCGTTCGCATAGGTGCCAACGCCGGCCGCGTGACCCTCAATCCACTTCGCAGGGTCAGCGGTGAACCGTGCGCCGACATGGTGCCGTCGGTCACCGGTCGCGGGTGAACCTCTAAAGAGGGCTCTGGTGGGCCGGATGCGCGCTGGTGCAGACCCGCGTATCCGGTTCCACCTGCCTCTCCTCGCGCCGGATCCCGATGCGCCGCCTCGGCGACTTCCTGGCCTTGACGAGCCGGTTACAGAGGAAGACATTGCCGAAGGAATCAGACGAGCTGCCCGTCGTGATCCTGGAGGGGTTTCTGGTCGCGCCTGAGTGAATCCGCCCACTACATGTAAGGAGGACTTTACAATATGTCATGTTCTCCATACAGTTTCCGCATGCGGAGCTACGCCGCCCATGGCCGCCTCTTCCCCCCCACGGCGTGGCTTCTGCTCTTGGCGTGCTCCGGTGCCGATCCCGACGCCACCGACGTCAACGCGGCCGACGGGCTCACGACGGTCCCCGTAACGCGGGGCGAGCTGATCGCAACTTTCGGCGGCTTCGGCCGTCTCTCCCTGGACAACGTTCGCGGGATTGCTCTGGCGAAGGACGGCAACAGCGTCCACGTCCTGGACACTCACCATGTGCACCATCTCGACCTGAACGGCCGACGTCTCGCGTCCATGGGGGGACCGGGAATGGGACCGGGGGAACTGGAGGCGCCCACGGCGATCCACGCGACGGCCGGCGGGGGCGCGTGGGTCTACGATCCGACGAGTGGGAGGGCGACACGGTACGGCCCGGACGCCTCGGTGGAAGCCGAAATCTCCGGAATCGATCAGCGCGATGCCCCCTTCATCCCGTTCGGTGATGGCATTCTCATGTCGGCCGTTCGCAAGCCGAGGGTGCCGGTTGAAGGCGCGGCTGCTTCGGACGGCCCGCGATTGGCGATCCACACGGAGGAGCTGAATCCGGACCGGCTGCTGTCCTATTATCGCGTTTCGGGCGGGGTGCTTGACGTGGAGAGTCCGCCGGGTGTGCCGGATGCCTTTGCCCGGGACGGAAGGAGGGGCCGGGTCATCGGCTGGAGAATGGCGGCCGTCTCGCCGAACGAGATCGCGGTAGTAGTCGGTGGCAGCGACCTGGGTGCTTGGCGCCTGGTGCTGGCGGACGGCGGGGCGCGGATCGAGTCGCTCGAAGAGCTGCCGGTGCCCGCCGACGTGCGACGGACTGTTCGGGAGAATGCGGAGCGGGGACGGGGCGTCTTCGCGATGCCGATCGCCAGCGCAAGGGTGGTCGGCAACAGCTTGTGGGTGGTCTCGACGGAACGCAACCACCCTTGGGACGAACCGCTGGCATTCAGTATCCCCCTCGACGGGGACGCGATTTCATACCGTCTCGCCAAGGAGGGGTTCGGATCGGGGATCGTGGACGTGATCGTGCTCGCCGACCGGCTGATCGTTGCCTACTCGACCTCGGTGAGGTTCCTGGCGCTCGCGCGGGATTAAGGGGGACGCCCGCTGGCTGGACGGCACCCGTCCGCGCCTGCCCGCCCGCGGCGTGCCACCGCGCTTGACGCCCCCCGCCTTCCTTCCCATCATGGGACCCCATAACCGGCATCACGCGGCCCCCCTGAGCGGGCCGTACCGAGGCGAAATCTCCCAACTTCCGGAGGGTAGCGGGCATGACGAGAGGGACGGTCAAGTGGTTCAACGATTCCAAGGGCTACGGCTTCATCACGCGTCCGTCGGGCGGCGACATTTTCGTTCACTTCAGTTCGATTCAGGGCGAGGGATTCCGAACTCTGGCGGAGGGCGACGAGGTGGAGTTCGACATCCTGGAAACGGACCGGGGCCCGCAGGCCGCCAACGTGATGCGCGCCTGACCCACCGTCCCGTCCGCCGGGCGCCGCAGGCACCGGGGCTCCATTCCACGGGCTGCCAGGGGTCGCAGGCGGCGGCTCCAACCCATGGACACGCCTCCAAAGAACGCACCCCGCCTCTTCCTGATCGACGCCTACGCGCTGATCTACCGGTCGTTCTTCGCCTTCATCCACCGCCCGCTCACGAACGCGCGCGGCGAGAACACGTCGGCGCCCTTCGGCTTCGCCAACTTCCTCTTCCAGATCCGCGACAACTACCGGCCGGACTACATCGCGATCGTCTTCGATTCGGGGAGGAGCCACCGGGAGGAGCTGTACCCCGAGTACAAGGCGACCCGCGAGAAGATGCCGCGGGAGCTGCGCGACAGCTTGCCGCGGGTGCGCGAGCTGGTGGAAGCGTTCGGCGACCGGGTGATCGCGGTGGACGGGTGGGAGGCCGACGACGTGATCGGGACGCTGGCCGCGCGGGCGGTGGCCGGCGGGCTGGAGGCGGTGATCGTGTCGGGCGACAAGGACTTCCTGCAGCTGGTGGGCGGGGGCGTGCAGCTGCTGAACCCGGGACGGGGTGGCCCGCAGGGGGTGGCGGCGGAGTGGGTGGACGAGGAGGGCGCGAGCGCGAAGCTGGGCGTGGCGCCCGGGCAGGTGGTGGATTACCTGGCGCTGGTTGGCGACAGCTCGGACAACGTGCCGGGAGCGCCGGGGATCGGGCCGAAGACGGCGGTCAAGCTGCTGGAGAGCTACGGGACGGTGGAGGAGGTGCTCGACCGTGCCGCGGAGATCAAGGCCAAGCGGGCGCGGGAATCGCTGATCGCGAACCGGCAGCAGGTGCTGATTTCGAAGGAGCTGGTGACGATCCGCACCGATGTGGGGGTCGACGCCGAGCTGGAAGACCTGAAGGTGTCGGCGCCGGACAACGAGCGGTTGCGGAAGCTGTTCGTGGAGTTGGAGTTCCGGTCGTTGTTGGGGCGGCTGGAGGG
>VXLT01000214.1 GCA_009841475.1 Gemmatimonadota bacterium
CCCGCCCACCCCCGCCGCCACTGCGGATCCCGCCGACGACGGCTCAGTCGAACCGACCGGCATCACGCCCAACACCGAGGACGGGAACCCCGGCGATCCCGACCCCGGCGACGCCACTCCCGGTGAATGGCCAGGCCTTCGCAACCGGCTTCGAGCGGCCGCTGGAGCAGACCGCGGCGGCACCCCCGCTTCCGCCGAAGCCACGCGCTACGTACCCACCCCCATCCCCGCCGGCCCCTCACCATCCCTCGACCGCGAGACCGCCCTCACCGTCCTGGCGGGGCCGCTCTCGTGCATCGACCGCCCCCAGCCGATCCCCGCCAACCGCACCGGATACCTCGATGTCGTCACCTACACGCGGCGGCCCGGATTCGAGCAGGACCTCGCGTTCTACGGCTGCTGGGACTGGCACTCGGCGGTCAATTCGATGTGGACGATGGTTCGGGCGGCCAAGGAGATGCCCGATATCCCGGTGGCGGCGCTGATCCGCGAGAAGGTGGGGTTCCACATCACAGCCCGCTCGATGCAGGGCGAGCTGGAATACCTCGCCGCGAACCCGACCTTCGAGCGGCCTTATGGCTGGGTCTGGCTCCTGCTTCTGCACGCGGAGCTGGCGTCGTGGAACGACCCGCAGGCGGAGGCCTGGGCGGAGCACATGGAGCCGGCGGCGGACCTCGTGGCTGAACGGCTGGAAGAGTACCTGGAGGGGTTGCGCCGCGCGGTCCGTTCCGGCACTCACCGAAGCACCGCTTTCACGTTGTCGATGGCTCTTCGCGCGACCACCATGTACCCGCGCCGCGGGCTGGAGACGGTCCTCAGGGACACCGCCGTCCGCTTCTTCGCCGATGACGACGACTGCGACGTCGAGGATGAGCCGGGCAGATCGGATTTCCTGTCACCCTGTCTCGAAGAAGCGGCCGTGATGGCGGAGGTGATGGACCGGGACGAGTTCGTGCCGTGGCTGGATTCCTTCCTTCCCCATATGGATTCTGCGGACTTTGCCCCGTTGCGCACCTCCGCGCTGACGGACTCCACGGCAAACATGGACCTGGAGCAGATGATAGAGACCATAGGCAGGCTGGCGGAGGGAAGCAGCGACGCCAGCACACTGGCCCGCCTGCGCCAGATTACTACTGTATCGTTGAGCGACACGACCTATGCCGCGCGTGCGAGGCGGTCCCACCTGATCGGCCTGGCGTTCGGGCGAGCCGACGCGATACTGCGGATTGCGGCCGCGCTGCCGGTCACGGACCCGCGGGTCGAGAAGTTGCGCAATCTGGCGGCTTACCACGGCCGCACGGGGCTGGAAACGATGTTCGACGCCGACTATGCGGGCTCGCACTGGATCAGTTCGTTCGCTCTCAAGTATCTGGTTGAAGTGGCGAAGGAAAGCGAGCCGTAGCGACGGGAGCGATCCAGGGACCCCGATCCGGGCATCAAACTGTAAGGAGAAGTTTACATAATGTCATATTTACCTTACAATTCCGGCTTGGGACGCGGTGCCATCGTACGAACCGGACTGCTGCTCGGCGCCTTGCTCGCATCGCAGGCCGCTTCGGCACCCGTTTGCGCCCAGGGAACTGTGGTCATGCGGGGCACCCCGGCGGAAGTCGGCATGTCGGCGGGCGTACTGACGGGGGGCGTCGCCCTCTACGAGGAGGCGGTGGAGCGGGGGGACCTGGTCGGCGCGGTGCTGCTCGTGGCCAAGGACGGCAAGGTGGTCCTCCACGAGGCGATCGGGTGGCGGGACAAGGCGCGCGGCGTCCCGATGGAGCCGAACACGCTCTTCCGGATGGCGTCCAACACCAAGCCGGTGGTCGCGGCGGGCGTCGCCATGCTCGTACAGGACGGCAGGCTCGCCTACAACGATCTCGTGCGCGAACACATGCTCGAATGGGACAACTACCGCTCCGGGTTCATCAACATCGGGCACCTGCTGTCGCACTCCAGCGGCCTGAGGATCCCGACCCTCTTCCTGCAGCCGTACATGGATCCGTCGGCGGAGCACCCGGACGCACCCACCCTGCAGCTGGAGGCCGCCCGCTTCGGTAGCGTGGGCCCCGAGGTCGTGCCTGGGACCAGCTACAGCTACAACAACCCCGGCTACAATACTCTCGGCGCGCTCGTCGAGATCGCATCGGGGATGCCGATGGACGAGTACCTCGACGCCGAGCTGTACACCCCGCTGGGGATGCACGACAGCTACCACCACGAAGTCGACGAAAAGATGGACGGCAAGCTCGACCGCATGTCCGTCGTTTACTACCAGCGGGACGGCGAGGGCGACTGGACGCCCGGATGGACCCCCGGCGATCCGCCCCAGGTGCCGTTCGTGCGCGCATCGGGCGGAATGATCTCGACCGCTGGGGACTACGTCATCTTCTGCCAGATGTTCCTGAACGGGGGGGAGTATGCTGGGCGGCGGTACCTGTCGGAACAGACGGTGAGTCTGATGACGACGCCGAAGATCCGGACCAACCCGGGTTCGGACGGACCGCCGTCGTACTACGGGTATGGGTGGTCGGTGTCCGAGGAGGGCGTCTACTCGCACGGCGGCTCCGACGGAACCAACGCCTTCGTGGACCCGAACCAGGACCTGATCGTGCTGGTGTTCACGCAGACGCCGGGGGGACGGAATCCGGTGCGGCGGTTCCGGGAGATCGTGAATCTGGCGATCGGGGGGTGAGGGGGAGCCGTTTCCTGCGCCAGGAGTCACTATTGTGTGGACAAGCAATCCACGGCGCTGGCGGCGGCGAATGATCGACCGCCTTGACACTGGGTACGCGACGCTTGGGTTGAGGGTTTGAGCAAGAAGTGGTATCGGATAGATACCCGCCGGCAGCGTGCTGTCGGCTCAAGGGCTGCTCCTCTGGGGTGGCCCTTGCTTTTTCGAGGTTGCTAATGAGGACTCCCCAGCTCGGCGATTTGGCGCCCCTTGACCAACTTTCCGTCGTTGAGTGCCGGATCGGCACTACCAGCCTGGAACATCGTGAATCTGCCGATTGGCGGGTGAGGGGGATGGGGGTGGGCGGCATCTGAAGCGGACGGCAACCGAAAAGACGATCTGCAGTATTCGTGGCGCCGTCCCGCCGCGCGCGGAGTACCCGGAAAGTCCGGAATTGCACGGATTGGAGTCGGCAGCTGTCTAGGTATGGTGTCAGGGCCAACTGGGCTTCGGCTCACCCACACGCTTCCGACAGGATTCGACCATGGCGAATGCGCGAATGCTGGACGACCAACCGAGGTTCCCCGAGATCACGCTGCCGGACCCGAGGAGACAGACCGTTGGATAGGGGACCGGATGCGACCGCGCGGATCGCTGAATGGGCACGCAGTTACCGTCACCGTCTGGTCCTGGTCGCCCTGCAACTCGTGGGCAACGAGGACGACGCCGAGGATGTCGTGCAGGATGTGCTGGCAAGGGAGCTTTCTCATGCGCTCGCGGATCCGCAAACCCTGGATGGGGTCAGTAACCCCTATGGTCGGTTGGCTTGGTTGACCCGAAACGCAGCCCGCGATGCCTGGCGGAAGCAAGCCCGGCGAGCTAGGATCCTCCGGGACAACGATACGGAAGTCCGGGAGCAGTTCCGTCCGGCCCCCGACTTGGGATGGGACGTGGATTGGCTTTGCCAACGTGTCCGGGACGTCGCCGCGAGGACCCTCACAGGCAAACAGCTTCGCATGGCTCGGAAGATGATGGCAGGCAGAACCGACGCTCAGATCGCCCCGGACGAAGGCGTGGCGAGATCAACCGTGCGTTGGCACCGCCGTGAGGCGGCCAGATCGATTCGGGAGTACATCGCCGGGGAGGAGGGGCTTGGAAGAACTCCCGGCGTGAGGGCGGTGATGCGGAGGTCCAGGCGTCCCGGGGTGACCGACCCAACGGATCAGGGGTCTCGTGACGACTAAAGGATAAAGGGCGTCACTGGTCCCACAGCGCCACCTCACCCGCCAAAAGGAGAAACCGATGACACTTTCCGTCGCTGCCCCGTTCTTTCCCTCCCTCCGGCTCCTTGCAGCCGTTGCCCTCACGGTGTCCGCTTCACTTACGATGCCGGCCACGGTCCTCGCTGACTGTTGGATAATGTGCATACAGCAACACTCACCCGCGGCCGAGCCATATGTGTGAGCAGATCGAAGAGGAGGGCAAGTGGGGATTGTCGGAGTGCAAGGAAGTGCATTACATGCCTGGGCACACCAGGTGCGAGCGTAGCGGCCTCCCATGTTCGGTAATAATCATTACCGTCGCCCACGATCAAGAAGCGATATCCAAAGTGATGGCTGGTGAACCACTGCCAGCTGACGGTTTCCACTTCTTCGTTTTGGACGGCGACGATGCGGTGCTGCTGCGAAAGTGCGACCTGTCCGTTGTCGCCCGTATTCCTCATCGCCAGATTCCGCAACAGAATGCTGAGTTTGCCATAGCGACGGATTCGGCAGTCGAGCCACATCCACGCGCTGGTTTGATTTCAGCCGCCATTGCCATGGCGCGGATCTGGATTCCCTGGCGCTGAGCGTGAATCCGACATCTCAACTTCCAGCTCGCACCCTGGAGGCACTTCTCCTGCTCGCGCTGTCCGTGGCGCTCGCCTGTGGTGAGGATCCAGACGCCGCAGCCAACGAGGCACCCCCGACTTGGGCCACCGAGCCCGAATACAGCTTCGGTGACTCTCCCGAGAGGGAGGTGTTCTTCATGGCCCCCGAAGTGCGGGCCGATCCCGCCCGGGGCCGCGTCTTCGCCGTGGACCGCCCTAACCACCAGGTCAGCGCGTGGACCCCCAAAGGAACGCTCCTGTTCCGTCTGGGGCAGAAGGGGGAGGGCCCCGGGGAATTCATGAGAATCGGCTCCCTGCACATCGAGATGGATGGCACCTTCAAAGTCCAGGAAGACGGACGGGGTCGGTACACACGTTACACGGCACAAGGGGAACTGGTGGGTACAACAGCGGGACCGCCACCCGTGAGCTACCAGGGCCTGCCTGTCGACCTCCATTGGCCCGCGGAGGGTTCCTATCTGGGTACTCCCTCCATACCCGACGTGCTGGAATCGGGATCGATGGGATTCGCGCCAGTCACTCGCACGCCTGTCCTGCGCGTCCGTGATCTGGGTGACGGACGGTGGAGCGAGCCGGAGCCCCTGCTGTGGATGGACATCGGCAACAGGACACATTCCGTTGCGATTCCGCAGCCTGGGGGAGTTGACGGCGCAATTGTTGGATCCCAGCCGTTTGGAGATCCGGATCATGTGCGGATCGAGCCGGGCGCGGCGGTACTGATACGTTCTAAAGGGAAACCGGGGACGGTGGAGTTGATCGAAGTAGACGCAAGCGGCGATACCGCCTGGCACCGGCTGGTGGAACTCACACCACGACGGCTCACCTCTGCGATGGTGCAAGAGGTTGAGGAGAGGGAGATGGAGTTCCTGGCCCAACACGCGCCACCGGGCACACCGACGGCACGGCTTCGCCGAGGATTCTACGAAGGGCTATACCAGCCGGAATACCTGCCTCCCACCGAAGGGCCGCCGCTGCTGACGGCCTCCGGGGAAGTCTGGATGCGGACAACCGAAGTTCTGGACAGCCTGCGGGTTTACTACACAGTCCCGAGAGGTGATCCGACTGGGACGCTCCGGCGCGTGCTTCTGCCCCAAGCGTTCTGGATTACCGACGCGACGGCGACTCATGTCTGGGGTGTCCAGTGGGACTCGATGGACAGGCCGCACGTCGTCGGACGAAGGTTGCTGCCATCGCCGGGATAGCTACTGGTTCGACCGCTTCTTCCAGTACCTGGCCAGCCCCCACCATGAATCCGTGAATCCCGACGCGGTGGCGTAGAGCCCGACATGGTCTTCGTTCACCTGCGCCCGTAGCCCGGCGGTGATCCATTCGGCGAAAGCGCGAGCCTGCTCCGTATTGTCAGCAGGCGCGCTGGCCCGTCCCCCCCCCCACCCCCTCACGCACCCACGCGGCCCACGCATCCAGCCCCGCCCTCAGCTCGGCAAAATGCGCGGCCAAGTCCCCATACGCCCCGAAGTGCGTCGGCACGATCCGCTCGGGACCCCACGCCATCACCCTCTCCATGCTGGACTTCCACCTCTCCACGTCGATATCCGGCGGCGGCGTCACCGGCAGCACGGGTCCCCCCTCAATGCGGATCCCGCCAACGTCGCCTACCCAGGCGGTCCCCGTCGCGGCCTCGTAGTAGGCCACATGGTGCTTGGCGTGCCCGGGGACGTACGCCACCTCGAAGCGGCGCGCGCTGCGGCGCCCCCCCAGCACGACCGTGTCCCCCTCGTCGACCACCCGCAGCGACCTGCGCGGTACCGGCAGGAACTCGCCCCACAGCGTTGCCATCCGGTCGCCGTAGATCCGCCCGGCCGACGCGAGGAGGCGCGAAGGGTCGGCCATGTGGGGCGCGCCCACCGCGTGCACGTACACCCGGGCGCGGGGCGCTTCCCGCACGATCGCCCCCGCCGCCGTCGCGTGGTCCAAGTGGATGTGCGTGAGCAGGACCGCGCGCACGCTCTCCAGCGAGTGTCCCATTTCCGCCAGGCCGGCGCCCAGCGCCCCCAGCCGCGCCTCCGGCCCGGGATCGACCAGCGCCACCCCGTCGTCCAGCTCCAGCACCCCCACCCCGATGATGCTCGGGAGCCCCTGGTGGTGCAGGTCGACGATGCCGGCGCCGGCGCCGATCGGGGTGACCGTCACCGGCTCGTCACCCGCTCCCCCCGTCGCTCGTCATCGGCCCTCTGTGCGTGCCCCACTTCTCGAACCACTTGCGCAGGTAGAGCTGGGTGCGCAGGAAGTTCGACGGCCGCGAGCTGGTGCCGTGCCACTCGTCCGGGAAGCGGATCATCACGGTCGGCACGCCGATGTACTGAAGCGCCTGGTAGAACTCCTCGGTCTGCGCCATTGGGGTGCGCAAGTCCCGCTCGCCGGTCAGGAACATGGTCGGCGTGGTCACGTTGCCGACGTAGAAGATCGACGACCGGTCGATCCACTCGGCGGGGTCCTCCCAGAACGGCTTCTCGAAGGTGCGCAGGTAGGTGATCGCGTCCGATGTCCCCATCGCGCTCATCCAGTTCACGATGGGGCAGTTGGCCGACGCGGCCCGGAAGCGGTCGGTGTTGCCCACGATGTAGCTGGTCAGGATCCCGCCGCCCGAACAGCCGTAGACGAAGAGGTTCTCCCCGTCGACGTAGCCGCGCGCGAGCATCTCGTCGACGCCCTTCATGAGGTCGGGGAAGTCGGCGCCGGGGTAGTCGTGGTTGATCGCGTTCGCGAACTCGGTGCCATAGCCGGTTGAGCCGCGCGGATTCGTGTACAGGACGACGTAGCCGTTCGCCGCGTGCTCCTGGAAGGCGAAGTTGAACCCCCCGTTGTACATGCTGTGGGGCCCGCCGTGGATCGCCAGCATGAGGGGGTACTGCTGCGTGGGGTTGAAGTCGGGCGGCTTCACGATCCAACCCTGGATGCTGAACCCGTCCGTCGATTCGTACCAGATCTCCTCGACTTCGCCGAGGTCGACGTGGCCCAGGACATCCTCGTTCACCTCGGTGAGGCGGACCGGGTTGCCAGGCGAGGAGAGGTCGAAGCGGTAGATGTCGCCGGGCTCGTGGTCCGTGGAGATGATACCTGTGGCGGTACCGTCGTCCGCGAAGGACGAGAGCGCGAAGAGGTGCTTGCCGGAGGTGAGTTCGCGGACCCCGCCGTCCACCGACACAAAATGCAGCTGCCGGTAACCGTCCCGGTTGACGTTGAAGTAGAGGCCGCTCCCGTCCTTCGCCCACATCAGTCCGCGCGACTGGCGGTCGTAGTCGCCCGAGATGACCCGCGATCCCGACCCGTCCCGGTTCATCAGGTAGATCTTCTGGTTGCGGTAGGTGTCGCGGTGCGCGTCGATCCCGGTGTAGGCGATCAGCGAGCCATCGGGGGACGGCATCGGGCTGGCGTCGGGGCCGCGGCGGTTCGTCAGCCGGCGGATGTCTCCGGTCGCGACCGACACCGCGTAGATCTCCGACTCCTGCCAGTGCTCGGGGCGGTCGGCGTACTCTTCCCGGAAGGAGGTGAAGTAGATCTCGGTGCCGTCGGGGCTCCACTGGATCGAGGAGTGGTTCCAGTCGCCGTCGGTGAGCTGGCGCGGCGTGCCGCCGCCCGCGGGGACGACGAAGACGTGCGTCCAGCCGGTGTCGACGTACCCCTGCCGGTCGCGCTTGTAGGCCGCCCGCTCCACCACCTTGGGCTCGCCGACCCAGTTCGCGCCTTCGGGCCTCCTGGGCAGCGAGACCCCGGCGAAGTCGGCCCGGTCCGGCACCCTGCTGGTAAACGCGATCCACTCGCCGTCGGGCGACCAGAGCGGGTTGGAGGGGCTGCGCTCGAGCCGCGTGACCGGGGTGACCGCGCCCTCCGCGTCCATCCAGCGGACGAAGATCTGCGAGCCGCGGGGCTCGCCCGGCGCCGTGAAGAGGATGCGGGTGCCGTCCGGCGACCACTGCGCGCCGCTTCCGTCCAGAAGGCGCCGCTTCCGGGTGCCGTCCGCATTCATGATCCAGAGCGACGACTCGCGGCGGTCGTCGAGCTTGTCGACCCAGCCGAGCGTGTAGACGATCTGCGTGCCGTCCGGGGAGATCTGCGGGTTCGAGACCGACTCCATGTCGAGGTACTGTTCGAGGGAGAGGGGCTGCTGGGCGGTGGCGGGGGT
>VXLT01000312.1 GCA_009841475.1 Gemmatimonadota bacterium
CTCCCCCACCCACCACGAAATCACCGCCCCGTTCGCGGACCGGTACGCAGGGGCCGGTTCAAACATCACCACGTCCCCATCCAGCATCCCCGGACGGTACTCCCTGAGCGGCCCCACGTTGTCCAGCACCCAGAACCCTCGCCCGTGGCTCGCCATCGCCAGCTCGTCGTGTTCGGGGATCACGTCCGTCACCGGCATGTCGGGCAGCCCCGGGTTCAGCTCCTGCCACCAGCCGCCGCCGTCGAACGTGACGTACACCCCGTGATTCGTCCCCGCGTACAGCAGCCCCTCCCGGTTCGGATCCTCGCGCACCGAGTTCACGTACGCGTCGTCACGGATGCCGTTCACGATCCGGGTCCAGATCGCGCCGTAGTCGTCCGTCTTCCAGATGTGCGGCCGGAAGTCGTCGAGCAGCGGCAGGCGCGCCGACACGTAGGCCCTGCCCGCGTCGAACGCCGACGCGTCGATCAGGCTGACGCGCCCGAAGTCCGGCATGTCCGGCGGCGTCACGTTGGTCCAGCTCGCGCCGCCGTCGCGCGTGACGTGCACGAGCCCGTCGTCCGACCCCGTCCAGATCACGTCGATGTCCACCTTGCCGGGCCCGACCGCAAAGATCGTCGCGTAGACCTCGGGGCCGTTCATGTCGCCGGTGATCGGGCCGCCCGAATGGCCCAGCGTCATGGGCTCCGCGCGGGTGAGGTCGTCGCTCAGCCGCTCCCAGTTGTTGCCGCCGTCGGTGGTCCGCCAGAGCCGGTTCGACGCCGTGTAGAGGGTGTTGGGGTCGATGGGCGAAAAGATGATCGGAAAGGTCCACTGCCAGCGCTCGACCATGTCGATGGCCGGCTCGCCGGAGTAGAACCAGGGGTAGGGATTGACCTCGCGCGACGTGCCCAGCCGCCGGTTGAACCGGTCCAGGTAGCGGCCGTTGTTGGTGCCCGAGAAGAAGACGTCCAGGTCCTTTGGATCGGGCGCGATGTAGCCCGGCTCGCCGCCGCCCGCGCGATAGTGCACGTCCATCGAGCCGCGCGTGATCGCGGGGGCGCGAGCACCGGCGGGGACTCCGCCGTGGGCGCCGGCATCGGCCGCGTCGTCCCGCCCGCCAGCCATCGCCGCCTCGAACCGACCACGGTTCCAGTCCGACGGCAGGCAGAGCGTGCTGTTGTCCTGCTGCGACCCGCAGATGTGCCACGGGATGTGCGCCGTCGTGACGCCATGGTAGAACTGCGCGGTGGAAAACTCCTGGTCGGTCCACTCGCTGCCGGTGGTGAAGCTGACCGCGCCGCCGCCGTCGTTGGCGACCACGACGTGCGCGGGGTCGTCGGGGTCGATCCAGAAGTCGTGGAAGTCGCCGTGGGTGCCGTTGTTGATGACTTCGTAGGTCGCGCCGCCGTCGGTCGAGCGGAAGAACGACGTGTTCTGCACGTAGACCACGTCCTCGTCGTGATGGTCGGCGTACACGTGCGTGTAGTAGAAGGCCCGCTGCCGGATCCGCCGCTCGTCGTTGATGAGCTCCCAGCTGTCGCCCCCGTCGTCCGAGCGGAAGAGGCCGCCGTCGTCGTGCTCGAAGAGGGCGTAGACGCGGTTGGAATTCGCGGTCGACACCGCCAGGCCGATCTTGCCGACGACGCCCTGGGCCGGCATGCCGGGGTTGCGGGTGATCTCGGTCCACGTGTCCCCGCCGTCGACCGATTTGAACATGCCGCTGCCCGGCCCGCCGGAGGACATCGTGTACTCCTTGCGGAAGGCCTGCCAGAGCGCCGCGTAGATCACGTTCGGGTCGTTGCGGTCGAGCGCGATGTCGATCGCCCCGGTGCGCGCGTCGCGGAAGAGGATGCGCTCCCACGTGTCGCCCCCGTCGGTGGACTTGAAGACGCCCCGCTCCTCGCTCGGCACCCCGTATTTCCCGAACGACGCGACGTAGACGATGTCGGGATCGGTCGGGTGGATGCGGATCGTGGAGATGCCGTGGGACTCCGAGAAGCCGATGTGCTCCCAGGTCGCGCCCGCGTCGCGGCTGCGGTAGACGCCGTCGCCCGGCAGGATGTTACCGCGGATGCACGTCTCCCCCATCCCGATGAAGACGAGATCGGGGTCGGTCTCGGCCACCGCGACCGCGCCGACCGACGCCGAGTTGATCTGGAAGTCGGTGACGGGAAACCAGTCCTCGCCGCCGTTGGTGGTCTTCCAGAGGCCGCCGCCGGTGGCGCCGAAGTAGGCCTCCTGGGGGCGGCCCACGACGCCCGAGGTGGCAATGGAGCGGCCGCCGCGATCCGGGCCGAGGTTGCGCCAGGAGTAGCCGGCCAGGAAGGCCGAGTCGAGGACGATTTGCTGGGCGGCGAGGGTGGGGGCGCCGAGCATGGGGGCGATGGCTGGCGGGAGCGGCCCGCCAACCGCAGGGAAGTCGGCAACGGCCGGGAGTCCGGCCAGCAGCGCCGCGACTAGGCCGAGCGGCCGAGCGAGCGAGAGCGGCTTGACGAAACCCGGTCGCTGAACTGAAGCGTGTGTCACGGTAGCGGATCCTGTGCGTGGGAACGGTGAATCGGCGGGGTGAACCTACCGGAGGCGTGGTGGGCGGGACAAGGAAGCGGCCATTGGCACCAGAATCACTGTTGCCCCTGTCCTCCCGCTTTGTGTACTCTATGGTCATGATCGATCCTCGCCAACACATTGCCGGAGCACGACACTCGACAGGATTCACACCTTCCGCCAGCCGATGAACCAGCCGCTCCTGCAATCGCGCGACATTCGCGACCAGCCTGCTTACACCTTTCCCGAGGCCGCGCGCTACCTGGGTATTCCACGGGCGACGCTCCGCTATTGGGTACTGGGGCGAGGTTCTGGCCTCAAAGGGGAATCCGCAGGCTCCCGGCCCCTCATAGCGGCACCCGCCGGGGCCAGCGGGAGGCTGTCATTCAATAACCTCGTCGAAGCGCATATCCTTCGTGCACTCCGCACCGTTCATCGGGTCAAGATGGGAGCGGTACGCGACGCACTGGCCTTTGCCGAGCAATCTCTCGGGATTGATCGCCTCCTGCTCAGCGGCGAACTTCGGACATCCGGTCAGGAAGTCCTTCTTGAGCGTCTCGATCACCTGATATCATTGTCCAAGTCGGGTCAACTGGCACTACGCCGGATTCTCACGAGGTATCTGAGGCAGGTGGATCGGGATGAGAGCGCGCTTCCTTTCAGGCTCTATCCTCTCCCGCCGGGTGTGTTCGAGGGCACCAAGACCATCATGATCGATCCGCGGATCTCCTTTGGGCGTCCGGCCATCACCGGATCCGGCGTGTCAACTGAGGCGCTGGTCTCCCGGATTGACGCCGGGGAAACGGTCGATGCCCTTACTGAGGACTATGGTCTCCGACCCGACCAGATCGACGATGCCGTTCTCTACGAAAGAGCGGCTTGAGCAGGGTCTTCTTCATTGATCGGGATCTTGGGCGCCACATTCTGCCGCAGGCCCTTGAGCGCGCGGGCCTGGCGGTCGAAAGGCACGACCTGCATTTCCAGCCCGACACTCCTGACGAAATCTGGTCTATCGGCCATCTCCTCGTGAGGTGGTGTTCGAAGGAAAACCCGGCCGTGTTCAGCCCAAGGTCCTCACGAAACGCGAGGGATAGCTCCCAAGGGCGGTCAGGCCACACGTCCCCGCCAGTATGGTTCCGCTGCCGTAGCAAGCTGAACCTGAAGTGCCGGTCACTGTAGCGGGTCCTGAGCGTGTGTTGGGTTTAGGAAGCGAGGTCAAGCTATCGGTGACCGGGCCGATCGTCCATATTGTTCCAGGGCGCGGTTCGGTTGAAAGGAGTTCGTATGTGCCGCAACGCAGTCACCATGCGCAAATTCGCCGTCATCCTGGCCCTCCTCCTCGGCACCCTCCCCCTGCAGGGATGCCATGACCTCTTCGGACTGGGGGCCTGCACTCTCATAGTCGAATACGGCGTCAAGGTCGAAGTGCGGGACTCGGTGACGGGCGATCTTCTCGGCTCGGAGGCGACCGGGACGCTCACCGAGGGTCAGTACCACGAGACCATGGAGCGGTGGGACGACCGACGCCAGCACCTGGTCGGGGCTCCGGAGCGCGCCGGAGCCTACCGTGTCGAGGTCACCGTGGATGGGTACAAGCCCTGGATCCTGCAGCCCGTGATTGTGAACAAGGGTCGATGCCATGTTGGGACGGTCCATCTCCAGGCTGACATGGTTCCGTTGGGGTCGTAGCCCGGCCCGTTTCGCCGCGTCGTCCCGCTTGGCTCCCCATAGTGTTGCTGCTATTCTCCACCAATCAATACCGTCACGTCCGAGTGACTGAACCACGAAGGAGCCGTCCCCATGCGCAAGCATTTCGAGCTGTCCGGCGCCGCCCTGATCGCAGTCCTCGCGACGGCCAGCTGCACCGAGACCATAACGCCCGAACCCGTCCCGCTTGATCGGATCGTACTCGACGCGGACGATGCCATACGGATCCGCATGCTGCTGTCGGTCACGGTTGCGCCGTCGCTGGGGGCCGCGTCCCGGGCGGGGGCCGAATTCGCCACTGCCGACATGGGACTCATCCATGGGCGCGAGGTGGAGCTGGGCGATCCCGTCGATACCAGCTGTTCGCCGGAAGGCGGCCGCGGAGGTGCGATGGGAATCCTCGGGGACCCGAAGGTGGCCGGCATCATCGGAACCAACTGCTCGGCTGCGGCCGTGGCGGCGGCGCCGGTCGTCAGCGACGAAGGCCTGGTCATGATTTCGCCGAGCAACACCTCGCCGCGCCTCACTTCGGACCTGGCCGGCAACCCGAACGCCGACCACCACCCGGGTTACTTTCGCACGGCGTCCAACGATCTCCACCAGGCCCGCGCTCTCTCCGACTTCGTCTACAACCGGCTGGAGCTGCGGAGCGTGGCCACCGTCCACGATGGCGACCCGTACACCTCCGCCCTCGTGGAGGCGTTCGCCGATGCGTTCTCGGCGCTGGGGGGCACAGTCCCGTCCCAGGCTGAAATCGCAAAGGGCCAAACCGACATGACGGATGTTCTCGCCGGGTTCGCGGCCACCGGCCCGGACGCCATCTTCTTCCCGCTGTTCGTGACGGAGGGATCGGCCTTTGCCGCCCAGGCGCGAGCCTTCGACGGGCTGGAAGGAACGACCTTGATTTCAGCGGCCGCGCTGCTGGTCGGCCAATTCCTCGCGACGCCGCAGTCGGAGGGGATCTACTTCGCCGGACCCGAAGCCGACTTCCGCTCCAACGTCAACGAGGCGACCGGCCGCAGCGGCGAGCAGGTCCTCGCGGCCTACGACGCGCGGCACGGCGGCTTCCCCCTGTCCCCCTACTGGGCGCACGCCTACGACGCGACCACCATCCTCCTCTCGGCGATCGAGGCGGTGGCCGTGGAAGAAGGCGACATGCTGCACATCGACCGGACGGCACTCCGCGCGCAGGTGAGAGCAACCTCCATGAGCGGCCTGATCGGCACGGTGTCGTGTGATCGGTTCGGCGACTGCGGCACCGGCCGGATGAACATCTACCACCACACGGACAGAAACATCACCGATGTCTCCAGGCTGCCGGTCGTGTACGTCTACACCCCCTGAGTACCCGCAGGAGACCCGCGGAGCGGCGAAGCCTCCGCGGGTATCGCGAGGAACGCGAAAAGCAACCATTGAGGTCTTCCCGGTCGGCGTCCTGGGGATTTTACCGATCGGGAAGATTTTTACCGTTTCTCGTCGCAATCTTCCCGATCGGGAAGATTCGTGTCCAGTTTTCTGAACAATTTTACCGATCGGGAAAAAACGCAGGACGGTGTGGGAGGAGACCCAATCCCCCGTCTGCGAGCGCTCAGTCAACCTCCGGCCGGCGCCGCTACGGCTCAGCCCGCCCCCCGGACCCGCACCACTCCGCCGATCCTCATCTGGACGGTTCCTGCACCGGGCACCTGGTTCGTTCCCTCGAGCTCACGGTGGATCTCCGAGAACTTCGGCAGGCTGCGCACGCGGTCCCACAGGATGTATCCCGTGGCCGTGCCGGTGAGTCTCTGGTCGGCCAGCGCATCCCCCACCCCTTCGATCATCTGCATCGAGACCTCGCCCTCGACCCCGATGTGCAACAGTGTCCTGCCGTCGACCAGGGTGTCGCCCACGATGGTGTAGGTAAAGGCGGTCCGGGTGGCGGATTCCGACGTTTCATCCGCAACGGACCAGGTCACCGTGTCCGTCCACCTGCCGCCCAGGCCCACCGGGTAACCTGGAAGGCGCGGGAAGATGTCGAAGGCGATTCCGGGGAACGGCGTCAGGTCGGCCACCGCGCTGTCCAGGGAGGGCATCGCTCCGACTTCCAGGTGGCCCTGGCGGCCCAGGATCATCGCGAGCGGGCCATCGATGTCGTCGGCGTCCGCGACCCGTGTTCCCGTGAGCGAGTTGCTCGAAGTCACGTCGAAGCCCACCACGCTGCCGATCGCCCCGATGCCTGTGGGTTCGCGGGCGAACACCACGTTCATCGTCAGGAGGGTCATGGTCGTCGTTTCGAAGTCGGCCCCTGCCATGCTGACACCGACCACCAGGGAATCCTCGATGTGGTAGAGGGCGGTCGGGGGCGACGGCACACCGTACGCAAAGCTGGTGGTGGGGCCGGTCCCGGTCACGAAGGTCCCGACGGGGGCGGGGCCGGGCGCCCCGGCGCAGGCGACGGCCAACAGGATGCCGCTCACCGCAATGAGCTTACCGTGGTTCATGGATTCCTCTCCCTTCGATTTATTGTTCTGCGCACGCCTTCTGCGCAGTACTCCAAGATACGGGACCGCGGCTCCGCGGTTACACCCACCATAGACTGCCGCGATCGGACACGCCACGCCAGTTGCATCCGGAAACCGCGGCAACCGGGGCCGCGGACTCAGTTCTCCAGCCTGTCCAGCCTGAAATGCGAGGACATGGTAACCGTAGTGCCGAAGGTGCCCATCACCCCCATTTCGGTTGTCCCCTGCATTTCCTGGCTGATATGCCCGAATGCGACAAGCCCTCGCTCCGTGTCCCAGAGCAGCAGGCCCCTCGATGTCCCCGCCATGCTCTGCACCATCTCCATCCCGCCCAAGTCCATTGTGCCCTCGATCGCCACCTCCCCGGCGACCGCGATGTGCAGGAACGTCCGGCCGTCGAACACTGTGTCTCCCACCAGTGTGTAGGACGTTACGGTGGTCGAACTCGCGTCCATCGCGGCTTCGAGAGCGTCAAACTGCATACCCGGGAACACCTCGGTGGTATCGACCCAGGTGGTGCCCGGCTCCAGGTTGCCATCGGGCAGGGCCGGGAAGAGGGGCTGCACCATGTTCGACTGGGGCGACATCTGCATGCCGACCGCCGGGAATTCGGGCATGGAGATGATCTCCACCTTGCCACGGTGATCCATCACGAACTCGAAGACGCCGGCGACATCGAGGTCCGGCAGCGGCGTGCTACCCATCATCGGGTTCGACATCGTGCCTTCCAGATTTGCCAGGGTACCCGTCACGCGCAGACCAACAGGGTCCTGGGCAAAATCCAGAACCAGGGTTGACAGGGTCGAAACGGTTGTCGCCATTTCTCCGGTGGGCATGCTCGCGGTGCTCACGATCGTGTCGGCCGTGTGGTAGGTGGCGGTCGGCGGCGATGGGACGCCGTACCTGAGCGTTTGTCCCGCGGCAGAGGGTGAGCCGGGTCCAGCAGAACCGGCCGCGGCCAACATCGCGCTGGCGGCGAGTAGCGTGGATCTCCGAGTCGCCGGTGTTCGTCTCTTCATGATCGATCCCCTACGTGGCCTGAAAGCCCGTGTCCTTGTGGGTACCGTCGCAAAACGGCTTCGTCGACGACGCCCCGCAGCGGCACAGCGCTCCCTTCGTCCCCTGTGCCCTCCCCCCGTCCGCCGCCACCACGGTCAGCGGCCCCCGCACCAGCAGTGGCCCGTTGGCGGCGCAAACGATGAGGACGGGTTCGTCCGGCGCGGGCTCCTCCCCACCCGGCACCAGCCGCCCACCCTGGATCACTCCCGGATCGTCAAACCCGACCCGGCGGTGCGATCCGTCGCAGAATGGCTTGTTCCCCGAATGGCCGCACCGGCAGAGCGCGACATCATCCGTGTCGGCCACGATCTCGCCGGCCACCTCCACCCGGATCCTGCCGGTCAGGCATAGTGGGCCGCTGTCCGGCACCTCGACAAGGTTGCCGAGAAAGGCCGTCGGCGCGTTTCCCGCGGAAGTCCCCTGTGCGTCGCTCCCGGCGCCGTTCGCACCCGTCCTCCGCTCGTCACTCATTCTCGTCTCGTCTCTCTCGTCTCTGAAGTCGCGTCGCATCTTCACATTCGCCGGTACCGCGGCCCGCTCCCCCCCTCGCGCGGCGACCATCTCGGCCCGAGCACGTCGGTCGCCTTGCAGTCCACGCAGTTGGGCGCATTCACGCGCAGCCGGTCCCCGTCGCGCTCGTACACCCCGGCCGGGCACAGGTGAACGTACATCTCCGCGACCTCTTTCGACACGTCATCGCCCACGGTCAGGTGCGAGGGGATGTCATCGCGGGTCTGGTTGCCGCTCTTGAAGACGGCGTCGACCTTGGAGACGGCGAGCGGGCCGGGGGCTGGCCTCGCCGACGGCTCCGCGTCGCCAGCCAGCCACTTCGCCTCCCCCGCATCCGTCTCCGTCGCGATCCGGCCCCCTGGCACCCGC
>VXLT01000203.1 GCA_009841475.1 Gemmatimonadota bacterium
GTAGAGGCGGTGGCTGTCGCGCGCGTTCTCGGAGGGCAGCACGTGGGTCGCGGCGGCCGGGGGCAGTGCGGACTTCTTCGCCGAGCGCCAGCAGCGGCTGGTGCGCAGGGCAGTTGCGCTACGAGAGCGGCGGTCGGGGCACCGCCTGGACGGGGCGGGTCCGCGGAGCCAGCGGTCCGGAGTCGGCCCTCTGGACCGATCTTCCGGGAAGCCCCAGCCGTGAAGGCATTCGCAGCCGCGGCCGCGCTGGCCGCCGCCGCGCTCGCAGCCGGCGCGGCGGTGGGGCCCACTGGTATGCACATGGCCCCCACTGGGGTACAAACGGGCCCCATTGGGGTACAAACGGATCCCACTGGCATACAAACGCATCCCACCATCGCCGGGGCTGTCCCGGCGGCCGATGCCGCCCGCTACGCCGATGCCGCCCCCTACGCGCCTGCCGCCGGCGCGGCCGAGCCCGACCCCGCCGCCCTCACCGAAGTCGTCCAGGAGTACTGCACCGGCTGCCACAACCAGCGCCGCCTGCTCGGCAACCTCGTCCTCGAGGACTTCGACGTGGCGCGCGCCGCCGAGAACGCCGACATCGCCGAGCGCATGATCCGCAAGCTGCGCGCGGGGATGATGCCGCCGCCGGGCGCGGCGCGTCCCGCCGGGGACACGCTCACCGCCCTCGCCCGCACGCTGGAGGAGACGGTGGACGCGGCGGCCGCGGCCCGTCCCTTCGTGGGATCGAGGCCGTTCCAGCGCCTCAACCGCGCCGAGTACGCCCGCGTCGTGTACGACCTGCTCGGCCTCACCGTCGACCCCGCCCGGTGGCTGCCCGACGACCGGATCAGCGGCGGCTTCGACAACATCGCGGACGAGCAGACCCTGTCCGCCACGCTCATGGACGCGTACCTGTCGGCCGCCAGCGCCGTCGCGCGCCGCGCCGTCGGCGACCGGGACGCGACGACCGCGTCGACCACCTACACGAACCCGCCCTCCGTCTCCCAGCACGAGTGGGAGCGCGCCCCCGGCGCCCCCTTCGGCACGCGCGGGGGGATCAGCGTGCTGCACTCCTTCCCGGCCGACGGCGAGTACATCTTCTCCATGACCTTCATGTCGGGGTGGGGGGAGCGTTTCGACGACATCGACATCTCGGTGAACGGGGAGCGTCTCGCGCTGGTGCGCTACGGCGGCAACATCGACTTCCAGGGCCGCAAGGGGTTCCCGGTGCGCACCGAGCCGGTGCTGGTCCCCGCCGGCGAACATCGCCTCACCGCCGCCTTCATCCGCAAGATGGACGGGCCGTATGAAGACCTGATCCGCCCGAACGACTGGTCGCTCACAGGGACCGAGACGAGCTACGGGCAGACCTCGCTGCCGCACCTGATGAGCCTGACGGTGGAGGGGCCGCACAACCCGACCGGCGTCTCCGACTTCCCGGCGCGGCGGCGGGTCTTCTCCTGCCGTCCCACGAGCGCCGCCGAAGCGGAGCCGTGCGCCCGGGAGATCATCGAGCGGCTGGCGGCCGACGCCTACGGCCGGGATCCGCGCGGCGACGAGGTGGCCGACCTTCTCGGCTTCTACCGCCTCGGCAGCCAGGACGGCGGATTCGAGGCCGGGATAAGGACGGCTCTGGAAGCTATCCTTTCATCCCCCCACTTCCTCTTCCGCATGGAACGCCAACCCCCCGGCGTGCAGCCCGGGGAGATCTATCCGCTCACCGGCGAGGACCTTGCGGCGCGCCTGTCGTTCTTCCTGTGGGGCGCGGCGCCGGACGACGAACTGGTGGCGGCGGCGCGCGACGGTGCCCTCGCGGACCCGGCCGGAGTCGAGGCCCAGGCCCGCCGGATGCTCGCGGACCCCCGTTCCGAGGCGCTGGCGACGCGGTTCGCCTCGCTCTGGCTGCGGCTTCAGGATGTGGAGAAGGTCAGCCCCGACGCCTTCCGCTTCCCCAACTACAGCCGACAGCTGGCCGGCGCGATGCGGCGCGAGACCGAGCTCTTCTTCTACGATCTCGTGCGTGGGGACGGGAGCCTGCTCGACCTCTACCGCGCCAACTACACCTTCGTGAACGAGCGGCTGGCGCGTCACTACGGGATCGAGGGGGTGCACGGCGAGGCGTTCCGGCGCGTGTCCTACCCCGACGACCGGCGCCGCGGCGTCCTAGGGCACGGGAGCACCCTGGTGCAGACGTCGCTGGGGAACCGCACGTCGCCGGTGCTGCGCGGCAAGTGGGTGATGGAGGTGCTTCTCGGCACGCCGCCGCCCCCGCCGCCGCCCGGCATCCCCGAGCTGGAGGAGACCGAGGGCGCGCGGGACGGCAAGCCGCTGACCACCCGCGAGCGGCTGGAGATGCACCGCGAGCACCCCACCTGCCGCTCGTGCCACAACTTCATCGACCCGATCGGGCTGGCGCTCGACAACTTCGACGTGACCGGGAAGTGGCGGATGCGCGAGGACGGGGCCCAACTCGATACGCGCGGCACCTTCTACGACGGGACCGAGATCGAGACACCGGCGGACCTGTCCCGCGTGCTGCTGAAGCGGCCGGTCCCGCTGGTGCGCGAGTTTACCGAAAGCCTCATGGCGTACGCCGTGGGGCGGGGGATAGACTACAGGGACCAGCCCGCGATCCGCGCGATTGCGGCGGAGGCGTCTGAGAATGACTACCGGCTGTCGTCGTTCATCATCGGGGTGGTGACGAGCGATGGGTTCCGGATGAAGCAGGCGCCGGTGGCTTCCAGCCCGGATGGCCGGCGATAGCAAGGGAGCGAGCAGATGCACTTTCTGACGGGCCGAGCGGTTGCGCGCCGGACGTTTCTGCGGGGCGCGGGTGCCACGGTGGCGTTGCCGCTGCTGGATGCGATGTTCCCGGCGGGGCGGGTGCGGGCGGGGGCCACGGCCGGGGCTGGAGTTGGCACCGCAGCAGCCGCCGACCAGCCCACCCGGCTCATCTGCATCGAGGAGGTCCACGGGGTCGCCGGGTGTAACGAATGGGGCGCAACGCAGCATCTCTTCGCCCCTGCCGCAGTCGGACGCGACTTCGAGCTGACCGACGCCAACGTCCTCAAGCCGCTGGAGCCCTGGCGCGACCAGCTGACCATCATCAGCAACACAGATGTGCGGATGGCGGAGGCGTTCGAGGCGCAGGAGGTGGGCGGCGACCACTTCCGCTCCAGTGCGGTGTTCTTGACGCAATCGCATCCGAAACAGACCCAGGGATCGGACATCTTCTGCGGCACCTCGCTCGATCAGCTGCACGCGCAGCGCTTCGGACAGGAGACGGTGCTTCCGTCGCTGCAACTGTGCATCGAGCGGACCGACAAGGGCGGGGGGTGCGACTACAACTACTCGTGCTCCTACACCGACTCGATCAGCTGGGCGTCGCCGACGGACCCGCTGCCGATGATTCGCAGCCCGCGCACCGCATTCGACATGCTATTCGGGGCGGGGGGCAGCGCGGAGGAGAGGGCGCGGCGGCGGCGCACACACGGGAGCATCCTGGACTGGGTGGCCGAGGAGGTCGCCGGGCTGAGGCGGGAGCTGGGGGCGCAGGATCGCCGCCGGGTGGACCGCTACCTGGAGAGCGTGCGCGAGATCGAGCGCCGGATCGAGCGGATCGAGGCGCGCAACACCAGCGGGGAGCCGCGGGAGTTGCCGGGGGCGCCGCCGGGGGTGCCGGATTCATTCTCCGAGCACATGCGGCTGATGTTCGACCTGCAGGTGCTCGCCTTCGAGACCGACACGACCCGGGTGGTCGCGTTCAAGACCGGCCGCGACGCGTCGAATCGCCGTTTCCCCGAGAGCGGCTCGGAGCGGGGCTTTCATCCGGCGTCGCACCACGGCGGCAGGGAGCGGGCGATCATGGAGTTCAACAAGATCTGCCAGTACCGCACCGGCCAGATGGCCTACTTCCTGAAGCGGCTGGAAGAGACGATGGACGGGGACGCCAGCCTGCTCGACCGCTCCATGATCGTCTGGGGCTCGCCGATGGGGGACGCCAACCTGCACAACCACCGCCGCTGCCCGCTGGTGCTGATGGGCGGCGCGAACGGCCAGCTGGATGGTGGCGTGCACCTGAAGGCGGAGGCGGGGACGCCGATGGCGAACGTGTTCACGACGCTGCTGCACCGGCTGGGGCACGATGACCTGGCGGGGTTCGGGGACTCGACCGGGGAGTTTTCGTGGGCGTGATGGGCTGGGCGGCGGCATGATTCGCCGGGCCGGCGGGGGTGCTTCGATGGCCGCGCGGGTTGTCTGCGGGGCCTTGGTGGCGATGGTGGTTCCGTTTGTGGCCGGGGTTGCCGGTGCGCCTGGGGTCGACGGTGCGTCCGAGTTGCCGGTCACCACGCGCGACTTGCCGGTCCCTGCGGTCGACATGTCGATCCCTCGGGCCGACTCACCCGTCCTCGTGGCCAACTCCCCGGTCCCTCCGGCCGACCCACCGGTCACCCGCGCCGCCTCCCCCGTCGCCGACGCAGCCCAGCGGGGCGATCTCGACGCCGTCCGCCGCCTCCTGCGCGACGGCGCCGATGTGAACGCACCGCAAGGGGACGGTATGACCGCGCTCCATTGGGCGGCCGAGCGCGGCGACGCGCCGCTCTGCGAAGTGCTCCTCTACGCCGGTGCGCGGGTCGATGCCGGGACGAGGATCGGGCACTACACGCCGCTCCATCTGGCGGCGCGGACCGCGAGCGCGGCCGTGGTCGGGATGCTCCTCGAGGCGGGCAGCGACCCGGGCGCGGCCACCACGAACTCGGGCGCCACGGCGCTCCACCTGGCCGCCGCGTCGGGCGATCCCCGCGTGATCGAGGTGCTGGCCGCGGCCGGCGCCGACGTGAACGCGCGGGAATCGGCGTGGGGCCAGACGCCGCTGATCTTCGCCGCGGCCGCCAACCGGGTCGCGGCGGTCGAAGCGCTGCTGGCGGCGGGTGCCGATCCTTCGCTACCCGCGCATGTGATCGACGTCGAGGAGCAGGCCGACGCCGACGCCGCCGCCGAGCGCCGGCTCAACGAGTTCATCGCCGCCTTCAGGGAGAAGGAGGGCGGGGGCCCCGACTGGCGGCCCACGCCGAGCCAGGTCCAGGCCGCGATCGAGGCCGCGCGGGAGATCCAGCGCCGCTGGCCGGACGTGCCCGACCCGGCGGACGACAATGCGGAAGAGGAGGAGGGGGAGGAAGAGCAGCCCGAGCAGGAAGGGCAGTTGGCGGATCAGGAAGGACAGGTGGCAGGCCAGGCGGGAGAAGATCCGGATACGGTGGAAGCCGCGACCGAGGTGGAGCCCGGCGAAGAGGGGACCGGTGGGGAGGGGGCCGACGAGGACTCCCCGGCGGAGGACGAGTCACCCTCGGAAGAAAAGGAAGAACCCCGCCCCCTCTCGTACGCACAAACGGTCGGCGGCTGGGGCGGGCTCACGCCGCTCCTTCACGCGGTCCGGCAGGGTCACACCGAGGTTACGCTGGCGCTGCTCGCCGGGGGCGCCGACATCAATCAGCCGTCGGCCGGCGACCGGACCACCCCCCTCCTCATGGCCGCCGTCAACGGCCAGTTCGACCTCGCGGCGGTCCTCCTCGAGCGCGGCGCCGACCCGAACCTGGCCAGCCAGGCGGGCACGACCCCCCTCTACGCGGTCCTCGAACGCCAGTGGGCACCGAGGGCATCATACTCTCACCCCACCGAACACCTGCACCAACACGCCACCTACCTGGAGTTGATGGAAGCGCTCCTGCAAGCCGGAGCCGACCCCAACGCCCGCCTCGCCAGTCACCTCTGGTACATGGAGTACACCTTCGGCGTGCTGCGCGGCAGCGGCATCAACCTCAAGGGCGCCACCCCCTTCTGGCGGGCCGCCTACGCACTCGACGTGGACGCGATGCAGCTGCTCAAGGAGCACGGCGCCGACCCGGGCATCGCGACCATGAAGCCTCCCCAGCGCCGTCGCCGCCAGGCTTCGCAGGAAGACGCGGAGGGGGAACCGGAGTTGGACCCCTCCGGCTTGCCTCCGGTGCCGAGCGGCGGACCGTCGATCCACCCCATACACGCGGCGTCGGGTGTCGGCTACGGCCAGTCCTTCGCAGGCAACGCCCACCGTCACGTCCCCGGCAACTGGATGGCCGCGGTGCGCTACCTCGTTGAGGAGTGCGGCGCCGACGTCAACGCGCGCGACGCCAACGCCTCCACCCCGCTCCACCACGCCGCTTCCCGGGGCGACATCGAGATGATCTTCTACCTCATCGACCACGGTGCCGACGTCACCGCCCTGAACCGCCGCGGCCAGACGGTCGCCGACATGGCCAACGGGCCGATCCAGCGTGTGCAACCCTTCCCGGCCACCGTCGCGCTCCTGGAAAAGCTGGGATCGAGGAACAACCACCGCTGCCTGGGATGCTGAGCTCGGATTGACAAGTGGACCTTACATAATGTCGTGTCCGCTTTACTCGGCTTCCGCCTCCACCGCCACCGCGTCCGACTCGTAGACATCCATCCCGGTCCGCCGCAGCGCGCGCAACGCCCGCGTCACCCATGACTCCCGCCGCACCAGCACCAGCTCCAGGAAGGGCGGCGCCGGAATCCCCTCCACGATCCGGATGAAGTGGATGTCCCCCAGCTCCACCGGGTGGCCGATCTCGTAGTTCCTGCCCGCCCAGGCAAACCGGATCGTCTCCGCCCGCGCGAAGTCCCCCGGCTTCCAGTGCTGCTCGATGTACACGTCGTCCTCGGCCGCGTAGACTCCGGGCCCGATCCGGTCCCCGTGCCGGTAGTAGTGCGGTTCGAAGTCGAGCCCCCGGTCGCGCTGAAAGGCCTGCTCCATCGCGTAGTCGACGCCGCCCAGGTCGTCGCGGTCCGCGAGCGACTCCAGGTGGTGGCGGATCTCGTGGGTGAGCGTCTCCCAGATCTGCTCCGCCCAGTCGAAGGCGGGGTTCACGCCGGCCAGCGCCTGGAACGACCCCCAGTAGAGGTGGACGACCGACCGCACCGTCTCGGGCCCCTCCCAGTTCGACGGGTAGGACTCGGTCGCGCATTCCCCCAGCGTGTAGATCCCGGCGAAGCGGGGATGATGGAGCGGCCTGCGGTGCACGGTCAGCCCGTCCACGCCCTCGCGGTAGCGCGGCGGGATCGCCTCGTAGACCTGGCGCGCCTCTCTCTCGAATGCCTCGAAGTCCATAGATTATGCGCTTCTGCTGCGAGACCGGCGCTCCGCAGCGCGGTTCCCCCGGGTCAGGGTTGGTGTGATGGCACGCGGACAGGGCCGCAAGGCCGCGATGATCTTCATCCTCATCACCGTCTTCATCGATGTGCTGGGGATCGGGATCATCATCCCCATTCTTCCCGAACTGATCAAGGAGTTCGCCGGAGGGAGCACCGCGATGGCCGGGCGCTGGTTCGGCGTGCTGGCGTCCACGTACGCGCTCACGCAGTTCGTGTTCGCGCCGGTGCTGGGGTCGCTTTCGGACCGCGTGGGGCGCAGGCCGGTGATCCTGATTGCGCTCTTCGGGCTCGGTGTGGACTACATCATCATGGGGTTCGCGCCCACCCTGGGCTGGCTCTTCGTCGGACGCCTGATCGCGGGGGTGATGGGGGCGAGCATCACCACCGCCAATGCGTACATCGCCGATGTCTCGAAGCCGGAAGACCGGGCCAGGAACTTCGGGCTCATCGGCGTCTCCTTCGGCTTGGGGTTCATCTTCGGCCCGGCCCTCGGCGGGTTCCTCGGGGGGGTCGACCTCCGCCTCCCGTTCTTCGTCTCCGCGGGGCTCGCGCTGGTGAACTGGCTCTACGGGTTCTTCGTCCTGCCGGAGTCGCTGCCGCCGGAGAAGCGCAGCGCCTTCAGCTGGAAGAAGGCGAACCCCGTCGGCAGCCTCTTCGTGCTGGGCTCCTACCCGCTGGTGGCCGGCCTGACCGCGGTGTTCGTCTTCGTCGTGCTGGCGCAGCGGGGGCTCGAAACGGTCTGGGTGCTCTTCACGGGCCACAAGTTCGGATGGGACGAGCAGATGAACGGCCTGTCGCTGATGCTCGTCGGGATCATGGCGGCGATCGTCCAGGGGGGACTGGTGCGCCCGGTCGTCAAGCGGCTGGGGGAGCGCCGCGCGATTCTTTACGGGCTGGTGGTGGCGGTGATCACCTATCTGGGGTACGGGTTGGCCACCGCCAGCTGGATGTTGTTCGCGTTCATCGTCTTCGGATCGATCGGGGGCGTGGCGGGCCCCGCGATCCAGAGCATGGTCGCGGGCGTGGTCCCGCCGGAGGACCAGGGGAAGGTGCAGGGAGGCATCCAGTCGCTCATGAGCCTGACCAGCATCGCCGCGCCCCTGATCTTCACGGCCGGGCTCTTCAGCTACTTCACCTCGCCGGGCGCGCCGGTCGAGCTGCCGGGGGCGCCGTTCCTGCTGGGGGCTGTGATGTATGCGCTGGCGTTCGTGTCGGTGCTGCGGCTGTTCAGGAGGATGCCGGGGTAGGGGGGCCGACGCTTGCCGGGGGCCTGGCAGCCCGTGGACGAAATCCCCCCGGCATTCGAGCGGCGATGCACTCGCGCTGGACCGCGGTGCTCACGCGTTCGGAATGTCAAGAGAACTTTACGAATTGTCATGTTCACTTCACTTTTCCGAGTTCCACAAGCACCGCTCTGCGTTGCTCCTCCTCGAAATGGCGCTGCCATTCCTCGTCGTCG
>VXLT01000362.1 GCA_009841475.1 Gemmatimonadota bacterium
AGCGGCTGAGGGCGGCGCCTCCCTCGATCGGCCTGTGCCGGGCCGGGTTCTGCGCATGGCCCTCGATGAACACCGATGTACCGACGAAGTCGGACAGTCCCGGATCGAATGCCGCCAGCGGCCGCACCGGTGCGGGCACGGCGCGGCCCACATGGGCGGCGTCATGAGGATCGATCACTCCCTGGCTGTCCCAGAGCAGAGCCTCCTCCTCGGCGACGGCGCGCCGCTCCTCGGCCTGGGAAGACAAACGGGCCGCGTTCGTCGCGACCGAAGCGCCGACGAGTAGCAGGACCGAGAGCGCGAGCCAGAGCAAGCGCCGATCGCGCCACATCAGGCTGAGATGCGTCACGGCTACGCCGAGAGTCCGGGACAACTGCGATATCACTCCCCTCTCGCTGTGACAGACAACGAGACCCTCTACTCGACAGAGAGCCCTTCCATCTCAGCTAGCCGTGGTCGTGATCGTGAACGTGCGCGTGCACGGGTCTCGTAACGAAGTCGGCGTGCCCCGACCCGACGGCACCGTGCATGAGCATGAACGTCACGTCGGTATCGCCCTCCATGTGGCCGTGCAGATGGCCCCCGAACTCCCCCGGTGTGTCCTGCTCGAACTCGGCGATCGACTCGTCTTCGATCTCGACTTCCAGGTATGTGTCGTCTCCCAACGGGATTGCGTCGCCGTCGTGATCCACGAAGCGGACCGAGATGTGCGGCGTCTCTTCACCGACATCGACCTCGAGTTCCCCGGTCCAGCTCTGTGTGTCGCCGTCGTACGACGCGATGACCTGGCCACCCATCACGAGCTCCACACCTTCGGGCTCGTAGTGCTCTTCTTCCGGGTCGGTCGACGAATCGCAGGCCGCGAGGACCAGGCCGAAGGCGGCAAGGACCGCGAACGGCCAGTTTCTGTAGCTCAGTGTCTTCATTTCATGTCCCCCTGCGTTTTCTGGAGTGGTGAGTCTTGCGCGTGGCTGAGCCCGGCCAGCCGCCGTCAGAGCACGTGGACGTGCAGCGGTTCGGGTCACGAAGTCCGCGTGGCCAGGTGTCGCGCTCCCCACAAGAGAGAGGGGACGCGAGTGCTTGACAGTAATGATAATATGTTATCGATAGTGAACAAGGGGGCGTCGCCAGAGGGGCAGTGCGGCGAACCAGGGGCCTCCGGGATTCAGGGTCAGCGCGTGGTTGAGCAACGTCGTCTTGCCGGCGCCAGGAAAGCCGGAGGGTACGGTTACGGGAAGGCGTGGGTCGTTCAATTCGATTCCTCCTCAAGCTCGGGACCGCGGTGGCGGTCGATTGCGTCGGCGAGTGTGCGCCAGGCCTGGGGAAGCGTCTGCGGCGGCAGTTGTCCGGAAGGCCGGTTCCATTGGCGCAGGACGGCGCGACGATACTCCAGACCGCAACGCGCGAGAGCCCACTCCTCGTAGTCCGCAATGCGCCGGATTGCGGCGACGCTCAGGTCAACCGGGATGCGGAGCGACGGAGGCGCCTGTCCGGCCGGGATCATGTCGGGCTTCCAGATCGGCCCATGGATCGCCTCCGATGGCAGCCAGACGGGTCGAAACCGGTAGCGGTTAAGGTAGACTCCGCCCTTCCGCGGCGTTCCGTACAGGAGTCCGAAACCCCACAACCTGAGGCTGTAGCCGCCGGGTAGCGCGAGCGTGTAGCAGCTCGACCCTGCTTCCCCCTCGGGCGGCCGTCGTTTGAGGAAGCCCGCTTCGAGCAGGAGGTTGCCTTCCGGACGCACGATGTCCCGGCCCCAGTTCCAGCACTGCCGGTGGAGCAGTTCCTGCCCCTTGCGCCGCCGGGGGCCGGAGATCGGGCTCACAGCCATGCTCCGCCCCAGGCCAGCAGGGCGCTGAACCCGGTGGCCGCCAGAGCCTGCCGACCCACCAACCGCAGCGCGAATCCCCGGCTCTGCTCGCGCGCAATCGTCAAGCAGGTAACCAGGCACGGCAGCAGCACACCGGCCAGGTAGACGGCCGTCAACAGCTGAACGGCACTGAGGCTTGCGGCAACTCCCGGTTCCGCTAGCAGCAGGATGCCGTCCTTGCGCACGCTCGCCAGGACCACCGCCAGTGCCGCCTCCGAGGGCAATCGAAAGGCGGCCATGGCCGGCTCGACGACGGCCGACGCAGCTTGCAGCGCGCCCAGCCAATGCAACAGGGAAGCGGCGGCCGTGATCACAAGGAAGACCGGCAAGGCCCGGCGAAAGAACTCCTGAACAACACCTTGAGTCTCAAGCCAGACGGTCCGCGGGCGCGGCCAGGTCAACACGACCCGGCCCTCAGTCAACATTGGATTCGAGGGAGAACGAGCCGCTCGCGGCGCAACGAGGCGGGAGTAGGCGAGCGTCGTGGCGCCAAGATAGAGCAGGTAGGGAACGATCAACTCGGGTCTTGCCGCTGCGGCGAAGACCGCCAGCGTGGCTCCCAGCTGATACGAACACGCTGAACCGAAAGCAATGGCCGAGACGCATGCACCCCGCGCGCAAGCCGGCGACGAGCGCGCGCCAATGACGGCGGGCACGTTGCAGCCGAAACCCATCACGACCCGCGCCAACTCCCGGCCCGTCATGCCGAACGGCCGCAGCCACGGATTCATGGCGGTTGTCAGGCGATCGAGCAGGCCGCTCGCCTTGTACGCTCCCATCAGCAGCGCATGGAACACGACCACCGGGGTCGCCCACACAAGCAGCAGCGGCCCCATCGTGACAAAGCCGTAGTCGCCGGCCAGGATCTCCGCAAACGGCTGCGGCCAGCTCGTCAGCAACCCGGCCAGCGGATCGGTCAGGGCGCGGACCCAGGAGTCGATGCGCTCCGCGAGACGGGTGGCGGCGGCGACCGCGGCCCAGGCGGGCGCCAACAGCAGCAGCAGCGCCAGGAATGGTCCAGGAACGGAGCGCACCAGGCAAACCTGCGTCCGGGGCATGTCACGGCCCATTCAACAAGCGCACTCACCCGCGCAGCACGACAGATCGTCGAGGTACATCGCATAGCGGCGGTACGACTCCAGCGCCTCCGTGCTCACTTGCAGACGGCCGGCGATCTGGTTGGCCACGACGGCGAAACGTTGCCGGAACTTGTAGATGAAGCAGAAGATGAGATCGCCATGGCGCACCTGCGGCCCAACCAGGAAGAGCCCTTTCGTCACGGTGGACTCATCGTTTTCCGTCAGCAACGGAAAGTACTCGTCCCGCCATTCGAACAACGAGCGAACGAGGCTTGCCGAACCGACGAATCCGGTGGCCAGGATCGGCTGCTCGGCGCAGTTCACGACGTCGCCGTCCTCGAGCGCCAACTGATAGCCGTTGCCATTGCGGCGGACGCCGGTGACGGTACAGCCGCCGCGCAGCGAAACCCGGCCCGAGTCAAAAGCCGGGATCAGGCGCGCCCGCGTAAACGGTGACAGGTGTTGGCTGGGGTCCGAGCCTCTTCGATTCCACGGCTCCCCGCGGTCGAAGACGACGGCTTGCCGACCGGCGGCGGCCAGGGCGACGGCGGCGTCGACGCCGCTCTCGGTACCGCCGATGATGCACCTTTCGCCGCCTGCGAGATCGTCCCAGGAGGTCACGTTGGCGTAGTGCAGGCAATGCTCGGTACCGGGGAAGCCGTGGGTCCGCGGGTACTGCATTTCGCCGCCCGCCCAGACCACGAACCTCGCACGGAAGTCGCCGCGACTCGTCTCTACCCGAAACCGCTTGTGTCGAGCTTCCCTCGCAATCGAGAGAACGTCGATCCCGGTCTCAACGGGTAATTCGAAATGCTCCGCAACCCCCCGCAGATAGTGAGCGTACTCCACCCCCGCGGGGTGCTCGACGCCGACCGAGAAGGCCGGCGAGGTGTCCAGACAGACTGCGTTCAGGTCCAGCAGGCCGAACTGGTTGCTGGCGAACGACGGCGTGATGAAGCGCGCTTGCCGGGGCCAACGCAGGAATGAGGCACCGACGGCGGCGCGGTCGAGGATCGCAAAGTTCTCGATCCCGAGGTGGCGCAGCGTCACCCCAAAACCGATACCCGCAGCCCCGGCGCCGACGATGATGATGTCGAATGACCGGGCTTCTTTCGTCATCGCTTCACCCGTAAGCGATGAGTCGCGCGCAGGCATGCTAGAACACGACCCGGTAGGTGGCACCCAGGCCCCTCCCGGCCTCGGGCATGATCTCCTTCACGCGGGAGAGGTGGTTGCGGTATTCGGTATCGCCGAGGTTTTCGAGGTGGAGCGACACGACGTGCAGTCGCCCGGCGATGGTGAGGCGCAAGCCGCCCGAGAGGCCAAGGACCGCGTATCCATCGGTAGGTCGCTCGAACCGCCCGGTCAGTTCCTGGCTCCCGGCCATCCGGGCCTCGGCCTCCACGAACCAGTCCACCGGTGAATAGCCGATCGCAAGGCGACCCTGTAGCGGGGGCATGAAAGGGAGATGTTCGTCTGTGTCGCGGATCGTGCCGCGCACGAACGACGCGGCGGCCTCAAGCTTGAATCCGGCCAGCATCGACCACCCGAGCTGGCTCTCGAAGCCGGTCAGAAGCGCGTCCTCGCCCACGAACTGATAGACGGGGAGCAGTACACGGCTGAGCTTCCCGGTCGCCTGCGGAAAGATGTAGCCCGCGATCGTGTTTCGAAACCACGTCACCTCGGCGCTGAGGCGTTGCCTCGTCAGACGTCCGAACACGTCGATTCCGAGTCCGGTTTCCGTCCCGAGCGAGGGGTTGCCGACGTCGAATGAATTGGCCGCGAGGTGCGGCCCCTCCGAGTAGAGTTCGTGTACATCCGGGGTGCGAAAGGCCCGCCCCACGCTCGCTCCCAGGGTGAACTGCCCCGTCACCCGCAGCAGTGCGCCCAGCGATCCGGAGACCGCGCTGAAGGAACGTGCGCGGATGTGCCCGATGTCGGACAGCTCCTCCCTGTTCGGTTCCAGGTCGACCCGATCGTAGCGGAGCCCGGCCTCGATCAGGACCGGATCGAGCCGGATCTCCTCGAGGACATACGCGGCCTGCGTTCTGCGCCGGGTATTCGGGGAGTACAGCGCGCCCCCGAATCCGAATTGCTCCCACGAGACCCTCGCTCCGACGGCGCCCGATGCGAACGGCCCCCACCCGGCGTGCCGCGCCCGTGCCTCCCCGCTCGCGATCTGGCGCTCGAACAGCGTTCCCAGGATGTCCGGGGGCTCCCACTCGTTGTGCCGGTACCACGTATAGCCCGCATCGAGTTCAATTGCCTCGAAGCCTCGCCCCGGCCGGATGACGCTGCGGAATCGACCTGCGGCCCGCTCCTGCTCCGTGCGTACCGCGTTCGTGTGGCCGCCGAGAAATCCTCCGGGGACCCCATAGTCGTTCGTGTAGAAGCGAAACGCACCGCCCGCGTAGCCCCAGTCGTCCACCCACGAAGTCCCGGCCGCCACGCTCCACGTGTCGGTCTGGGTTCCCGCAAGCCTCCCGATGGGCGTCCGCAAATCCCCTCCCTGGTGTCTCGATACCTCGACGCGAAAAGGGATGTGCTCGGTGACTCCGACCGTTACCTGGCTACTCCCTCCGAAGGCGCGAGTCGCCGTCTGCGCCTGGAGCGAAGTGAAGCCGGTCGCGCGGTAAGGCACCGCGAGGGGCACCTCGTCCCGAACTACGTTGATCACCCCGCCGAGCGCGCTGCTACCGTAGAGAATCGCGCTTGGTCCCCGAATCACGTCAATCCGCCGGGCCGAGGAAGGGGTGAGCGCCGTAGCATGGTCCGCGCCGCTGTTGACGACGTCACCCACGCGCTGGCCGTCTTCAAGCATGAGGATCCGGTCTCCGCCCAGGCCGCGGATTACCGGTTGGGACGTGCCCGGCCCCATGCTGGTCACAGCTACCCCCGGAACCGACGCAACCGTCTGCGCAACGGTTCCCGCCAGGTGCCGCTGCAGCTTCTCCTGCGCGAAGACGGCGGAAGGCCGAATCGTTTCGTTCGCGGCCGTGGGACTCAGGACCGCCGTGACGACCACGTCCGGCAACGGGATGGCGGCCACCTCGAGATCGACAGTGGCCATCTCTCCCGGTCGGACATCGACAGCAACCGCCGCGTACCCGAGGCGATCGACCCGGAGCCGAAACCGCTCGGCATCCGGCACGGCGATGCGGAACGACCCGTCGCCGTGCGTGATTGCGCTGCCGCCCGTGCTCACGACCATCACCATCGCGCCCGCGAGAGGCGTCCCGGTGTCTGCCGACCGGACGAGCCCCGCTACGTGGTCGATGGTGTCTGCTGCCTGCGGCTCGACGGGTGTCGAGCCTGCGGCGGAGGGTGCCGGAACGCCTGCGAGGATCATCCCGAGGAGGAGAAGGGGGACGGGAAAACGTCGGAATATCGCGATGGAAGAGCCGGTTGACGGCATGATTGTCTCCTGTTGGGCTGCGCCGGCGGCGCAACCGCAGACAAGTCTTTGGCTGACCGGGGTCGGTCGGCCTGGCGGACTTCTCGCTACAGAGAGACGAAGAGGGGGGGAGCGCGGCTCCGGTGGGGAGAGACGTGGAGGGCCGCGGGGGCCGGCCCGTGTCCCGCGATCGCCGGAGCCCGAAACAGGTTCGGGACGGTGAGACCCGGCATGGACGATCCAAACGTGTGGCTGGGTGTCTTCCCGACCTGGCATACGGGACACTCCGCAGCCGACTCGGCCTCGCCCTCATGCGAGTGGGAGGCCTCCGCGACGGAGACGACCAGGACCGAGAGGGCGACGGCGATTCCGGTGAGCGAGCGCATGCGCCCCCGGATCCGCGCCGGATCAACCCAGTGGGTCATCGACTCTCCCGTGCCGCTTCCTGGACCGCGCGAGGCCCCAGAAGGGGGATGCGCGCGCTTGAGCCGTAATGATAACGACTTATCGATAAGGAACAAGGGGGGTTAATCCACAGCCCTCGCCAACTGGCCTGTCACGTACACGCCGCGCAACGACCGAAGAGAATCAGTTCGTGGCTGTCGACCTCGAAGCCGTCGGGCGCCAGCGCCTCGACCTCATCCGGGCACCGATGGACGTCAAACGCCTGATCGCAGGAGCGGCAGAGGAAATGGTGGTGATGCGGCCGGTCGGCCAACTCGTACCGAAGCCCGCCACCCGGAAGCTCGACTTCCGACAGCCATCCTTCGCCAGCCAGGATCTTGACGTTCCGGTAGACGGTCGCCACCCCGAGTGACGGCACGATCCGCTGGCCGTACTTGAGGACCTCCTCACGCGTGAGAGGACGCCCCGCGTTCAGGAACACGCGGCGGATCGCCCGGCGTTGACGAGTGTCTCGTTGCATCGAAGTAGGGGTAACCCTAACGTTGCGTCAGGGTCAAGGAGCAGCCGCCGATTCCTCCACCGACATGCATTCCCGGACGACGCGTGGCCCTCCCGTGTCGCCGATGATCGTAAAGGGGACCCGGTGATAACCGCGCCGGATCCGGTAGGTGGTGAAATCGCTCCGGTCCAGGGTAAACACCTTGTCGGATCGCGTCTGCTCGGCGGCGGTGACGATCGAGGCGTCCGCGAAGTCCATTGGCAGGTCGGCGTATCGCATCATGAGTTCGAAGCAGCGGCCCAGACCCTGGTCATCCAAAGGGCATACCCCGAGGCCACCGTGTCTGATGAAGTCCATCAGCTTCGGCGGACCGGGGCTTCCAGGCCTGAGCAGGTGAAAGGCTTCGCCAAGAACCGGTGTAGTGGTGAGAAGCTCGTCGTCCAGCTCGTGCAGGATCCGGCGACACCGGTCGTGCTGGTGGTCGTTCGCATCGAACAGGGCCACCAGGGGGCCGGCGTCGACCAGGATCACCGGGAGTGCTTCTTGCGAATGATCTCCGCCAGGGCCTCCTTGGCGCGAACCGCCGGGGCAAGCGCGTATCCTCCTTCTCCGGGCAGGCCGAGTTTTTCGTACACCTCGGCGGGCCGCAACCGAACGTCCGCGTCGAGTTCGGCCGAGTAGGCCCGCAGCGCCCTTCGCATGACATTTGAAATCGACTGGCCGGTGCGCCTCTGCAGGTCACGCAGCGTGGCCTCGGCGTCGTCGTCCAGTCTTACGGTTCTTGTGGCCATGGCGGCTCGGTCCGCTGTCTCCCCCCGGGTTTCGATTGTAATACCAAGGTAATACGGCCCGGGGGAGCGGGGCAAGCCAAGGCGCCCCGGCGGTCACCGACCGCCCCCAGGCAGATACTGCGCCGGGATCGGGTGGTCGGGGCTCTCCCCCAGCCAGTAGATGGACACGACCCACCAGCGGGTGCCGTCGTTCAGCAGCTGGAAGGAGTTGATGCCGCGGTCGAAGGGCTCCGGGTCCGTCTCCAGCCTGCGCGACTCGTAGGTGCTGAACGCGTGCGCGATGACCCCGTACTGCTCGGTGACACGGTTGATCTCGACCTCGTGGAAGCCGTTCTGTTCGAGCCAGGCGCCCGAGTTCTCGGCGTACTCGTCCGGGGTCATGACGCCACGTCCGTAGGCGCCGCCGGGCGAGCGGCCGACCGGACTCAGGGTGGCGCCGGGAGCGAAGAGCGAGCGGAAGCGGTCCCAGTCGCGGGGGGCCCCCCCCGGGGGCGGGGCGGCGGGCCCCCCCCCCGCCGAGAAAGGAGCGCGAGGTAGGTCCCACGGCGAGTATAAAAAAAAACACACCCCCCACCAAA
>VXLT01000326.1 GCA_009841475.1 Gemmatimonadota bacterium
CCGCTCCACCCCCTGCCCGGCTGCGCTCACCGCGCCCTCGTAGTCCCCGGTCTCTCGCAGCGCCGTCACCCACCCGGACAGCGCGGCCGCGTTCCCCTCGAGCGCCTCCGCCCGCAACAGCCGCACGGCCTCGTCGTACGCGCCGGTCCGCAACGCCGCGAACCCGGCGGGATCCTGCGGCGCGGCCTCAATGCGCAGGGCCTGCACCGCGCCCCCGGTCAGCGCGAACGGCGCGGCCACCACAGCCAGCACGGCTGCCCTGCCGAAGCGATTCCCCGCGAAGCGCATCGCCCTCAGCCCGGTCCCTCCGTCCCGCCCCCCGCGGCCCGAATCTCCCGGTTCTTCAGCGCCAGCTCCACGAGCAGCGCCTCGAGCTCGTCCTCGTAGCGCTCCAGCGGCATCCGTTCCTTGATCCGCCGCAGGTCGGCGATCCTGCCCTCGATCTCGGCCTTTTCCTCGTAGAGGGTCCGCAGCTCGGCGGTCACGGCCTCGTCGGCGTCCGCACCTCCCAGCGACATCAGGAAGACGGTGCTCGCGAGCGATCCGTCACCCTCGGGCCCGCCCGGTTCACGGCTGCCCTCGCCGTCGCCGTTGTCGTCGAGCATGGCATGTTCGGTGAGGAGCCGCCGGTCGCCAACGTACTCCCGCTCCACCTCTCGCAGCGCGTAGTTGAAGGCCTCCAGCATCGACACCCGCGCGTCCTTGTCGATATCGGCGCCGTCGTCCGCGAACGCGTCCACGAAGTACAGGCCGAAACGGGTGAGATTGCGCTCGCGCCCGCTCCGGGTCGCCGTGATGATCGTGCGGTTCGTCCCCGACAGCGCCTCGATGAACGGCCCCGACGCGCTCGCGGTATTGATGAAGGTGATGCGGCGGTCGCCGAGCGGGGCGAGCAGGACGCCCATCTCCTCGGAGGTGATGTCGGGGCCCGGGATGTTGAAACGGGCGGTCCCGTCGCGAAAGCTCCCGTGTCCGGCCAGCAGCACCACCAGATTGTCGGTGGGCTCCATGGCCCCAGCCAGGTCGGCGAAGGCCGTGCGCAGGTTCTCGGCGGTGGAGCGCGCCCGGATGCGGGTCGGATCGAGGTCCGGGTCCTCGCCGAGGTAGACGATCCGCTCGGCGGGCACGCCGTACTTTTCGGTGGCGGCGTCGGCGAAGCGGCTGAGCCAGCCGTGGAAGGACTCGGTGTACTCGGGGTCGCCGCCGAGCCCCGAGA
Source organism: Gemmatimonadota bacterium (assembly GCA_009841475.1). GTDB lineage: Bacteria > Gemmatimonadota > Gemmatimonadetes > Longimicrobiales > Gaopeijiaceae > Bin94. Next base: position 1,217 of record VXLT01000326.1, read on the forward strand.
CCAGCAGAATGTGGGTGTTCTGCGCGTGGGCCGCGGCCGGCAACAGGGTCGCTGCCGCGATGGCCCACGGGGCCGCCCGCGGCAAGGGCACGCCCGACCGTAATCGGCCCGGCGCCGGGCCCGCTCCGTCCCGCGGGGCGCCCGCCGCCGGCGCCGCACCAGCCGACATCGCCCTCACGCCAATCCCCTCTTGCGGCGGTATGCCCACTCGGCTCCGAGCAGTCCCGCCAGCAGCAGGAAGAGGATCGGCATGTCCCACAGGTCGTGCTCCTCCGTCACGGTGACCCCGCCGCCGGTGAAGCGCAGGTCCTCGGGCAGCTGGTCCACGGTTTCGGGCGTGTAGTAGCGGCCTCCGGTCTCGTTGGCGACGCGCTCCAGAAGGGTGCGGTGCTGGCGCGGGTCGCGGAACTCCTCGGTGCCGGGGGCGACCCGCACGCTCGTCTCGGCCGTACCGAGGTGGGTGGTGTCGCGTGCGGCGTCGACCGAGAGCTCGTACAGGCCGTTCATCGAGGGGGTGAAGCTGGCGGTGTACTCGCCGTCCTCCGAGACCGACCACTCCATGGGCACCTCGCGCACTTCGCCGGTGGGGGTCGTGATCCGCGCGTTGACCGTGGCGCCGTTCACCTCCACGAACCCCTCGTCGAGCACGTCGGCCTTCAAGGTGACCGGCTCGCCCACCTCCCCCGAGGCGAGGTCGGGGGCGGCCTCGACCGCGTCCGGGGTCTCGGAGACGACCGACCGCAGCAACTGGCGCCAGAAGTTCTCGTGGCTCTGGTCTTCGAGCGAGACGGTGGCGTCCATCTGCCAGAGCCAGGTGTCCTGCACGCCCAGCACCATCGCGCGGCCCTTTCCGTAGCGCTGGAAGGCCAGGACGACGCGGTCGGAGGCGTCTCCCGGGCCCGCAACGACCGATCCCTGCAGGAGCTCGGTCGCCCCCGGCTTCAGTTCGGTGAGCAGGTTGGTGGTGGATACGGCCGGCAGGGAGTCCCAGCGGGCGGCGGAGTTCTCGGCATCGCCCGCGATCCGGGTGATGGGGTGGTTCGCGCCGCCCGGGGTGGGAGTCACCTTCACGAAGGCGCGCCGCTCGGTCGGGGTGGCCCCGGTGGGATCGGGGAGCACGACCGGAATGACATCCTCGATCGGGGTGCCCTTGTAGCCGCCGTCGGCGAGGGCGCGCCGTCCGGCCAGCATGAGCAGCGTGCCGCCGCGCTCGCTCACGAAGTCCGCGATCATATCGAGCTGGTCGTGAGTGAAGAAGCTCGCCTCGACGGATCCCAGAATGAGAGCGCGGTAGCGGTAGAGCTCCTCGCGGGTGGTCGGGAACCCGGTGACCAGCTCCAGGGGATCGTCGACATTGAGGCGCAGGAACTTGTTCTCGGCGGTGCGCTGCAGAAGGACGACCTGCAGGTTCTCGTCGGTGTCCACCGCTCGCCGCATGAACTTCACCTCGTAGCGCGGTTCCCCTTCGAAGTAGAGGATCTTCTCAGTTCGGTCCCGCACCTGGACCACCGCATGCAACTCGTTGTTTTCCAGTACCCGTTCGCCTTCCAGCCCCGGGATGCGGAAGGTGAGCTCCCGTGCGCCCGGGTTCTCGAGCGTGATCGCCACCGGGGCCACGAGCGGCTGGCCGTCGCGCGGCAGCGTCACCACCTCGGTCGCGACGATGCGGCCCATGTCCTCCACCACGACCGGGACCTCGCGGCCCTCGTACCCGCGCGAGTCCAGCACCATGTTGACGACCAGCGAATTCCCGGCCAGCGCGGTCGCGGGGATGTCGGCGCGGCTCGCCTGCACATCCGACTCCATCTCCTCGTCGCCCAGCCCGACCGTGAACACGGGCACCGTGGCCGCGCGGAGCGGCAGCAGCGCGTCGCCGATCACCTCCTCGGTGTTGTCGCCCCCGTCCGAGACCACCACGATCGCGGACAGCGGCACCCCCTGCAGCTCGTCGCGCGCCTGGGTGAGCGCGGATCCCAGCCGCGTCCGGCTCCCGTTGAAGGTGAGCCCGTCCAGCCCGTCCATCCGGGACGCCGACGACGAGAAGCGGAAGTACCGCAGCGCGAAGCCCTCCTCCAGCGCGGGAACAAGGCCGCTCTCGGGGTCCAGCAGCCCGACGGCCTTCTCGGCGCGCGAGGTGCCGTCGCGGTCGTCGATCGTCATGCTGCGCGAGTCGTCCACGAGTACGGCCACGAAGTTGCGCTGCGGCACGATCGAGGTCAGCACCAGCGCCGGCTGCATCACCACGAGGAAGAGCAGCGCGAAGAGCGCCGTGCGGAGCGTTCCCAGCACCCAGCGGTCGGTCCGGTTGCTGCGGCCCCGCGCCAGTGTGTAGCTCAGCAGCGCCGGCACCGTGAGCACGAGCGCGGCCACCGCGGCGATCGTGAGCGGCCACGGGCTCAGCAAGGTGAACTCCCCCTCCTGGAAGAGGAGAGGCCGGAACTTGAAGAAGAATTCGAACACGCCCATTCCCTCAGTGAGTCATCGCGTAGACGATCATGTTGACGCCCATCTGGAACGCAAAGGTGGAGTACGGTACCGGGTAGTCGGGTTGCTCCGCCCACTCCCAGGCATCCCCCAGGTCCGTGTTCCAGTTGATGATGACCATCAGCCGCCCCTCGTCATCCTCGATTCCCTTCACGAATGGGACGTACCCGTCCCGCTCCCAGGTCTGCCCGCCCCAGTAGCGGCCGTACGCGGGCACCTGCAGGATCTCGTCGATCTCGTAGAACGTGTTGAATACCGTGTGGTCGAGGTCCAGGTCGATGATCGGCCTCTCGGGGAAGACCAGCTTCATCTGGAACTCGAACTGGGCCCACTCCTGCGACCCCCAGAAATCGTCGATGACGAGGAAGCCGCCCGCCAGCAGGTAATCCCGCAGACCCTCGACCTCCGGTTGCGACATGCTCATGTAGCCGACTTCGAGGGCGTACAGGAAGGGGAAGCGGCGGATCTGCGGATCGTTGAGGGGAATGGCGTTCTCGTCGTCGTAGGCGTCCAGGTTGGTGAGCCGCTTGAGGACGGTGAGGAACTGGCGGTCGGACTTGGGATAGTCGATCGCCCAGGACCGGCTGCGTCCGCCCCAGCCGCGGCCATAGGAGGAGTAGACCGCCCGCGTGAAGTAGAATTCGTGCCACTCGCGGGGGTATTGGAGAAGCGGAGCCGCGGCCGGGGCCGGGGAAGAAGCGTCGTCCGGTGAGAGGATGCGCGCGGGCGACCTGGGTGCGTCAGCGGGCCGCGCGGCGTTCGCGCCGCCGAACCGGAGGATGCCGGGCGGAGATGCGAGCAGGCCACCCGGGGCCGATGCCGTGCCCAACAGGCCCTCGTGCCCCTCGTCGGCGGGCCGCACGGAGATGACGGCCGGCTCCGGATGCCCGGACCGTACCGGCCCGCCGGGCAGCCGCACCACGGCGGCCAGCACCAGGACCAGCGCCAGCGCCGCCAGCACCGGCTTCGTCGGCGTCGCCCCCGCGAGCCCGGTCCACCTGCGCCGCAAACCGGCCAAGAGCTACCTCCCTTTCTTCGTCGTTTTCTTCTTATTGCTCCTGTACGCGAGCCGGATCGCGAAGAGCCCGGCCAGCGTGACCGCCGCAACGAGCGGCCAGAATGTGTCGGCTCTGACCTTCCAGTAATAGTGAAGGACACCCAACGCCGCAGAAACGTAAGCCAGTCGGTGCAGCCGTTGCCAGCGCTTGCCCAGTCGCCGGATCCATCCCCTGGTGGAAGTTACCGCGAGCGGAATCAGCAGAATGAGCGCGGCGAAGCCCACGGTGATGTAGCGGCGCTCCAGCACATCGTCGAGGATGAGGCCCAGCGCGAAGAAGTAGTCCAGCCCCGCATACGACAGGAAGTGGACGCAGGCGTGGAAGAAGGCGAACAGCCCCAGCAGCCGCCGCAACTGGATGACCCGGTTCCACCCTGTGAGCCGCCGCACCGGGGTGACCGCCAGCGTTGCCAGCAGGAAGACCAGCGTCCAGCGTCCCTCGATGTGGATGATCTTCTCGACAGGGTTGGCGCCCAGCGTCCCCTGGGAGGCGCCCGCAGCCAGCCAGACCACGGGCCCGAGCCCGACGATCCAGACTGCGATCTTCAGCAGCAGGATCTGCCGCCTGGGATTCGCGATCCAGGAGGTATCAGGCCTCCGGACCGCCGTCGCATTGCCCACGGCTAGAAGAACTTCTTGAGGTCCATTCCCTCGTAAAGGTGGGCCACCTCGTCCGCGTAGCCGTTGAGGAACAGGGTCTCGATGCGCCGCTTGAACAGCCGGCTGCTGTCGACCACCCGCTCGTTCGCCTGGCTCCAGCGCGGGTGGTTCACGTTCGGATTCACGTTGGAGTAGAACCCGTACTCACCCGGCGTCTGCGTGGCCCAGGTCGTGGGGGGCTCGTCCTCGGTGAAGGTCATGCGCACGATCGACTTGATGCTCTTGAAACCGTACTTCCAGGGCACGATCAGACGCAGCGGGGCGCCGTTCTGGTTGGGGAGGGTCTTCCCGTACAGGCCGGTGACCATGAGCGCCAGCGGATGCATCGCCTCGTCGAGCCGCAGACCCTCGCGGTACGGCCATCCGATCCGGGGCTTCCAGCGCCGCTCCGGCATCTGATCCGGATCCCACAGCGTCTCGAAGGCGACGTACTTCGCGCTCGGATCGGGCTCGGCGCGGGCGATCGCGTCCGCGAGCGGGAAGCCCCGCCACGGGATCACCATGGACCACGCCTCCACGCACCGGAAGCGGTACACGCGGTCCTCCATCACGGACGGCTTGACGAAATCCTCGAGCTGGTAGTCGCCGGGCTTGGCACAGAGGCCGTCGACCCTGATCGTCCAGGGCCGGGTGACGAGGGTGTGGGCGTTCCTGGCAGGATCGGCCTTGTCCAGGCCGAACTCGTAGAAGTTGTTGTAGGTGGTGATGTCGTCCCAGGAGGTGGGCTCCAGGTCCTGGGAGTCCGCGGCTTCGGCATCGGACTCCGCGCCGGCCGCGCCGCACCCGAGAAACGCCGCCGCGCCGATCCCGGCCGAGGCGCCCAGGAACTTGCGGCGGTTGATGTAGACGTCCTCGGGGGTGATCTCCGAAGACGGGATATCGCTCTTCTTCGCGATCCTGATGATCATGCGGGGCCTCCTTGCGGCCGTTGGGCGCGTCCTGGACCTCCCAGCGCGCACGTGGATGATCGGTTGAGCGCGTCGTGCCTGTCAAGAAGGCACCGGCGCCTCTCCGGACCGTTATCACGGCACCCTCTCATACACGAAACAGGGCGATCGGTTGCCGGTGTTCCGGGCGACCAGGGTCGTGTTATCTTCCCCTCATATGCTATCTTGTATTTTTGCGAACCAAAATTATACTATTGTATATGAAACCTATCGAAATCCACCAATCCGGCGGGTCCGAGCCGGCCCGGCGGTCCAGCGCGGGGAGGCTCCGCTCATGAAGCATCCTACCGTCATCGACATCGGTCACGCCCTGCGGGCTGTCCGAAAGGCCGAAGGCTTGAGCCAGAGGACGCTCAGCGAACGCAGCGGCCTGACCCAGGCGCAGATCTCCAGATTCGAGAATGGGAAGGCGGACCCGCGCCTGTCCAGTCTGGTGGAGCTTGCGCGCGGCGTCGGCGCGGAGGTGATGCTGGTGCCGGCGGGAGCCGTGCCCGCCGCGCTGGAGCTGGGTGCCCAGCCGGAGAGCGGCGATGCCTGATATGGACATCCTCGACGTTCGCCTCCACGGGGAGCCGGTCGGCACCCTGACCCGGCTCGGACGCGAGCGCATCGTCTTCGGTTTCGACTCCGGCTACCTCGACGATGCCGAGCGGCCCACACTTAGCCTGTCGTTCCGGGACGCGTTCGGCCGCGTCGCCACGGACGTTGCGCCCACCCGGGTCGAAGCCCCTCCGTTCTTCTCCAACCTCCTCCCCGAGGGCTCGCTGCGGGAGTACCTGGCCAGGTCCGCCGGCATCGATCCGAAGTCGGAGTTCGCTCTGCTCGGCGCGCTCGGCGAGGACCTCCCGGGCGCCCTGTCGATCGCGCCGGCGGGGGGCGTCGGGGGTGCTTCGGACGCGTTGCCGCGGGTCGGGAGGGAACGCGGCGGAAGATCCGGCGGGAGAGGGACGCCGGACTCGGTCGTCCGTCCGCTCTTCGGGACCACCACACCGGCCCCGCGGCCATCGGGACCGCTGCGCTTCTCGCTGGCCGGGACGCAGTTGAAGGTTCCGGCCGGGATGGCCGGGGGGCGGCTGACGGTCCCTCCGCACGGGGTCGGCGGAACCTGGATCGTCAAGTTGCCGTCGCCGGGCTTCCCCGGGCTGCCCGAACAGGAGCACGCGATGATGTGGCTCGCGGCGTCGTGCGGAATCGCCGCGGCCGAGACGCGTCTGGTGCCGGTCGCCGAAATCGGGGGACTGCCGCGCGGGATGGGGGAGACGGGCGGTTTCGCGCTCGCGGTGAGGCGCTTCGACCGGCTGGACGACGGCATGCGGATTCACGGCGAGGATTTCGCGCAAGTCCTCGGCATGCCCCCGGGGGAGAAGTACGGCGGCGCGACCTACCGCCGGATGGCCGAGATCATCGGGCGCGAGTGCGGCCACGAAGACGCGACCGAGTTCGTCCGCCGCCTGGTGTTCTGCGCCCTGACCGGCAACGGAGACGCGCACCTGAAGAACTGGTCGCTACACTACCCCGACGGGCGCCGGCCCGCACTCGCGCCCGCCTACGACCTCGTGTCGACGATTCCGTATGCGACCGATGGCGGTGGCATGGCGCTGGAGTGGGTGACCGGCGCGGCCGGGTTCGCGGACCTCTCGGAAGCGCTGCTCACGCGGCTGGCCACGGGCGCGCGACTGCCGCGGCAGGCCGTGCTGGAGGTTGCCGGGGAGACGGTGGCCCGGTTCAGGGAGGTGTGGAGCGCCAGGAAGGGCGACCTGGGCATCCCGGGCGAGGTGGTGGCGGGAGTGACTGGGGCCTGGAGGGTAGGACGAGAGGGAGGGGGGTGAGGTTGCAGGGGAATGACGGCCGGTTGCCCGTGCTCTTCGGCCTGTGCAACTTCGGAACCCGAATTGGCTGATTGGCCGCTCGTAAGAGAAAAGAGGATTCCCATGACCGAACATCCAAGATTCCCGGAGGGCGAGCCATCGACGGAGAGCGTCCTCGCCGCACTCATCCGGGCACGGGACGAAGCCCTTGCCCGGGCCGCAGCTGTTCGAGAAAGAGAGAGGGCCGAGGGGCCGGTCGACGAAGCCGGACCGGCGGACTCCCATGCCGGCGGGAACGACCCCTCCCCCCCTACCACGACGCGCAGATACAACTCACAAACACACGAAGAAGTAACGAGAAGAAAAAACGAAGG
>VXLT01000035.1 GCA_009841475.1 Gemmatimonadota bacterium
GTGGCCCGGTTCCACCGGGAGGACCAGGGCGGTAGGCTCAATGGCGGCCGGGTGGTGGGAAGCCCCGCGACAGGTGGTCGTTGGGGCCGAAAAAACAAGGCATGTTCGGAGCGTCGTTTCGCTCCGGCGGGTTCACACGGGTGTCAGCCCGCAAGGAAAAAGCGCATCCGCAAGCGAGGACTCCAATGTCGGAGCTGAGCGTGTTATACGCCAAGGAGGCGAAAACAGAGGCGAGCTGGCCTCGCCTCTCCGCCAGGAACCGAACCAAGCGGCTGCGAGAGGTCTACTGGTCCCGGCGGGCGGAAGGGGTGTCGCGGCGGAAACCGTTCATGGGCATGGCGGCGACCTGGCGGCTCGACAGGAGCCAGATCGGGAGAGGAACCGACGATCCCGGTGACGGCCTGATTTACAGGGTGCGGCTCTTTCCGCAGACGGAAGTCCATTTCGACTGGATCGAAGTCACGGAGGTCTTCACGACGGTGCCCGCCAAGGACGTCCAGGGGGCCATGAGGGCGTTGAACGGCATCCGGGGCAAGCACACCGTCGATCTGGACCGGTTTCTGCGGACGATCCGACGGGGTCGGCCATCGCAGGCCGAACAGACGCTGGCTGCCGACAAGGTGATCGACCAAGTGCGAAAGAAGCTGGAGAAACGATCCTACCGGGAGCTGGCGGAGAGATATGGCTACGGGACCTTGGTGGTGGGAATGCCCCTCTGGTTCGCGGTTCTGCCGGACGACCCTTTCCGGCCCGAGAACGTGCTGGATGACTTCATGACCCGAACCCTCGCGGGCCTGGAGGAACTGAAGCGAACGGAGTTACGGAAACCGGCCTGCCCGTTTCGGAAGGTGGTCGTGGCATGGGATGCAACCCCGGAAGCGATTGACGAGTGGAGGCAGCACAGATCGGCTCACTACGACGATGTCGCGAACGCCAGCCTCCACAACCTGGTACCGGAGGCAAGACTGCTGGACTGGGTGTCCGCACTGATGTCCGAGACGGGGCTGATGCCCTCGCAAGGCCTCCGTGCTGCCGTGAGAGTCAAGAAGCGGCGAACGGGCAGGGGGCCGTACCCGGACCTGGTTCGGGTCCTGGGAAAGCGGTTTGGGGAGGTGGAGGACTCGGGCGACAAGATCGGCGAGGGAGTGCGGAGGAACTTCAAGCTGACGCTGCTCAGAGTGCTGTGGTTCAGGAAGCTCAACGGGCCGCGAGGACTGCGGGCCTGGATCGCGCGAAGAATGTCGTTGCGGCATGCGTGGAGGGTGCGGGCGGTTCGGCGCCGGGCGCGCCGTCTCTACCGGAAGCAACGGCGATGATGGATCGATGATCGGGCAATTGTATCGTCCGGCAGGCCCGCCAAGACCGGTACCCCGCCTGCGCGGGTAGACCCCGCAACCTCCAGATCCGGAGAACCGCGGGACGACGACCATCGAGAAGCTCCGCGCCCTCGCCCGCGAACTGGCGGGTGAAGCCTGGGACTATGATCGCCGCTACCTGCCCGCGCAGGCGCACGTCCGCCGGGTGGCGGCCAAGTCGGTGAGGAGCCAAGCCGACAGCATCCAGGACGAGGATGCCATGTGCGAGTATCCTCCCGCCCGCTGACCGGCGGCGATCCTCGGGATCGCGTCGCGGCGGGTCGAGTGGGTCGGTCTCGGGCACTACCTGCTGCCGGAGCGCGGCGCCCGCCGAGCTCGCGCCTGTGCAGCGTGAGGTGGGGCGGCGGGCCGCACGGCGGTTGCCGATCAGGCGGTCACACGTCATTGGTCCACGTGGGAGATCCTGCGATGCTTCATATCAGCGCCTAGCCCGCCCAATTGTGGCCAGTCCTGCGATAACCCCAGATCCGAAGAACCTGTTGATGACCAGCGAACCCTGGCGTCCCATTGACCAGCCCGACTATTCCTTCTACCGCTCTCGGACCAGCGGGCTCTTTCTGCCTGCGGACGATACCGCGGGCCGCGGCCATTCGACTCGAGATTACACCGCGAGCGTATTGGAGAACTTCCACGTATGGGTGTCCTGGTCCGATCTGTACGGGTCAGCCCCAACGTATGACGATGTCGTTGCGCGGCTTCGGCCTTACGGGCTCGAAACGGTGCTCGCCACCCTCGCGGCGATCAGTCGGAGGATTTCAATGCCGGGGGGCGATGACCTGCTGAACCGGCAAGCGGATATCATATCGCTTGTCTTCGACGACCCGGTCCAGCTCGACCGCGACATCACGGCTTGGCGCGCTGGCGTCGCAGATGCCGAGATCGGCGCGCCTCCCATCGTCAAGGTGTTCCACGAGCTTCAGGTTGTGACCGTCGCGAAAATGGCACTCATGGAAGTACCACCGGTCCCCGCAGACGGCCTATCCTCTCTCCAAGCATTCGGCGAAGCCCTGCTCATGGTCAACGACCTGATCGATCGATACACGAGAAGCTATGAGTTGCCGCAAGACATCGTTGAACGAGCCGAAATGGATCGCTGGACCAGCTATGTGGTACCGAATCGCCTGTTCCACGGCGGTGGCAATCTCCACCATTCTCTCGCTCGCGCGCACGATCTGTACCTAACGGATCGTCCGCACCTGCGCCGCAAGCCCAGCTACGTCAACCTTCCCGGCCGGTTCGAGCGAATCACCAACGTCCCATTCGAGGTCGCCCGCGTGGCGATGTTCGCTGCGTTCGCCTATTCCAAGCAGGATCATAGCGAGCAGTTTCTCACGGTCGACGCTATCTTGGAGGCTCTCAACCTCCGCCCAGAGGAGGAACGGGCAGTCTTCGCGCTCTTCGCTGCCCGCGCGGACACACTCCGCCAGAAACTGAGGAGCGACGGGTGCGGGGCCGACGATCTTCGCGTCTTCGATCCCCTACCCCTCGCAGAGACACCGGTCGTCGTTCACGATGGTAGTGCGCATTGTCCGTCGGTGGCGTGTCTCCTTCGGAAGATGACCCGGGGCTTGTTTCACATCTTCCTGACCCGGCGTGAAGACCACGGAGACCGGCAGAGATTCCTAGATTACATGGGACTTGTCTTTGAAGACTACATCGATACGCTGCTCCGCCGCGTTTTCCCGAGAGAAACGGGCCGCTACATCGGGCCGGAGTTCCTAGACGGCCGCACGCTCCGAGGCTCCAAGAAGTGCGATGGAGTGATCGTCTACGAGAACGCGGCGGTGCTGATTGAAGCCAAGGCGACACTGCTCCATCTTCCCGTGTGGAGAGACGGCGACATTGAAGCCCTGTCCGCAAAGATCGACGACATCATCGGTGACTCCGCTGTGCAGTTCGCCGGCACGATTCGACTGATCGAAGACGGGCATCTCAAGGAGATGGGTGTCGATCCGTCGCGTATTGAGTACTACCTGCCTTTGGTCGTCACATTGGAGACCATGCCCAACGACTTCATGGTGTATAGGCTCGCCGAGCAACGGATGCGGCGTCGAGTGGTCCTTGAGGACCGGAAGGCTAAGCCGGTTCAATGGGCAGATGTCGGAGACATCGAGTCGCTTGAGACACTCCTTTCGGGTGGAAACAGCCTACACGACATCCTGATGGCCCGACTGAAAGACCGATCATACCGTGAGGAGTCGCTGGGCAATTGGCTCATGAGTCGGTACGAACCCGCGGAACTGCGGCCGAACGCCTATCTGGAACAAAGATTTGACGAGGTCTTCGGGCAGGCTCTGAAGGAGCTCCGGTCGCGCCGTCGAAGTGGCAACTGACCCGGTTCTGTCCGAACAAGCCCGCTCATGCTCGCTACGCGTGACGCAGCACCGAAGCGCACGGGGCGCGCGACTCAGCGCAGACGGCCGGAATGGCCTGGCCGACCCTGGAAGAAGGAGACCACACCGATGGCGACCTCGTAGGCCATTCCCGGCTTGATCGAATTGAGATGTCCGAGCGGATTCCCCGACCCCCATCTTGGTCGGGGCAGGACCAGGAAATGATCGAGAAGGCGGCGACAGCGGCCGTCCTCGTGAGGGCTGTCCGCTGCCGAGGACGACTCCCATCGCGACCGCGCCGGGTCAGCCCTCTGCCTGTGCAGCGTGAGGTCGTTCGGGCGACGGCGGAGGCCATGGGCATGGCCATCCTCCTCCGCTTCCTCCTAGACACAGTGCACCACTCTGGTGTATTGTGGTGCTACGACCCGACTGGAGGAGGGCTGCGCGATGGATGGTATGAAGAGAAAGAAGACACGAAGGTCGGCAGGATCGCGTCGGGCTTCGGTGAGCTTTCCGCCGGAGCTGTACGAGACGCTGCAAGGGATCGCCCGCCAGAAAAGGGTGTCGGTCGCGTGGGTGGTCCGCGACGCGGCCGAAAAGTACGTGGCCGAGAAGTGGCCGCTGTTCGCCAGCGACCACAGACCACGGCCATGAACCGTCGAGATTAGGACAGCCCCACCTGCTTATGAATAGAGCTGTGGATAGCCGAGCAACCGGAACAGCAGGAAGCCAGCCTTATGGCAACCAAGGCCCATCGCTGACGCTCGGCGTCGCTCCTGTGTCCTTTTCCGCCGACGGGGTAAGAATCGGGCGGATCGCGCCGGAAACACGAGAGCATCTCAGAGACCTTCGTCGCGAACACGGGCGCACGCACGCATTTCGTTTCGACTCGCGTAGCGGGATGATTGTCAATGTCGGCGTTAAGCCAGATACCGAGCCGATGGGGGACGTGGAGGAAGTTGACGTCAGTGAGCATTTGCTGTTACTGGCCGAAGCGATTGGCAACCAGCTTCGGCATTGGGTCTCGGGTAGACGTAAGATCCTGCGTCAGTTTCGCCCTATGGTATGCTTGGGGAGTCATGATCGGCTTTTGACGAATGCGGCAAGGGAAGTGGGAGTGCAGGGGCCGGATCCACGACTGGACGTTGTTGCCAAATGGTCGTTCGATCTAAGGCTACTGTTCTCGCCCGATGCAAACGAGCCGCCATATTTGGGTCTGCTCGTGGATGTTGGCACATCAAATATCATCGATCTCCCCGCTGCCGAACTACTGGCCCTGAAGCTGGATCTCGTTGGCCGCTATATCGGAGCACCAGAGGAGGAGGAGGACGGGGATGGGATGGCGCGCATCCGGCTGTTGGGTCGAGTGACGAGAGTCGTGGACAAGACGCTATTCATCGACGATGTACGCGATGGTTCAGACATCACTCAGGTGGACGCGGCGGATGTCATGGTCGAGCCGCGGCAGGAGACGCTGGAGGCCGTAACGCATGCGCTCTATCCGTCGAAGGCCGACCAGGCGCTGAGTAAGCTGAGACAGTTGCGCGGTCCCTATCTGAGTGGTAAGGGGAAGCTCCATAGCATCAAGCAGATGGTTGATGGTCTCAACGGATCTGCTCGGGCGGAGAGCGCCGGGTCGCTCAATCTTCGTTTCGGTGGCGGACTGAGCGTTGAGTTCGACCCGTTGCTCGATCAATCTAGCCCTCGCTTTCCTCGCCTGATCGGCACGAGTCGCCCACCTATGCTGTTCGGTGCAAGTGGGTACAATCAACATAACCAACCCGATTATGGCATCCGGCAGCATGGTCCCTTCCAGTATGCGCACAATATGATCAACGATCCGACGGTCGTGGTGGTGTGCAATAGGACCGTCAGGGGGCGGATGGATCAGTTTGCGAAACACCTCCGGGACGGCATTGGTGGCAACAACGACCTCTTTGCGAACGGTATCGTCGGGAAATTCCGTCTTACAAACATGCGATTCCATTTCGTCGAAGTGAACGAGGATACCGGACAAGGGTACGCAGATGCCGTTCGGCGTTCGCTGGAGGAGCTTCCGCAGGTGCCCGCGCTAGCGCTGGTGCAGGTCCGTGAAGCGCACAAACAGATCGTTGCCTCAGACAACCCTTACTATGTCGCGAAAGGTCACTTCATGCGCGCGGGCGTGCCTGTGCAGGCCGTACGGTTAGAGACGATCGACAATTCCCGAGGACGTGTGTACAGCCTAAACAACTTGGCACTAGCGGCCTACGCCAAGATCGGTGGGATACCGTGGGTCATCTCCGCACCCGGTGTTGCAACGCATGAACTGGTCATAGGGATTGGCTCCACGGAGGTAGGTGGTAGGCGTCTCGGAGGCCGGACGCGGTATGTTGGGATTACGACGCTGTTTCAAGGTGATGGCCGCTATCTGGTTTGGGAAACGACGCGGGAGGCAACGTTCGAAAACTACCCACAGGCGCTTCTGGACAGCCTGAGGACAAGCATTCGGTTCGTGCGAGCACAGAACAAGTGGGAATCTGGTGACAATGTCAGACTCGTATTCCATGTATACAAACCACTGAAGCGGGTGGAGATCAGAACAGTGAAGGAGTTGGTCGAGGAGCTGTTAGGTGAGTACGCAATTGAGTTTTCGTTTCTCGATGTGTCCCATTATCATCCGTACCAGGTTTTCGACTTAGGGCAGCGTGGCGTTGCATACCGGTCCTACGAGTCCAGGCGACCAGGTAGGAAGGGCGTTTACGTACCCATGAGGGGAACGGCGATGTTGCTCGGGCCGAACACTGCGTTGCTGCAACTCGTCGGTCCGAGGGAAGTAAAGACGTGGGCGCAGGGGATGCCCCGACCGCTCCTCTTAGAGTTGCACCGCGATTCTGATTTCGCCGATTTGACATATCTGGTGCGACAGGCGTTTCATTTTTCGTTTATGTCGTGGCGAAGTTTCTTTCCGTCGGACGAACCGGTGACGATTCTATACTCACGGTGGATCGCGAACATGCTCGGCAACCTGAGAGCGGTCCCGGACTGGGATGGCTCGGGATTGCGGCACATGCGGGATCGCCGTGCAATGTGGTTCTTGTGACCGTGGTCGAGGATGTTCTGAGCAGTCGCCTGGCAATACTGCGAGGTATTGTACGAGGCAGTTTTGAAGCCGCTCCAGCCCAAGTCCAGGGGTTTGTCGCGAGAGTACTTCAGCCGGGAAACCGGTGTCCGAGCGACGTGCCGCTCTTTCAGCAGCCGCCGATAGAGGATTGCCTAGAAGCCGTGCGCTTCGATGGCTACCCGGCATTGGCAAGAGCCGGTTACGGCTTGGGCTGCGAGACAGAGCGACCGATTTCGGGGGATCTGGCAGAGAAGTTCATTGAGTGCATTGACCAACAACGTGATCGTCCGGCATCTAAGCACGCCGAGCTGGCTAGAGACGCTGTGGCGCTACTCGGCATTGGTGACGGGTTGCGTGCGATATCGGAAGATGCACAGCAGAATGCAGCGGCCCAGGAAGCTGCAAAGGCTTGGAGCCGAGAGTTGCTGGAGAGGCACGGAGGTTCCGACCCGCTGCATGGACGAGCTAGACTCCTAGCAGGCGATCTGCTCGACGACCAAGGGCGTTTCGGCCGGCAGCTCGCACACTCTGACGACACGCGAGTGGCGGCGCTTGATCTTTGCCTTTGGCGAACCTGGCCAGACGTGCTACGGAACGTGGAGCATCCCGGGACGAGTCGGCGACGTGAGCTGTTCAAGAGGCTGCTGACGGCGCCGGCACCCGGACAAGGGGAGCTGATTTGCGCGGCGAGCTGGCTAGTGGCCCTCGATGTCTTGACCGACGGAATCGCTGCGGTCGCCGTCCCGGACGCAACCCAAGTTGCGCAGATTCTCGCCGAAACACAGGGCAGTTTTCGGCGGTGGCGGTGGGAGAAAAACGCTACCCGAAAGAATGCGATTCCGGCGCGTTGGCTCATCGACAAGGAACCCGATGTCCAAGCTTTCTTGCTGGCAGTGCTGTATCCGTACTTCACTGGTCAGCTTGAAGACGAGCAGTACTTGCGGGGGTTCGGACTTCGCCAGGGACGGTTCGATTTCGCGATCACTAGCTTGGGGCTCATCGTTGAAGTCAAGGTGCTGCGGAGGCCGGGCGATATCGAGACAATAGAAGCGGAGGTCGCAGATGACCTCGCGCTGTATTTTAGGGAGGGGAACCCGTTCAGGTCAATGATCGTGTACATTTACGACGACCGAGACAGGCCCGAGCCGGAGAAATACTCAATGATCCGAAACGCGTTGAAGCAACGCAGTGCGCGGATTGTCGATGTCGTCATCGTTCAGCGACCCAGCATCATTCCGAATCGAAATCAACGACATTAGGCACCGCCCCACATGATTCTCCGGGCTCCCTTCCACTCAATGTTGCTGCTCGAATCATTGGGACGGGAGGCTGACCGTCATCCCAGGGCATTTGAGTACGGCCCGATCCGGCCATCGACCGACGGCGAGAATGGCAGATCGTGCAGTCCTGATTGAACTAAGGCAGTTCCTGGCCGGGATTCACGCTATCCTGGGAGACTCCACGATAAGCGTGAGTACCCTCTACCGAACGCTGTTGTGGGCGCAACCAGCCTCGGGCGGTGAGACAGGTGTAGGTGTTCTCGGGGTGGGATCTTCCATTCTTGCCTTGGGACGCAAATGGTTTCTATAGTGCCCCCGATTTCCCTGGACAGTAGTTTAGCAACCCTTCCGGGGTCCA
>VXLT01000213.1 GCA_009841475.1 Gemmatimonadota bacterium
AATTACCTGAACCTTTCCCCGTCCACCAACAAGCCCACTCCATCCCCATCCAGTTCCACCGACACCTCCCGCCCGCGCGCCGTCGCCGGTCCCAGCGAAACCCGCTCGAGCCCATGCGGCAACGGCCGCACTTCGACCCCATCCCCATCCACATGCAACCCGGCGATCCCCCGCGCCAGCAGGTCGAGGACCCACGAGTGCTGGTAGTCGTCGATCCCGCGAAAACGGCACGCCCGTCCGGTCCAGGGGTTGTAGTGCTCGAAGCAGTTGGGCCGGTCTGCGTCGCCCCCGGTGAACATCATCCGCACGAAACGGGTGAGCATTTCCGCCGCCAGTACACCCGCCCGCTCGCTGCCACCCCGCCAGCACCTGAGCAGCCCCTCGATCACGTGGCTCGTCGTCATCGGCCACACCCGCCCGTTCCAGGGACAGTTGCGCCGCTTCCCCCTCCAGATCCCCTCCGCCGAGAAGCGGGGGTCGTCCACGCTCGACGACGGCAGCGGGAACGGCGTTCCGAAGGTGGACGGGTTCTCCAGATGGTCCAGCATCGCGTCGAGGCGCTCCGCGTCCACGAGCCCCGTGAGCAGGGGATAGAACCCGACCGCGGCCTTCACGCCGGTGCGCTCCCCGGTGCGCCCGTCCACGTCCGTGAAGAGTTGTGCGTCCGGGCACCACATGCACCACATGATTGCGCTCGCGCAACGATCTTGCACCACTCTCCAGTCCGATGCATCGCCGTCCCGCCCCAGCCGTCCCGCAAGCGCGCACAGCGCCCGGAAGAGCTGGTGCGCGTAGACCGTCACATCGATCCCCTTGAGCCGCAGCCGCGGACGCCACCCGCTCACGTCGGCCGCATCGTCCACCGCCATGTAGCGCGACATGTACTCCTGGCCGGTCTCGAAGTGGTTCACGACGGTGAACATCCCCGACTCCTCGGGGTCGCGCTCGGCGATCAGCCAGCGGGCGTAGCGCGCCAGGCCGTCGTAGCACCGCGTCAGCCTACGGCGGCCGGGGCTCGTATCCGGCTGCATGTCTTCGACCGCGAGCAGCGCGTCGCCCCAGTTCGCGTGATAGAAGTCGGTCCCCTCGAGGTGATGGGGGTAGAGCCGCCCGTGCAGCGACCCGTCCGCCTTCTGGTTGTCTAGGAAGTTGAGGAGCGATCCCCACGCCTCGCTTCCGCCCGCGCGCCAGCGCATCTCCATCATGTGACACTGGGCGCTGTAGCTGATCGGGACGTGGAAGTACCCGGGGCCTTCGGCGATGCACGGGTGCCGCACATGGCCCCAGTCCCCCGCGATGCGGTTGAGGCCGAGCCCGTAGACGCGGTAGTCGAAGTAGCGGTCGAGGTGCGCGTCGCCGCACGCGAAGGCGGGGAAGCCGGCGAAGAAGGCCGACCAGTCGGCGGGAGCGTCGGCGTCGGCGGGCGCGCCCGGATCGGATCGGTCCGCTCTCTGCCGCTCCTGCCCCGGCAACCGCGGCGCGAGGCGCATTCGCAACGCCACCGGCCCGTCGTCCCCAGCGGGAGCCGCAAACGCCACGGCCACCCAGATCCATCCGATGTCGTCGGACGGTAGCGAGTCGGGCACTCCGTCGCACCCCCCCTCCGCGAAGGGCGAAAGCCCCCATTCCGGCGTCGCCGTCCCCTCCGAGGGCAGGGCGCTCCGCCATTCGGGTTCACCCGGCCCGCCGATCTCCATTTCGACCATCAGCTCCCGGCCCGCCCCGTCGGCCACCGTGCGCACCCACCGCATCCCGCGGGGGAAGGGCTGCAGCCCGTCGACGGCGCCGGCGGGCTGGGTGGTAAAGGCGACGAGGAAGCGGCTGGCGGCATTGAGGCCGGAAGAGTCCGCAGTGCGTGCCAGACCGTCGCTCCCGAGCGCGGCGAGGGGGTCGGCCGCGGTGTCGGTGCCGGCCGCAGCGTCGGTGCCGGCCGCAGCGTGGGTGCCGGCCGCAGCCGGAGCACCAGCCAGCCTCCATGAGGACTCCAGAACTCCTCCTGGGCGGACCCGCCGTTCCTCCACCGCCATCGCACCGCCCGGCGTCTGCCAATCCACTGCAAGAACACCCGGGTGCCAGCGAGTCTCAGCCGCCGAGAGCGGAATCTCCCGCCCCGCCCCGTCCAGCAGCACCACCGCGAAGCACGGTTCCAGGGCCTGGTTTAGCAGGTGGGCCGCGTCCCAGAAGCCGGGCCTGTCGAGCCAACGCGGGAACGGCGGAGCCCAAACCACCCCGTCCAATCCGCCCAGGAACCACTTGTCGGGCCGGCGTTGCGCCTCGATGCGGCAGCCTTCGCGCGGACCCTGGCCATCGGTCGTTTTCCAGCCCTGCGGAATCATGGGGACCCCTTGCGTGGCCGTGGCTGCGGTGCCGGGAAACTCGAAGAATTCTCCCGGCGTTCGCCGATTGTCAATCCGGCTGGCCGGGCGCGGGCGCCCAGCACTAACCCCCGCCGCCGCCAACCACATAGATTGTAGCAGACATGGCGGACCGGGAGTGTGGTGAGCAGCCCGTGAACAAGATCCCCCCGGCATTCGACCGGCGGTGCATTCGGCCTGGACGCTTCGCCCCGCCTTTCGGAAACGTAAAGACAACTTTACATTATGTAATGTCCAGTATACATCTGACGCCTCCAGGGCTGCGCTCTGCGTTGCTCCTCAGCCCAATAGCGCTGCTATTGGCCCCTCGTCGCGCCTTGCCAGTCCGGCGCCTCGCCGCTCTCGGTGCTCGGGGGGCCTTATCCACTGACTGCTAGCATGGCGACGACAGCGACGGCAGAGCGGGTCATCACGATCCGCGGGTTTCCCAGGCCCCTGGCGCGGGCCATGGAGGCGTACGCCGAGCGTCTCGACGTGGATGCGATCCGGGAGGCGTACGAGCTCGCCGCGGAGGCCCATTCCGAGCAGCGCCGGGCGTCGGGCGAGCCGTACATCAACCACGCGGTGGAGGTGGCCACGATCGTCACCTCGCTGCAGCTCGACACCGCCTCGGTGGTCGCGGCGCTGGTGCACGACGTCGTCGAGGACACCGTCGTGTCCCTGCAAGGGATCCGCGAGATCTTCGGGGACGAGGTCGCGTCGATCGTCGACGGCGTCACCAAGATCGGAAAGGTCCGCTTCCGTTCCAGCACCGAGCGCCAGGTCGAGAACTACCGCAAGCTGCTCCTGTCGATGGCCAACGACGCGCGGGTGATCCTGGTCAAGCTCGCGGACCGCCTGCACAACATGCGCACGCTGGAGTATCTGCCAGTCGGAAAGCAGAAGCCCATCGCACGGGAGACGAGGGAGATCTACGCGCCGCTGGCCCACAGGCTCGGGATGGCGGCGATCAAGTGGGAGCTTGAGGACCTGGCGTTCAAGTTCCTGGACCGCAAGGCCTACGACGACCTGCGCAAGCTCGTGCGGCAGCGCCGCCGGGCCCGGGAGCGGCACATCCAGGAGATGCAGCGGCCGCTCGAGGACGCGCTCGAGGCGGCCGGCGTCACGGCGGAGGTCACCGGCAGGCCGAAGCACCTCTGGTCCATCCACCGCAAGATGGTGACGCAGGACCGCAGCTACGACGACATCTACGACCTGATGGCGCTGCGGGTGATCACCGACTCGGTGCAGAGCTGCTACGCGGCCCTCGGGATCATCCACGGACGCTGGACGCCGATCCCGGAGCGCTTCCACGACTACGTGGCCACGCCCAAGTCCAACATGTACCAGTCGATTCACACGACCGTGCTGGGCCCCAGCGGCCGCCGCTACGAGGTGCAGATCCGCACCGCGGAGATGCACCGTACCGCCGAGTTCGGGATCGCCGCCCACTGGCGCTACAAGGACGAGGGCGGGGACAGCGGGGTCGACGACGCGCTGACCTGGTTCCGGCAGGTGCTCGAGTGGCAGAAGGAGGCCAGCGAGCCGGAGGAGTTCATGGAATTCCTGCGGATGGACCTCTTCCAGGGCGAGATCTTCGTCTTCACGCCGAAGGGCGAGGTGAAGCAGCTGCCGGTGGACTCCTCGCCGATCGACTTCGCCTTCTCGGTGCACACGGAGGTGGGGCTCCACTGCGCGGGCGCGAAGGTGAACGGCCGGATCGCGCCGCTGTCGCGGAAGCTCAAGAGCGGGGACTCGGTCGAGATCATGACCAACCCGCGCCAGTGGCCCAACCGCGACTGGCTGGGCTTCGTGAAGACCTCGCGCGCCCGCCAGAGGATCCGCCAGTGGATCCGCAGGGAGGAGTACGACCGTGCGCTTCGCATCGGCCAGGATTTCTTCCAGCGCGAGCTGCGCAAGGCGCGGCGACGGAAGCCGAGCAACGACGAGATGCGGAAGGGAGCCCGGCGGCTCGGCTACAAGATCTTCGACGAGGTGCTCGCGGCACTGGCCCGGGGCGACATCGGTCCGGCGGCGGTGATCCGCGGCCTGTACCCGGACGAGGATCCGTCGGATGTGGTGCAGCGAACGCCGTCGGCGCTGGAGCGGATCGCCGAGAAGATCCGCAAGTCGAACCGGGGCGTGGCCATCGGGGGAGTGGACAACCTGATGGTGCGCTACTCGCAATGCTGCCAGCCGGTCCCCGGAGACGAGGTCATCGGCTATATCACGCGGGGCCGGGGGATCTCGGTGCACCGGACCGACTGCCCCAACGTCCTGAACCTCGACGAGGATCCCGGCCGCCGGGTCGAGATCGAGTGGAAGACCGAGCGGGACGACCGCTTCTTCGTCCACCTCTACATGGAGGGGACCGACCGGCGCGGACTGCTTGGCGACGTCGCCCGCACGATCAGCGAGACCGCCACCGACATCCAGCACGCCGACATGCGCGGTACGGACGGGGGCATGACCGCCGCGTTCGTCGTGGAGGTGCAGGACCTGAACCACCTGAAGCGCGTCATCGACGCGGTCAACCGCGTGAAGGGGGTCACCTCGGTGATCCGGCGCGAGAGCTTCGGCGAGAGCGAGCTCTTCGACGGCAAGAAGGGCTGAGTCGGGATTCCGCCCCCCGATGCCTGATTTCGAAATCCAGGCGCCCTTCGAGCCCAAGGGCGACCAGCCCGGTGCCATAGAGGAGCTCGTCGCCGGGGTCCGGAGCGGCGCCCGCTTCCAAACCCTCCTCGGCGCCACCGGGACCGGCAAGACGCTTACGATGGCCCACGTCATCGCGCAGTGCGGCCGCCCCGCCCTGGTCATGTCCCACAACAAGACGCTCGCCGCGCAGCTCTACGGCGAACTCAAGTCGCTGCTGCCCGCCAACGCGGTCGAGTACTTCATCTCCTACTACGACTACTACCAGCCCGAGGCCTACGTCCCCGCAACCGACACGTACATCGAGAAGGACGCGTCGATCAACGAGGACATCGAGCGTCTGCGGCTCCGAGCCACCTCCTCGCTGATCGAGCGGCGCGACGTCGTGGTCGTGGCCTCGGTCTCGTGCATCTACGGGCTCGGCAACCCGGCGGACTACCGCGGCCTGATGCTGCACCTCGCGGCCGGCGAGGAGGCGCCCCGCCAGGAGATCCTGCGGGGCCTCGTGGACATCCTCTACAAGCGCAACGACATCGCCTTCGAGCGGGGCACCTTCCGCGTGCGCGGGGACACGGTGGAAGTCTTCCCGGCGTACGACGAGCAGGCCGTGCGGATCGAGCTGTGGGGGGACGAGATCGAGCGCATCACGCGGTTCGACCCCCTCACCGGCGAGACGATCGCCGCGCTGGAGCGCACCGCCATCTACCCCGCGTCGCACTACGTCACCCGCCGCCGCACCATCGAGGAGATGGAGCCGCATGTGCGCGAGGAGCTCGCCGCGCAGGTGGCCCGCTTCAGGGACGCGGGCATGCTGCTGGAGGCGCAGCGGATCGAGTCGCGCACCAACTTCGACCTGGAAATGATGCTGGAGATGGGGACCTGCCCCGGCATCGAGAACTACAGCCGCTACACGAGCGGGCGCCGGGAGGGGGAGCGGCCCGCCTGCCTGCTCGACTACTTCCCCGAGGACTTCCTGCTCATCGTGGACGAGTCCCACGTCAGCGTCCCTCAGATCCACGGCATGTCGCGCGGAGACCGGTCGCGCAAGGAGACGCTGGTCGCGCACGGCTTCCGCCTCCCCTCGGCGATCGACAACCGTCCCCTCCGCTTCGACGAGTGGGAGGAGCTGCTGCCGCAGGTCGTCTTCGTCTCGGCCACGCCGGGCGACTACGAACTGGAGCGGTCCGGCGGGGTGATCACCGAGCAGATCATCCGCCCGACCGGGCTGGTCGACCCCTCGATCGACGTGCGGCCCGTGCGCGGCCAGGTGGACGACCTGCTCGCCGAGATCCACGAGCGCTCCGCGCGCGACGAACGGGTGCTCGTGACGACGCTCACCAAGCGCATGGCCGAGGACCTGTCGGAGTACTTCCAGTCGATCGGGATCCGGGTGCGCTACATGCACGCCGACATCGACGCGATCGAGCGCATGGAGATCCTGCGCACGCTGCGCCTCGGGCGGATCGATGTCCTGGTGGGAATCAACCTGCTGCGCGAGGGGCTCGATCTGCCCGAGGTCTCGCTGGTCGCGATCCTCGACGCGGACAAGGAGGGGTTCCTGCGCAACGCCCGCTCCCTGATCCAGACGGTGGGGCGCGCGGCGCGCAACGTGAACGGCAAGGCGATCCTCTACGCGGACCGCATCACCGAATCGATGCGGGTGTGCCTCGACGAGACGGAGCGCCGCCGCACGGTCCAGCTGGCGCACAACGAGCGGCACGGGATCGAGCCGCGCACGATCCGCAAGAGCGTCGAGGAGATCGAGTTCTCCACCCGCGTGGCGGACGCGCGGGTCAAGCCGGTGGCGAAGGTGGCGGAGCCCGGGCGGGAGTACGCCGACGAGGTCAACGCCGAGGAGTTCATCAAGATCGTCGAGGAGGAGATGGGAAAGGCGGCCGAAGCGCTCGACTTCGAGCGCGCGGCGGCGTTGCGCGACCAGTTGTTCGAGCTGAAGGCGGCGCGGTGAAGGCGAGGCGCGCGGTGAATGGGAACTGGCCGGATGCACGTGGCGGGCGCGGAGGCGGGCGAGCCGGATGAGGGTGACCGAGGCGGACCTGGTGGAGTGGGGCCTCCGGATTGGGAGGGAGGTGTGTCGGCCCGTCTTCATCGGGCTGAGCGGACCGCTGGGGGCGGGGAAGTCCGTGCTGGCGAGGGCGGTAGCGGAGGGCGCGGGCGTGAGCGGCTACATGCCGTCGCCGACCTTCAACCTCGTTTTTCGTTACGAGATCGGAGCAGATGAAGCCGGAGGCCGCCGCGCGGTAATCCACGCCGACCTCTACCGCCTGCACTCGCCGGAGGAACTGGCCGGGATCGGATGGGACGAAGTGGCCGGGGACGAGGAGGCGATCGTGCTGGTGGAGTGGCCGGAGCGGGCGCGCGGGCATCTTCCGGGCGACCGCTGGGAGGTGCGCCTGCGGTACGCCGGTGAGGGACTCGACCGCCGGGAGATCGAGGTCAGGCCGTTCGGCGATCCGCCACCTCTGCCGGACCTTGCAGCGAGGGAACGGTGAGGGGCGGACGCGAAGGAGTGCGGCGGCCGGAAGCGGAGGCCGGCCGGCCCGGGGACGAGTCGCGCCGGCCCACCGGTGCCCAGCTGGCCATCGAGACCTCCGGCGCTGCGGGATCTCTGGCGCTGGCCGTGGAAGGAACGGTGGTGGCTCAGCGTCTGCTCGCGGAGCCCGCCGGGCACGCCGCCGCGCTGATCCCCGCGGCGCGCGGGGTGTTGGCCGACACCGGGAAGGAGGTGTGCGACATCACCGGTGTCGTCGTCGGCGCGGGGCCCGGCTCCTTCACGGGGGTCCGGATCGCGGCCGCCGCGGCCAAGGCGCTGGCCGCGAGCCTGGAGGTCCCGCTCTACCCGGTGTCGAGCCTGCGGGCCGCGGCGGTCGCCGGGCAGCCACCGCCGGAGGGGGAGCGGGAGGTGCGCTACGTGCTGTTCGACGGGCGTCGCGGGCGGGTGTACGGGGCGGCGTACGACGTGGGGGCCGGCGCCGCGGTCCGCGTGATCGGACCCCACGGTGGCACGATTCTCGATGTGATCAGCGGCCGCCCGCCGGTGGGCACGGTCTTCATGGGCGACGGCGCAATCGCTCACGAGTCCATGATCGGCGCGGCGGGGTTCGCCGTGCGACCCGCCCCAGCGGGCGTGCCCCGGGCCGACGCGCTGATCGCCTGCTGCACCTGGGTGACGGCGGATCCCGCCGCGTGGGAGCCCGAGTACGTGCGGGAGTGGAGACCGGGATGAGCGGGGAGGTGGTGGTGCGGGGGGCCCGTGAGAGCGACCTGGCCGCGATCGTCGAGATCGAGGAGGCGACGTTTTCCGAGGCGTGGAGCCCGGAGACGTTCGCTTCGCTGCTGGGCCGCGGCGACATGGTGGCCCGGGGGGGGGCGGAGGGGGGGGTGGTGGGGGGGTAAGGG
>VXLT01000169.1 GCA_009841475.1 Gemmatimonadota bacterium
ATGCGCCACGGGTCCATCACCAGCACCTTCCCGACCTGGTCTTCTTCGAATACCACGGCCTGCCGGCGATGACCGTCCAGGCGCTGGAGGCGCTCGGCCACACGGTGCGGCAACGCGACCCGGGTCCCCCCGACGCCTACTTCGCCGGCGGCATGTCCGGCGATGTCCAGCTGATCATGGTGATGCCCGACGGCACCTACGAGGGCTGGTCGGATCCGAGGAGGGGCGGGTTGGCGCTGGGGCGTTAGCCCGGCAGCGTGTCCACCCTCGGCAGTGTGTCCCATCCGGGGAGGCTGTCCCAGGGGAAGACCTCCGGCCCCACGATCGGACCCACGCGCACACCGGCCCTCAGTTCGACCACGACGACCGCCCCCTCCAGGATTCGGCCCGGCACCTCGCGGTCCCGCGACCGGTTGCGCTGGAACCGGCGCGCAATGTCCGCCCGGGAGTCGACGACCACCGGCACGTTGATCACCGCCCCCTCCACCGGCCATTCGGCGTTCAGCGCCGAGAGCGTCTCGAAGGCCATCTCCAGCACCGGCGGCTCGCCGACCCCCGGGGACCCTGCCGAGGTCAGAATCCGGCCCAGCAGCTTCACGCCACGCGGGATCAGCACTTCTCCTGCGGGATCCGTCACATCTTCCGCCACGGTGGCGACCACAGGGTCGCCCGGGCGATACAGGTCGGTCGAGATCTCGTAGTCGGCCGTAACGCGGATCCGGGTGCCGGCCGGGACGCGCCGGATCGGCAGCTCCTCCAGTGCGTCTGTTGTGAGTGCGCCGGGTTGCGGGACCGCTCCGACCGTGTTCGCGCCAGCGCCCGGGAGCCCCACGGCGCCCTCGGCCGGATTCCCGGCAGCGCCAGGAACCGGGGTTGCCGCGGCTGGATCGTCCAGGTCCGTGGCGGCAGCGCTCTCCGACGCCGACTCGGAATCCACACCCGTCCCGGCGTCCTCGGCACCCGGCTCCGACCCTTCACCACCGCAGCCCACTACCAGCACGGTCCCCGCCAGAAGCACGAACAGCCGGCCGGCGAATCTCACGCAGGCCCGGCCGTGCCCGTCCCTTGTCCTGGCTGTCTCCATTACGACACCTTCCGGCTGTTGCCGGCCAATGCGGCGCGGCTGTTCACATTAATTATAGATAGTGTCCGGCTCCCCACGCCGGACTACGCCCTCAATCCCCGCCCCCGATGCGCGAACTCAAGACCGTCCTCCCCTACTTCCGGCCCTACCGCGCCCCGATGGCCCTGGGGATGTTCCTGGTCGTCCTCGCCAACGCGTTCACCCTTGTCCAGCCCTACCTGATCAAGCTTCCGATCGATGCGCTGACGGGCCCTGCCGGCTCGGATCCGGACGCGATCCGCGGCATCGTCGTCACCTACGCGATCCTGATCGTCGCCGCGGCGATCGCCGGGGGCGCGACCCGCTACTGGATGCGCGAGATCCTCAACGGGCTGAGCCGCCGCATCGAGGTGGACCTGCGAAATGACTTCGTGCGGCACCTGCTCCGCCTCGGCGCCGGGTTCTACTCCGCCAACCGCACCGGCGACCTGATGAGCCTGGCCACCAACGACACGCTCGCCGTGCGGCAAGCGGCGGGGCCGGCGGTGATGTACACGGCCAACACCGTCATCAGCTTCGTGATCGGCCTGGCGGTGATGATCCATATCAGTCCGTGGCTGACCCTGGCGGCCCTGGTGCCGCTGGTGGCTCTGCCGCCTTTGGTGACCTGGTTCGGCAAGGTCATTCACGTGCGCTTCGAGCGGATCCAGGAGCAGTTCGCGGCGCTGTCGACGATGGTGCAGGAGAACCTGAGCGGAGTCCGGATCGTACGCGCCTACGGCCAGGAGGATGCCCAGGCCGCCGAGTTCGCGGCGCTGAACCAGGGATACCTGAAGCGAAACATGCATCTCGCGTACGCCTCCGGCGCCTTCCACCCGATCATGGGACTGCTGACGGGGGCCGGGACGGTGGTCGTGCTGTGGTACGGCGGCGGGCAGGTCATGGCAGGGCGGATCGGGGTGGGCGACTTCGTGGCCTTCTCGCTCTACCTGTCGCTGCTCGCGTGGCCGATGATCGCGCTCGGGTGGGTGGTGAACCTCTTCCAGCGCGGAGCGGCGTCGATGGCGCGCCTCAACCGCATCTTCACGATCGAGCCGGAGATCGCCGCGCCGCCTGCGCCCCATCGCCCACCGGGGCGCGCGGCCGCCATCGAGTTCCGGGACGTCTCCTTCCGCTACCCGGGAACCGACCGTCTCGTCCTGGAGGGCGTCTCCTTCACGGCGGAGCCCGGGCGCACCATCGCCATCGTCGGTCCCACGGCTTCCGGCAAGAGCACCCTCGTCTCGCTGATCGCCCGCGTCTACGACCCCACCGCCGGCGACGTGCTTCTCGGCGGCGTCCCCCTCCCCGCCTACGACCCCGCGGACATCCGCGCCCGCATCGGCTTCGCCCCGCAGGACACCTTCCTCTTCTCCGCTCGGCTGGGCCGCAACATCGCGCTCGGGCTCCCGCCAACCGCGCCCTACGACGACATCAAGGCGCGGGTGCGCGAAGCCGCCATCGCCGCCCACCTCCACGACACCGTCGTGGGCTTCCCCGACGGCTACCGGACCCGCCTCGGCGAGCGCGGCATCAATCTATCGGGCGGGCAGAAGCAGCGTGCCACCCTGGCGCGCGCGCTGGCGCCCGACCCGGCGGTCCTCGTGCTGGACGACGTGCTCAGCGCCGTCGACACGGCCACAGAGTCGAACATCCTGCGGGGTCTGCGCCGCGAGCTGAAGGGCCGCACGGCCTTCATCATCTCCCACCGGGTCACCGCCGTGAAGGACGCCGACCTGATCCTGGTACTCGACGAGGGGAGGATCGTGGAGCGCGGGCGGCACGCCGAACTCGTGGCAGCGGGCGGGACGTATGCGACGCTGCTAAGGCGGCAGCTGCTGGAGCAGGATCTGGGGGCGGCTTGAGCGAAGTGTCTTCTGTTTACCGCCCCAGCACCTCCAGGCCCTGCAGCGCCGTGTTCTCCCGCGCGTAGTCCATCGGGGTCTTGCCCTCGCTGTCGAGGGCGGCGCGATCGGCGCCGAGGTCCAGCAGTGCCAGGAAGGCAGCGGCGTTCCCCCTCCCCTGCGCCGCCACGTGCAGCGCGGTGCGACCGAACTGGTCGCGCGACTCCAGGTCCGCGCCGCCGCGCACCAGCGCATGGGTCACGGCGGGGTCGCCGTTGAGGAGCGCCGCCATGTGCAGCGAGGTCGCCCCCCGCTGTTCGGGAAGCACCATGCCGGCCGCCCCGACCAGCTGGAATGGAATCGCCCCGGGCAGCACTCTCGCATTCACATCCGCCCCGGCCTCGATGAGCGCTGTCACGACTTCGGGGTCGCCGTAGCTGGCCGCCTCGTGCAGGGGCGTCATGTTGCCGTAGTCCCAGTGTGAATCCGGATACACCGCCCGGGCCTCCAGCTCCGCTCCCGTGTCCAGCAGCACCGCGATCAGGGCAGGATTGCCGTTGCTCCTGGCCGCCTCGTGCAGCGGGGTCCTTCCCGTGGATCCCCGGGCGTTCGCGTCGGCTCCGGCCTCCAGCAACAGGGCGGCAAGCGCGGGGTCCTCGTTCCCTGCAGCCATATGAATCGGCGTCTCTCCCTCGTAGCCGCGAGCGCGCGGGTTCGCTCCGGCCTCCAGCAGGACCGAGGAAACCTCCGGATCCGGGTTGTTCGCCACCGCCAGATGCAGCGGCGTCCAATCCCACCCGTAGTGGATTTCGAACCCGCGTGCCCGGGCGTTCACCTCCGCACCGGCCCGGAGCAGAACCCGGACAGCCTCGGCAGTGCCGTACCGGGCGGCCAGGTGTAGTGGCATGTAGCCGTCGTCATCGCGGGCACGCACGTCGGCGCCCGCCTCCAGCAGCAGGGAGATCAGGGCTGGATCGCGGCCTACCCGGGCGGCGTGGTGCAGCGGGGAAGACCGTGGCCGCGCGTTCACGCCCTGAAACGACGCCAGGCGGGCGTTCACATCCACCCCGGCCGCAATGCAGCCGGCCACCACCTCGGCCGTGGCCAGCGCGAAGAACACCGGGTTGTTGAAGTGCTCACAGCTGACCGGGTCGGCGAGACTGCCGGCATCGTCGCGCGCGTTCGGGTTCGCACCCAGCTCCAGCAGCCGGGCCGCGGTCGCGTGGTTTCCCTGACTCATGGCCCAGTGCAACGGGGTCGCGCCAAGTTCGGTGCGTGCATTGACGTCGGCTCCCGCCTGAACCAGCAACGACACCGTCGCGCCGTTCCCGCGGGATCCCGACGCAGCGTCGTGAAGCGGTGTCGCGCCGCCCGGACTCTGCGCGGTTGCGTCCGCCCCTCCACCGAGCAGCACACTCACCATTGCGGTATCGCCCGACCGAGCAGCGGAGTGCAGGGGTGTCGAGCCATAGTCGGTCCGGGTGTTCACTTCGGCCCCGGCCTCCAGCAGCAACGACGCAATGTCGACCGCAGCCGGACCGGTGAAGAGTCTCAGCTGGTTCAATGGCGTGCTCCAGGCCACTCCGCTCCGCAGGTCCACCGGAGTGCCGGCCTCGATACACTTCTGGACACTCTCGACGGTAGCCTGGCCGATGCTGTACCGGATGTTGGTCCAGTCGCACACCGGGCCGGCGACCGACCCGCGGTTGTCCTGTACTTCCGCGTCGGCCCCCAGCGCCAGGAGTTGGTCCACGACAAGGGGTTTGTTGCGCCACCACGCCCAGTGAAGTGGAGTCTCGCCACGCCCGTTGGCGGCGTTTACGTCTGCCCCGGCGTCGACGAGCGCGGAGACGACGGTCGTGTCGGCCCTGACCGTCGCCAGGTGCAGCGGCGTGTCACCTTCCCCGCTCCGGGCGCTCGGGTCGGCACCGTGCGCCAGCAGGGCGATCGCGTGGGCCGAATCGCCCCAGGTCCGTACAAGCGCCAGATGGAGCGGTGACATGCCGTCGTCATCCACCGCGTTCACGTCCGCCCCGGAGTCCACCAGCAGGGCAATCGCGCTTTCACCGCCATCACCGCCACCCGTGAACGACGCCAGACGATGAAGCGGGGACCGGCCACGCCCGTCCCGGGCATTCGGGTCCGCACCCGCCTCGATCAGTGCCCGGACCACTGCCAGGCCATCTTCGGATCTTGTCGCCCCCAGCATCGCGTCGTGCAGCGGATTCCCGGCGTTGGGATCGGCTCCGTGCTCCAGCAGCTTTGAGACGATCGAGCCGGTGGAGCTGGAGAGGCCCCGCCCGGGAGGGGGCCGGACCGCGCCCGTGGGCTCGATACCACCCGACCCGAGAGCCCAAAGCAGGGGCGTGCGGCCGCGCTCGTCCCTGGCGCTTACATCCGCACCCGCCTGCAGCAGAGCGTCGATCAGCTCAACCGTCCGCTTTTCGTTCACGGCGGCGACCAGGGGCTCGTTGCCCCCCCTGGTGCGTGCATTCACATCCGCCCCACCCTCCAGCAGCGCCGCCATGACCTCGAGCGAGCCGTGCCGTGCAGCCTGGTGCGCCGAGGTGTAGCCCTGGTAGTTGGGTGCGTTCGGGTCCGCCCCGGCCTCCAGCAGAAGGGTCACTACGGCCAGATTCCCCAGCGCCCCCGCAACGTGAAGGGGCGTGTCGGCCAGGTTGTTGGGCGCGCCCACGTCCGCGCCCGCTTCAAGCAGGAGCGCGGCCAGCGCCGGATCCTCGTGGGAGGCCGCGACATGGAGCACGGTGTTTCCGTAGTAGTCCCGGGCGGCCACGTCGGTACCGGACTCGACGCACCGAGCGAAATCGTCGAATCCCGCCACCTCGTCGAAGACCGGCGTGTTCCAGAGCTCGCAGCCGCCCGGATCGGCCACCTCGCCGCGATCGTTGCGCGCAAGCGGATCGGCGCCAAGGCGGAGCAGT
The DNA here is from genome assembly GCA_009841475.1 of Gemmatimonadota bacterium. Classification (GTDB taxonomy): domain Bacteria; phylum Gemmatimonadota; class Gemmatimonadetes; order Longimicrobiales; family Gaopeijiaceae; genus Bin94. The sequence goes on from VXLT01000169.1 coordinate 5,889, forward strand.
TCCTCGACCGCTACCGCGTTGAGGCGGAGCTCGCGGGAAAAGCCGAATCCGGCGAGCGGGTTGTCCCAGGCGCTGTGGAGAGGTGTGTTATCCCGCTGGTCGCGCGCGTCGACGTCCGCGCCGCCCTCGACCAGCGCCGTGATGACGCCTGGGTTGGTGGTGCGCCGGGCGGCCTCGTGCAGGGGCGTGTGCCCGCTCCAGTTCCTTGCGTTCACGTTCGCGCCGGCCACCAGCAGATACACGATGACGTCCGGGTCGAGAGCGGCGCGCGCCGCGTGGTGCAGCGGAGTCGCGTGACGCTCGTCCACGGGTGAGACCGCGTCAGCGCCGGCCCGCAGGCAGGCCGCCACCGTGTCGGGCGACGCCAGCGCGAAGAAGTTGTATGAGCCCCAGTCCTCGCAGGTGGGTGCGGGGGGAGGCTGGCCGGGTCCAGGGGGGTCCTGGGCGCTCGCAACGCCGGAATAGAGGGCCGCAAGAGCAGTGGCGACAACCGGGAGATTGATGATCAGGGCAGGTCTTCTCATCGTTCCTCCGGACACAGGCAGTTCCCCGGAGCCAAAGGAAAGTCCAGGACGCAGCTTCTCATTCGCTTGCCACTACACGAATCTGCATTGTCATGTAAACTTTACATAATGACAAGTACAGATTACATTTCGTGCCTCGTGCCGGACTCGGGCAGTTTGTGCCTTGCCTGGAGCGCCCTCCCTGTCTCCGCGCGTCAGATCAAGATAGCGTCCGCCCAGATCGCCGGCGAACCCCTACCCGAACCACTCCGGCTCGTTGCCCGCTCTCCACTTGACGTTGCACCCCACACTGGGGACCTGCTCCGCCGCCGGCGCCTCCCCAGCCAGCACCGCGTCGATCGCCGCGCGGAGATCCCTGCCTGTCAGCGGCACGCCCAGCGAAGGCCGGCTGGCATCGTACTGGCCCCGGTAGGCGAGCTTCCCATCCGCGCCGAACAGGAAGAAGTCCGGAGTGCAGGCCGCTCGGTACGCTTTCGCCACCTCCTGCGACCCGTCGAAGAGGTAGGGGAAGGTGTAGCCGCGCCGGGCCACCTCCTCCTTCATCTTCTCGGGGCTGTCGTCGGGATGGGTGGTGATGTCGTTCGCGTTGATGCCCACGACCGCCACCCCACGCCCCTGGTACTCGGCCGCGACCCCCGCGAGGTGGTTGGCCAGGTGCTTCACAAAGGGGCAGTGGTTCGAGAGGAAGACGACAAGCAGCGCCGCCGCGCCCTCGAAGTCTGACAGCGAGACTGTCTCTCCGGTGGCGGGTTCGGGAAGAGAGAAGTCGGGCGCGGGCGTGTCCAGCGCCAGCATCGTCGAGGGTACCAGTGCCATTACAGCCTCTCCAGCAGGAACTCCGGAGTATACCGGTTGAGCCACGCCGCCAGCACCACGAACGACCCCGTCACCAGCAGGACCCCCAGAAGCACCAGCAGCAGCCCCGCGCCCTTCTGGATCAGCGGCAGGTAGCGGCGGGCCCGCGTGAAGGCGCGCAGGAAGCGCTCCAGCGCCAGGGCGGCGAGCAGGAACGGAATCGCGAGCCCCATCGAGTAGACGAAGAGGAGGAGCATCCCGGTCCCGAGGTGCTCCTGTGAAGCGGCCATCGTCAGGATCGCGCCGAGGACCGGCCCGATGCACGGCGTCCACCCCGCACCGAAGGCAACCCCCACAGCGACCGTGCCGACGTATCCGGCGGGCTTGTTGCCGAGGTGTACGCGCTTCTCCTTCAGCAGCGGGAGCAGCTGGAAGACCCCCATCAGGTGCAGCCCGAAGACGATGATGATTGCGCCGCCGATGCGCGCGATCCAGTCGCTGTTGTAGAGGAGGAAGCTCCCGACGAAGGTCGCGCTGGCCCCGAGGAGCACGAAGATAAGCGTGAAGCCGCTGACGAAGAGCGCGGCGTGGGTGAGGACGCGGCGCCGGTCGAAGCCCTCCTGCAGGTCCTCCAGCGACATCCCGGTCACGAATGACAGGTAGCTCGGCACCAGCGGCAAAACGCAGGGCGACAGGAAGGACAGGACCCCGGCCATGAAGGCGATCGGGAAGCCTACGGACTCTTGCATCGGTTACCCGGTTTCGAGGGGGAAGAGCGGCAGTGCGAGGTCGCGGGTGCGCAAGCACACTCGCAAAGCCGGCCCTTCAGCGCAACGGGTCCGGCGCGACGCGGCCCGTCTGCGCCTCCGGGGGCCGGGGGCCGGACCGCGCGACCGATCCGGCCCCCGGGTCCTCGCCCCGGACCGCCCACGGAGGAACCGGTCAGGCCGGGGAGATCCGGGAGAACTCAGTCCCCCAGGTTCCCCTCCTCCACCACGATGGTGCGGGTCAGCGTGCGCTCTCCGATCTTGACGGTCACGGTGTAGGTGCCGGGCTCCACCGGTCCGGCCTGGCCGCCGCCGCCAAACCCGCCACCACGGCCGCGCCCGAAGAAGGCCCCCATCCCCATCCCGGGACGGATCAGTTCGGCGAGTTCACGCAGCTGGTTCATGTCTGTGACTTATACGC
>VXLT01000126.1 GCA_009841475.1 Gemmatimonadota bacterium
CGCCCCCCCTCGCCCCCGCCCGGGCGATCCCGCGATCACTCCCGAGCTGGTCGAGGACCACGGCCTCTCGCCCGACGAGTACGCGCAGATCCGGCGCATCATGGGGCGCGAGCCCACCTTCACCGAGCTGGGCGTCTTCTCGGCGATGTGGTCCGAGCACTGCGGCTACAAGAACTCGAAACGGCTCCTCCGGCTGCTGCCCACCCAGGCGCCCTGGGTCATCCAGGGACCCGGCGAGAACGCCGGCGTCATCGATGTCGGGGGCGGCTACGCGCTGGCCTTCAAGATCGAATCCCACAACCATCCCTCGGCCGTCGAACCGTACCAGGGGGCCGCGACGGGCATCGGCGGCATCCTGCGGGACGTCTTCACCATGGGCGCGCGGCCGGTCGCCACGCTCAATTCGCTGCACTTCGGCGACCTCGACCGTCCCAGGGTACGCTACCTGTTCGGAGGCGTCGTGAAGGGGATCGGGGACTACGGCAACTGCGTCGGCATCCCGTCGGCCGGCGGCGAGGTCTACTTCGACCGCGGCTACGAGGACAACCCGATCGTCAACGCCATGTGCCTCGGGCTGATGCGTACCGACGACCTGATCCGGGGCACCGCGGAGGGGGTGGGCAACACGCTGATGGCGGTCGGGGCGCGCACCGGCCGCGACGGAATCCACGGCGCCACCTTCGCTTCCGAGGAACTCTCCGAGGGCGACGACGAGGCGAGCCGGCCGCAGGTCCAGGTGGGCGATCCGTTCACCGAGAAGCTGCTGCTGGAGGCATCGCTGGAGCTGATCGCCAGCGGGCACATCGTGGGGATTCAGGACATGGGCGCGGCAGGGCTGACGTCGAGCGGGGTGGAGATGGCGGGGCGGTCCGGGACGGGCGTGGAGATGGACGTGGCGCTGGTTCCGGTCCGCGAGGCGGGCATGACGCCGTACGAGATCCTCCTTTCGGAGTCGCAGGAGCGGATGCTGGTTGTGGCCGAGGCCGGGAAGGAACACGCCGTGCGGGGAATCCTGGAGAAGTGGGAACTCGAGGCCGAAACGATCGGGAGCGTCACGGCTACGGGGAGCTTCCGGGTTCTGGAGGACGGGGTGGCCGTGGCGGACATCCCCGCGCTGCCGCTCACCGACGGTTGTCCGACCTACGAACGCCGGGGCGAAGAGGGGGATGAAGTGCGGGCGCTGCGCGAGATGGACATCGCGGCGTACACGGATCCGCCCGCGGGACTGGAGGACGCCTTCCTGCGGGTGGTGGGCTCGGCGAACGTGGCGTCGAAGCAGTGGGTGTACGAGCAGTACGACACGACGGTCCGCGCCAACTCGATCGAGCGGCCCGGCGGAGACGCCGGCGTGATCCGGATTCCGGGCACGAAGCGCGGCGTCGCGGCGTCCACCGACTGCAACGGCCGTCACACGTATCTGAACCCGCGCGCCGGTGCGATGGGCGCGGTGGCCGAGGCCGCGCGCAACGTGGCGTGCACGGGTGCCGTCCCCATGGCGATCACGAACTGCCTCAACTTCGGCAGTCCGCTCAAGTCCCACATCCAGCACCAGTTCCGCGAGGCGGTGCTGGGGATGCGGGACGCCTGCGCCTTCCTGGAGACCCCCGTCACCGGCGGGAACGTCTCCTTCTACAACGAGACCGACGGCAAGGCCGTCTACCCCACCCCGGTCATCGGGATGGTCGGCGTGATCGACGACGTGGAGACCGTGGTGCGGCACGCTTTCCGCGACCCCGGCGACCCGATCCTGCTGCTGGGCTCGAACACCGGCGAACTGGGCGGCTCCGAGTACCTGTACGTTCTGCACGGCCTCGTCGCCGGCGAGCCACCCGGCGTCGACCTTGCCGCTGAACGCGATCTCCAGCGCTGCATCCTCGCGATGGCGCAGCGGCGGCTCCTCAAGTCGGCCCACGATGTTGCGAGTGGAGGGCTCGCGGCCACCCTGACCGAGTGCTGCCTGGGCCGGCCCCGCACCGGCCGGAGCGTAGGGGCGGTGGTGCGCTTCACGGACGCGATTCCCGACGCGGCCCTGCTCTTTGGCGAGGACCACGGCCGGGTGGTGGTTACCTGCGCGCCGGAGGATGAGAAAGAGCTGCGCGGGATGACATCGAGCTACGGAGTCCCCTGCGCCCGCATCGGGACGGTCACCGATCCCGGGGCTCCGCTGGAGATCGAAACGCCGTCTTCGCGGCTGCGGCTGGAGGCGGAAACGCTCCTCGACCGTTACTATGGAGTCATTCCGGAGACCATGAACCAGCAGTCCGCGTGAGCACCCAGAGCCGCAAGGCGCCGCGTTGGCGAGGATAATGCGAGACCGCGCCCCAACCGACATCCATCTCCCCCTCCTGGATGACCGGCCGCGCGAGGAGTGCGGAATCGTCGGCATAAACGGCATCGACAACGCCTCCGAACTGGCTTTCCTCGCGCTCTACGCCCTTCAGCACCGCGGCCAGGAGGCGGCCGGAATCTGCGCGGCCAACGGCGGGCGCACCCGGCTCCACAAGGAGATCGGCCTCGTCTCGGATGTCTTCGACGCGAAGCGGATCGCGTCGCTGCCCGGGGACACCGCGCTCGGACACGTTCGCTACTCCACCGCGGGGGGCGGGCAGCGCGCGAACGCCCAGCCCATCGTGGTCAGCTACTCCGAGGGCGACCTCGCGATCGTGCACAACGGCAACCTGACCAACGCCAACACGATCAAGTCCCAGCTCGTCGACGAGGGTGCGATCTTCCAGAGTTCGTCGGATTCCGAAGCGATCGTCCACCTGATCGCGCGCTCGCGGCACCGGTCGGTCGTGGCCCAGATCCGCGACGCGCTGAGCTTCCTGGAGGGAGCCTACGCGCTGGTGCTGACAGTGGGCGACACCATGTACGCGGTGCGCGACCCGCGCGGCTTCCGTCCCCTCGTGCTGGGCGAGCTGGACGGCGGCCACGTCGTCACCAGCGAGACCTGCGCGCTGGACATCATGGGGGCCGCCTTCGTGCGCGACATCGAGCCGGGCGAGCTCCTCCGCTTCCGCGGCGGCCAGATCGAGAGCCTGCCGGGGCTCCACCCCGAGACCCCCGCGCCGTGCATCTTCGAGCTCGTGTACTTCGCGCGCCCCGATTCGAACCTCTGGGGCGTCAGCGTCGACCGCGCGCGCCGCGCCTTCGGACGCCAGCTCGCCCGGGAGCACCCCGTGGCCGGCGACTGCGTGATCGCGGTGCCCGACAGCGCCAACTCTGCCGCGCTGGGCTACAGCGAGCAGAGCGGCATCCCCTACGAGCTGGGCCTGCTGCGCAACCACTACGTGGGCCGCACCTTCATCCGCCCGAGCCAGGCCGACCGCGACTTCGGCGCCCGCATCAAGTACAATCCCGTGCGCGATGTGCTCGCCGGGCAGCGGGTGGTCGTGGTGGACGATTCGATCGTGCGGGGCACCACGTCGCGCAGCCTGGTAAAGTTCATCCGCGGCGCGGGGGCGGCGGAGGTTCACTTCCGCGTGGCGAGTCCCCCCGTGCGGTACCCCTGCTACTACGGGATCGACATGCCGTCGAAGGGGGAACTCCTGGGGTCCCGGATGACCGTCGACGAGATCGCGGCCGACCTGGGGATGGACTCGCTGGGGTATCTGACGCTGGATGGGATGGTCGCCGCGGTCGAGGAGCGGGGGCCGTTCTGCGCGGCGTGCTTTTCGGGCGAATACTCGGCGCCGCTCGTGGATCTGGAGGCGGGGGTGGGCGCGGGGAGCTGAGGTCCGCGGCCGGAAACGCGGTCAGGATGTGGCGGGTCGCTCCCTGAAGAGGACGTGAATCGCGAGGGCACGTTTTTCGGCAGGTGAAGCGGCCTGGACGGTCTCCAGAATGTTGCCGGCAATCCCCAGGTATTCCCGAACGTCGCTCTTTGAGAAACTGGCACTCGGATCGTAGTCGGCCTCATGCCTGAGCGCTTGCATCTCGGCCAGTTCGGCGGCGAAATGGCGAATTCCGGGCGGAAACTAGGCCGGAATTCGTCGGTGGTGGCACTGCTGCCTTACTTGCCGGTGATCGAGGCCGCGATACACGCGGACCCAGCTCGGCTCCTCGGACCGGTTGAGCCGACCAGCGCATCCGCCGCACAGTTCGCCAACCAGTGGAAAAGCGAGTAGTAGACCATGCTTACCGCGCACCGGAGATTGACTTGGCGCGGCGCCCCCCGGCGGGACTCCCCAAGAAGCTGCTCCGCTGCATCCAGCCAGTGTTCGGGATTCACCGTCCCGCCTGCTCAGCCAGCACGGCCTCGAGTTCTTCCCGCACGTGGAAACGGAAGATGAGGTCCATGAAGATGCCCTCCTTCCTCATCTCGTCGTAGACCTGCCCACGGAACTCCACGGACTTCCGTCCGCCCAGCCCCGGAGGCGTCTCTTCCGACACAAAGACGACATCCACCACATCGAATCCGTAGTGGTCGACGCGTGCTTTGAGAGTGAGGTCGGTCTCGTGCTCACCGAAGTAGTTGGCGTACACGCGTTCGACGATGGTCCTGATACTGGCGAGATCTTCCCTGGTCACCATTGCGCTTCGCTCCGGGGGACTGTGTCCAGGGAGAAATGTAATGCGGGCGAGTCAGCCACACGTCACCGAACCGTCATCAGCCCCAAGCCGCCCCTCGTTCTTCCTCAGGTGCCGTCGTATCGCGATGTCCCGGTCGTGCGTCCCCCGGTCAGGCACCCGGCCCCGGACCCTATTTCGGCCCCGCCGGCAGATGCTCCAGCAGATACCGCACCATCAGCATGCGCACGTGGAGGGCCGTCCCCTCCCCTTCCGACAGGCCGTGGTTCCGGTTCGGGTAGGTCATGTAGTCGAAAGTCTTCCCCAGCTCCACCAGACGGTCCACCAACCCCTCCACGATCTCCAGATGCGTGTTGGTCTCCCCGGTGCCGTGAATGATCAGCAGGTCCCCTTCCAGCCCCTCGGCGTAGTTGATCGGCGCGGACACGCGGTACCCCTCCGGGTTCGTCTCCCGGGTCTCCATGTAGATCTCCTGGAACCACGCGTTGTAGAGGTGCGGCTGGGGCTTCGGGACCACGGCGATCCCCACGTGGTAGACGTCTGGCCTCCGGAAGAGGGAATTCAGCGTGTTCGATCCGCCGCCGCTCCATCCCCAGATCCCCACCCGGGACAGATCCACGTAGGGGAGCATCCGACCCATCTCCCGGACTCCCGCCGCATGTTCCTCCGTCGACTGCACGCCGATGGTCGGGAAGGGCGCCCGCCGCCACGCCGCTCCCTTCGGCGCGGGCGTCCCCCGGTTCTCGATCGACACGACCAGGTACCCGAGGTCCGCGATCGCGCGATGGTAGTTGTTCCGGGTCGACCACCGGTCGAGGACGGTCTGGCCGTGGGGCTCGCCGTAGACGTAGAGGAACACCGGGTACTGCCGGGAAGGGTCGAAATCACGCGGCTTGATCATCCACGCGTCCATCTCCACGCCGTCCCCGATGTCGAGCTGCAGGAACTCGGTGGGGTGGGAGACGGTGGCTTCAGCCCGGCGCCGAACCTCGGCGTTGTCCTCCAGGACCCGGACGACCCGGTGGTCCGGGAGGCTGACCAGCGCGGTCACCGGGGGGGTGTCGAAGGTGGAGTAGGTGTGAAAGGCCCAGCGAAGGCCGGGAGAGAAGTCGTAGAAGTGGGTCCCCGGTTGGTTTTCGGGGGTGACCCGCTCGGGCGCTTCCGCCCCGTCCAGCCGGACGCGGTAGAGGTAGCGCTGCGTCGCGTTGTCGGGGGAGGCGAAGAAGTAGAACCAGCCGCCATCGTCGTCGCCCTCACGCTCATCGACCGGCCCCCGCTCCATGACGTCGCTGGGCCCCGGCGTCAGGAGGCGCTCCTCCCGCCCTTCCCGCGAGTACACGTAGGAGTGTCGCCACCCGTCCTTCTCGGTCAGGAAGAGGAAGGAGTCGCCCCCCCGGAGCCACTCGAGGCCGGCATTCAGGCGATAGCTGGCGATCACCCAGGCCGGATCGGACTCGTGGTAGATCCGCTTCACCTCGCCCGTGGTCACGTTGGCGATGAAGAAGTCCCGCTCGTCCCGAAACCGGCTGAACTGCTCCACCAGCAACTCCTCGGAGTTTCCGGCCCAGCTCACCTGCCCGAGGTAGAAGCCCTCGTTTGGGGACGGGATGGAGATCCAGCGGACTTCCGTGCCCCGGGCGTCCACCACACCCACCCGAAGCTTGGTGATCGTCTCACCCACCCTCGCGAACCGGACCTCCCGGAGTTCGGGATACGAGGGATCGGTGGGAACGAGCATGGACCTCATCCGCACCCCGGAGGCGTCGGACTGGACGAAGGCGATCCGGTTCCCGTCGGGACTCCATGTGGCGCGGCCATTGGAAACCGATTCGGCGGTGGTCCAGGTCAACCGGGTGGTCCGGCCGGCCTCCACGTCATGGACGTGAAGATCCCCCCCGCGGCCGAAGAGGATCCGGCCCCCCTCCGGTGAGATCGCGTTCCCGCCTCCCGCCTCCACCCTCTTCAGCGTTGAAGTGGCTTCTTCGAACAGCCAGAAGCCGTCCCCGCTGGCCTGGAGCAGCACCCAGCTGCCGTCCGGGGCGAACTGATAGCCGGAGATGCTCAAGGGCTCCGAACGCCCGGATGGCGTGAGGTCGGACAGGGAAGCGAGGACTGTTCGGGCACCGCTGGCGGCATCGTAGCGGACAAGCTCCCGCTGCGAAGCGCCGGGGGCGGCCTCCAGGGTCGTGTATCCGGATCCGTCAGGCAGCCACGTCGCCTGGAACGATCGGGCGTTGAACTCCCCGGCCTCGAAGATCGACCTGAGCCGGGCTTCGGTTTCCGGGGGGACCTGGGAGGAGGCCACGGCCGGGAGGAGGGTGGAGGTAGCCAGGACGCCGGCCAGCCACAGCGGTGCGCGGATGAACCTCATCGTTCCACCAGACCATACCCTTCGCGCATGGCCCCGTCGTAGTCCCCAATCAGCCGCCACCAATTGGTCAGCGGCCGACCGTCGTACGACAGCGCGTGACCGGCGCCCGGAATGTTCTGGGACCAATACCGGAACCAGCCCAGGCCCGTGCATCCCCACCGTTCGCAGTTCATCTGCTGCGTGGCGCCCATGCCGCCGGGACGCCAATCTTCGCAATCGGTCTCGACGAACCGCCGGTTCGCCCAGTCGTAATCTCGCTCGGCGTTCGGCGGAAAGTGCGACCACCCGCACCGCGGACTCACGATCCGGTGCGAGATGTCACTGCCCACGAACTTGCCCCAGAACAACAGGTCGCCCCAAGCATCGTCAGGGGTCGAATCGCGCCCGTCCGCGGCGTTTATCACTGCCTCCAACTGGTGCATATGGTTTTCCGTCGCCTCCGGCAAACCGCGCTGGTAGTTGTAGTGGTACACCGTATAGGTACGGCCGGTTACCGGCAGGTCGAGAGTATCGCGATCGCTGTTGCTCACATCCCCCCAGGGACCGGCCATGTTGGACTCCCACAGGTCGATGACGCCGCCGTGATAACCCCAGATCCACACTTCCTTCACCCCCTCGTCCTCAACCCATCCGGCGAAGTCATGAGCGGCCGCGATGGCGCCGTAGTCCGTCATCGGCACCTCGTGCCCGGGCTTGTCAAGGACGGGCAGGGGTTCGAGCCGCTCCTCGGTGTGGACCACGTGGTAGCGAAGGCTGGGAGGCGCGTCCGGGTCGGCAAAGGCGCGATACCGCGATCCGTCCTCGAGCGCCACGATGAGCGCCGCGGTCAGAGAATCCGTCTTCCGGCGCGTGTCGGCCAGGGATTCACCCCAGTCGCCGGTGGCCGATATATCGACCAACTCACCGTCGCTCGTGGGGAGATAGCGCACCACCACCACCGGGATCTCCCACGGCGGTCCGCTCGGGCGGTTCTGGTCGGGCGCCGCCGTGCAAGCCGCGAAGAGCATGGTGCACCCGATCAACCGCAGCGCATCGCGCGAGCCGCGGCTGGCGACGGGGACGGGGCTGCGTTGCCCGGCGCAGAGTGGAACCCGTAACGCTTCTGACATTCCCCTTCCATCCGCTCTGTTGGCCCCGGGTGATTCACCAGGCCCCAGCGCGGACTTGCCGGCCCTGCGCCTCGGCACTCACGGTTGCTCGCGAACTTCCGGAACACGACACTGGATTTCGGGCGATCCGGCCCACCCGGACGAGAGACCCGATCACCTGATCCCCAAGATGGGGACCAAGGCCCGTTCTGCAAGGGGTTCCGGACTGGAAACCCCTCGTCCACCTCCGCGCCCCGTCGTATCATGATGGACTTGCAGCCCACCGCCACCCAGCGAGGTCCAAGATGCGTCCCCTTCCCTTCCCCATCGCCGTCACCGCCGCCGTCCTCACGGCGCCCCTCACCCCCAGTCGGTGTTCTACCGGT
>VXLT01000240.1 GCA_009841475.1 Gemmatimonadota bacterium
GGCCCGCCCGCCGCCGCCGCGGGGGCAAAGTCACCGCCCCCCACAGCCGCAGCGCCCCCCTCGCGCGCAACACGATCACCACCGTGACCGCCATCGTCGCGAGCGCGGTCAGCGGAGCGGCGCCGCGCGGGGCCCCCTCCGGCGCCAGGAAAGACAGGTCGAACCCGATCGGCATCACCGTGACCGCGATCAGCATGATCACCGTGCCCGCCACCGTCGGCGTGATGAAGCGCCGCAGCAGCGACAGCCGCGACGAGATGAGGAACTGGAAGAGGGATGAGGCCACGATGAGGGTGGCCAGCAGCGCGGGGCCGCCCCGCTGCAACGCAGCCACCGACACCGCGATGAAGACCCCCGACGTGCCCATCAGCAGGATGTACCCCGCGCCGATCCGCCCGCCGATCGGCTTCGCCTGGATGAGTGTCGTGATTCCGCAGACGATCAGCGCGGCGAAGGCGGCCCACGCCAGGTAGAGCTCGCCTTCGCCGCCGGCCCGCACCACGATCGCCACCGTGATGACGATCCCCGCGATGTTGAGCAGGATGTACTGGAACGCCAGCCCGAACGAGACCGGGTAGCTGGGCGTCTCGTCCGCCTGGAAGCGGAGGTCCTGGGTAGTGCCGGAGGGGTTGGCCATGGCTGGGCTGGGCTCCCGGTTTGGTGTCGTGGTGAGTGCCGGGCTACGCCGCCGACTTCGCCGGATCCACCCGCACGGTCACTACATCCGTGTCCGCATACTTGTGGTGCTGAACCGAAGTGGCGAGGTGCCGCAGGAGCCGCAGCGAGAATTCGTGTTCTCCCGGCTCTTCGGCGACATGCCCCCCGATCACGGCCAGGTGGTCTTCGATATTGCCTTCTCCGCCAGCTGCCAGAAACTCGACTTCCGCGGCGCCCGCGTCTGCCCGCGCGGTGAGCCGCAACCGCTTCTTCTCCGGAACCGGGTCACCCTCCGCCTCCTGGATCAGCAACACCAGCGTCTCCTCCGCGGCGTGGGCCAGCCGGCCGGCAACCTCGCTGCCGAGCCCCCTGCGGGCCGCGAACTTCTCCAGGAATTGCTGGATGTCCGGCAACGACTCGACCTCCAGCGCGGTCTGCATCCGCACGCGCCGGGGGCCGGTCAGCTCCATGAAGCCGGTGAGCAGCAGCGCAGTCAGGCCGCCGGAGGTCATCCCGTTCGCGAGCAGCTGCTGCAGGAAGGGGTCCAGCCCGGCCGTCGAGATCTCGCCGCTCTGGAACCCGACCCCGACCCAGAAGGAGACGCCGACGATCGTGGCCTTGCGGTAGTCCATCCCGTCCTGCAGCACGATCCGGGTGCCGAGCACGAAGAGCACCGCGATGATCACCATCGCGTAGGCGCCGATCACCGGATCCGGGATGATGAGGAGCAGCTGCGTGACCTTGGGCAGGAATGCCAGCACGCAGAAGATCGCGCCGATGCACAGCCCCACCCGGCGTGCCGCGATCCCGGTGATCTCCACGATCGAGACGCTGCTCGAGTACGTGGTGTTCGGCACGGTGGCGAAGAGCCCGGAGAGGAGATTGCCCAGACCGTCGGCGGCGACCGACCCCTGCACCGCCCGGTAGTCGGTGGCCTGCGGGTTGCGCCACGAGACGCGCTGGATCGCCACCGCGTCCCCGATCGTCTCGATCGCGCCCACCAGCGTCACGAAGGTGTACGCCGGGAGGATCGCCCAGAAGGCGGGGCCGAAGTCGAAGCCGAGCCCCGGCGCCCCCGCCGTAGGCACCCCGACCCAGGCCGCCGCGCCGACGGGCCCCATGTCGATGAGGCCGAAGAACGACGCGGCGATGCACCCGGCCACGATCCCGATCAGCGGCCCCCAGAGACGCACCGGCCCCGTGAAGCGGAGCATCACGGCCAGGGTGACGCCTAGGGTCGCCAGCACGGTGACGGGTCCGGCGGCGGCCCCGCTCCCCTCCGGCACGTTGTCCATGAAGTCGAAGAGGAACGGCATCACGTTGACCGCGATCAGCATGATCACGGTTCCCGCCACCGTGGGCGTGAGGACGCGCCGCAACAGCGAGAGGCGGCCGGCCAGGAGGAACTGGAATACCGACGACACGATCACGAGCGACGCCAGCAGCGCGGGGCCGCCCTGCTGGAGCGCGGCCACGCTCACCGCGATGAAGGCCCCGGACGTGCCCATGATCAGGACGTACCCGGACCCCAGGCGCCCGAAACGGCGCACCTGAACGATCGTCGCAATACCGCATACCAGAAGCGCGCCGAAGGCCCCCCAGGCCAGATATTCCGCGCTCCTCTCCGCGCTCCTGAGCACGATCGCGACGGTCAGCACGACGCCCCCGAGTGCGAGAATGGTGTACTGCAGCGCCAGCCCCGCCGCCAGCGGCCAGGGAGGCTTTTCGTCGGGTTCGTAGCGGACGGTGCCGACGGCGTGGTTTGAAGGAGAGGACATGTGCGCCTGGTGTGGGGGCCGTGCCGAATTCGGCCGAGAGGTGTGTGCCCGCGACTGGCTCAAAGCGTCAGCGCGAGAATCTGCAGGGTGAGATATTCGGGGCTTGGAGGTCGCGACCGCAAGGTGGTGCCGAACGGCGCGGGAGCTGGCAGCATGCGGCGGAGCGTTGTCCCCCGGGCTGCCGAGTAGGCCCGCTCGCCCTTACCGGACCACCCGAAACGCAGGCTCCGCCGGCCGCTTCTCCCCCGCCCTGACCGCCAGCGCGAGCCGGTTCTCACGGGGCGGAAAGCTGCACACCGAGTACGGGGTGAAGGCGCACGGAGGGTTGTACAGCCGGTTGAAGTCGATGACGGTCCAGCCGTCGTCCACCGGAGGGACGCGCATGTAGCGGCCCAGCTGATAGGTGTCCCCAACGGCCGTCGAGTCCCATACCATGACGAAGTAGCTGCGGCTCGGCGCCGTCGCGAAGGCAATCAGACGGTGCTCGCGGCCCTCGGCCCGGAACACCAACTCTCCCGGCGAAACATTGGCGACCGTGCCCCCCGTGACGTCGGCCATTGGGATCTCGCGGGGCTCCGGGTACGGGTCGAAGCGCGCGGACAGGCGCCATTCGTTGGTGACCGGGAAATAGGGAGGCAGCTCGAAGGCGACCGCCCGCGGGGAGTCGGTGTCCCAGGCGCGGAGCCAGAGCCGGTCGGTTCCCCGCTCCGCGTGGACGCGGAGGCCCAGCGACCCCAGGGTCAGGAAGGTGGTGTTCCCGGAGCGGTCGTGGGCCACGTCGATCGGGCCGTCGACCGGGGTGCCGTCACGCAGGGTGAGCCCGCTGCCCCCCTCGGGCACGAGGCGGAGTCGCCAGGCCGGTTCCGGGACGGGGTCCCCGTCGCCGGCGTCGATCGCGCCCTCCACGTCCCGCTCCCCTCGCGTGCCCGGTACGCTTTCCGCCACCGTCCCCACAGCCTCGAGGTACAGCGTCCCCGCCAGAGGCGGCGAGTCCTCCCCGGGAAGCACGATAGCCAGGGCCGGGTCCGATCCGAACGGGTTGGCACCCTCCGCCAGCTCCCAGAGCCCGATCCAGCTGACAACGCCGCTGGGGCTGGCGAGCGAGCGCTGCCGCCGCTCGCGCCAATCCTCGTGTTCGGCGGCGAGCACTTCGGGCGCGATGGGTGTTGGCCGGCGAGCACCCTCGTCCGCGCAGCCTAGCGCGAGAGCCGCGACCAAGACGAGCGATGTCTTGACAACTAAACATGACATTATGTAAACTAAACCTTACTCCTAGGATAGGAACCCAGGACCTTGAAGATGGAAGCCCGGGCCCGGATTCCCGCCAGCGCTTCCCGGACGACCGGGTCCTCACGGTGGCCCTCGACATCGATCAGGAAGAAGTAGCGGCCCAGGCTCCGCCGGTCGGGCCGCGATTCGACCCTGGTCATGTTGATGTTTCGAGTGGCGAGTTCGCCGAGCGCCCCGTGCAGAATACCCGCGGCGTCCTCTCTGAAGTCGAAGCAGATCGAGGTCTTGTCACGCCCCGTACGCTCAGAGTCCGTTGCCCCCAGCACCACGAACCGCGTCTTGTTGCTGCGAACATCCTCGATGTCCAGCGCCGCCACCTCCGCGCCGAAGAGTTCGGCGGCCCGCAGGCTCGAAATGGCGCCCGCCGGGCGTTCGCTCTCTTGCATGTCGCCCACCGCGCCAGCGGTGCTCAGCGAGGCAACCGGCTCCGCGTTCGGCAGGCGGCGGGCGAGAAATCCGCGGCACTGCGCCAGCGCCTGGGGGTGCGAGTACACGACCCTCACATCCGGGAACGCCAGCCCCGGCTGCAGCACCAGGCAATGGTGGATCGGCAGCACGATCTCGCCGCGGATCGTGAGCCGGGTTCGGTGGATCAGCAGATCGGCGGTGTGGGTGACGACACCCTCCAGGCTGTTCTCCATCGGAACCACGGCCTCGTCCGCATCGCCCTCCTCCACCGCGCCCACCGCGGCGGGGATGGTGGCAAACGGAACGAGGCGGGCACCTTCGGGCGCCGCCTGGTCGGCGCGTCCCAGTGCCGCCGCTTCGCTGTAGGTCCCTTCGGGCCCGAGATAGGAGATCCTCATCCAGTCAAGATACCCGCCGGCCAGCCCATTCGCCCGCCCATGGCACTATGATTCGTAATGACCGAGGCCGGCATCCACTCCGCGCTCGTCCGGGCCGTCGTCGTCCTGGCGGCCCTGACCTTCATCAGCCTTCTCCGCTTCACCGCGCCCTACGGCCGCCACTACCCGGGCAGGGGATGGGGCCCGGAGGTGTCGAACCGGACCGGCTGGATCGTCATGGAACTCCCGGCGACCCTCCTCTTCGCCGTCATATACGCCCTCGGCGACGCCGCCCGGGAGACGGTTCCGCTGGCCCTGCTCGCACTCTGGCAGTGCCACTACCTCAACCGGACCTTCATCTACCCGTTTCGCGCTCGGACCGCGGGGAAGACGATGCCCCTTGCGGTCGCGCTGAGCGGCTTCGCCTTCAACGTCCTGAACGCGTACGTCAACGCGCGCTTCATCTCCCACTTCGGGGAATACGGCCCCGGCTGGCTCGCCGATCCCCGGTTCCTGGCAGGCGCCGCGCTCTTCTTCGCCGGATTCGCCCTCAACCTCCATTCGGACAACATCCTGCTGGCCCTGCGCAGGGACGGCGGTGCGGAGTATTCCGTCCCCAGAGGCGGAGCCTTCCGCTACGTCTCCTGTCCCAACTACCTGGGCGAAATACTGGAATGGGGCGGCTGGGCACTCGCGGCCTGGTCCCCGGCCGGACTGGCGTTCTTCCTTTATGCGGTGGCCAACCTGGCTCCGCGGGCGCTCAGCCACCACCGGTGGTACAGGGAACGATTCGATGACTATCCGGCCGAGCGCAAAGCGCTGATTCCGGGGGTGGTCTGAAGGTGGCCGCACCCTACGATGTGGTCGTCGTCGGCGCCGGTTTCGCGGGACTCGCCTGCGCCCGGCGGGCGTCGGAGCGCGGCCTCTCCGTCCTGGTGCTGGACCGCAAGTCCGAGCCGGGCGAGCGGATCCACACGACCGGAATCCTCGTGAAGGAGGCATGGGAGGAGTGGGCCGCCCCTGCCCGCCTGGTCCGCCGCATCAACCGCGTGCGGATCTACACGCCGAGCCACCAGTCGGTGGACCTGGCGCAGGACGACTACTTCTTCATGGCGACCGACACCGCGGGGCTCATGCGCCATCTGGCAGCCGAGACCGGGCGGGCCGGTGCCGAGATTCGCTTCGGGGAGCGTTACCGGGGTGCATCCGCCAACTCCCGAACGCTGAGGCTCAAGGGATCCGGCGTCCGCTGCCGTTTTCTGGTCGGCGCGGACGGAGCGCAGTCCGCGGTGGCGGCGAGTCTGGGCCTCGACCTCAACCGCCGGCTCCTGAAGGGCACGGAGTGGGAGTTCGAACCCTCGGACCGGGACGGCGACTCCCTGCACTGCTTTCTCGACCCGCGGCGTGCGCCCGGCTACATCGGCTGGGTCGTGCCGGGGGTTTGCGCCACCCAGGTCGGACTTGCCGCCCACCGGGACGCCCGCGCCGATATTCGCGGGTTCGTCGCCAGCATCGAGCCCATCTTCGGGCTTTCCGGAAGACAGGTGCTGGGAAGGCGTGGCGGACTCATCCCGGTCGGCGGCCTCCTGCGCAACTTCTACCGCGAAAGGGTTCTGCTGGTCGGTGACGCCGCCGGCATGGTCTCACCGCTTACCGCAGGGGGAATCCACAAGGCGTACCGGTTCGGCAAGCTGGCCGCAGACGCCATCGCGGACTATCTGGAGGCAAACGGCCCGCACCCCGGCGCGATCGTGCGTAGGGCGTATCCGAAGCTGGCCCTCAAGCACCTCGCGCGCTGGAGCTATGACAGGCTTCCGGTGGCAAAGGCGCTTGAAACCGGTATCTTGACGCGGAATCTGGTTCGCCGAGTGGCCGGGAAGGTGTTTTTTGACCGCCTGAACGGAACGACAGTAAACCAAACCTGACAAAACGTAAAATGAACATGGCAACCAAGGCCGAGGAAAGACCGACTCGCATCGTGAACACCGATCAGCTGAATCACTACAAGCGCAAGCTCGCCTTCGAGACGGACTCGTGGGACGTCTACGAAGCGCTGTCCAGGAATGAACCCATGGTCGTGGTCGACGGCAGGTCCGCCGAGGCCTTTGCCAGGGAGCACATCCCCGGGGCGGTAAACCTGCCACACCGGGAGATCGACGCTTTCACCACCGAGGCGCTGGACCGGTCCAAACTGTACGTCTGCTACTGCGGCGGAAGCAGTCGTGTTCACAACCTGATGTGAACATTGACCTTACGGGACTCAGACTCCGTTTTCCCGCTTTTCGGTTCCCGCCAATCGACTTGGGTCAGGCGCGGACCCTCGGGCGGCTCTCCAAAGCCTTCCTGAGCTGTCCAGCGTCGGCCTGCTGATAGCAGCGCAGCACCGTCTGGGCTTCCTTCCACCCACCGAGTTCGCAGAGCACCTTCAGCGGAAGGGCCATTAGGTCGGACGCGAACTTCCGCCTCAGCGAGTGCCAGCCCCTCCCGCGCTTCGGTTCGAGCCCCGCCAGCGATTGGGCTTTGTCCCACCAATACCGGACCGCCGACAGGCCCGCGCACCGCGAGGTGTCCCTTGGGGCAGGCAACACCGGAGAGTCCCCGGCGTCGGGATACCCGCGTTGCGCAGCCTCTTCCAAGGCGACGACGGCCTCGTCGGTCATCGGTGTGACGTGCTCGTAGCCGGTCTTCTCATGCTCCGCCCGCCAGACGATGGTCCTGTCGTCGAAGTCGATATCAGACCACCGAAGCTGACGGATCGCGCCGATTCTGTGTCCCGTTTCGTGGGCCAGCACGAGCGCGACATGGAACCTCCAGTCCACCTTCCGGGAGACTCCGAGCAACGCCCCGTACTCCTCGTCGGAGAGGACGACCCGGGTGGGGTTCTTCTCCTTGGGCGTCTTCAAGCCCCTCAGCGGATTCGAGTCGAGAAGGAGCCTCCCGTTCTCGTCCCGGGACTTCGACGCCCAGTTGAGGACCGCGATCAGGAATCTCAGGTCGAACTCGACTGTCCGTTCGGACACGGGTTTGCCGCTGGGTCCAACCTTGCCGACCCTCCGCGCCCGGATGAAGCGATCCCAGTCGCGCTGCGACAGGGTCGCCGGATCGCGGTCGAGTCCGAAGAACCCGAGGAACATCCTCATCGCAACCCGGTCGTATCGCCGCGACCTGTCGGCCTTGGTCGGCGTCACCTCCTCACCGTAGATGTCAAAGAGCCTTTCCAGCGTGAGCGGCTCGGGTTCGGCGTTGCCGTTGGGCTCGTGAACCGCGAAGCCCGCGGCGGCCTCGTCGGCCTGCCTCTTGGCCCGAGTCCAATCGCGGTGCTTCAGCGACCGGGTGAGCCTGCGCCCGTTCTCGCGCCACTCCATCTGGTAAAGGCCGGTCTTGGGATCGGTGAACACCCTCACCCGGTTCCGGCCCCATTCGCCGGCGCTGTACGAGCGCCGACTTGGTTTCGTGCGTGCCATCATTCGATTCCTCTCGTGATGGACCGCACGACCTGCGCGAACAAAACTTCGCGGAGGGAAGGCCCTTGCGCCAGTTGCGGTTGCTCGAAAGCCGGTTTCCGTCCCGGAAACCCGGTCACCGGGGCCGGGCGGCGAGCGCACATCGACATCGGGGTCCGTGTGCGCGGACACGCGTTCTGGACGTGCACTCCAGCGACGGCACATGTCGTTTGCCGGATTGCGGCTGCACCACGGCCTCCGGGGCGGCGGTGCCGCGCCGGAAACGGAGGCCGTGACCGGAGCGACCCCCGTCCGTGGACGCGTGG
>VXLT01000008.1 GCA_009841475.1 Gemmatimonadota bacterium
CGGCAGGACGACCCGCCGGTCGAGGGGCCGGTGGCGGCGCCCCCCCCGCCCCCGCCAGCGCGGCCACCTCCTCGACGAATCCGGCTTCCACCATCTCCCGGACACGCCGCGCGATCCGCGCGTCCAGCACCTCGCGCGGAACCTCCACCACGCACACCACCCCCGCCAGCGCACGCTCCCCCTCCGCACCGCGGCGGTGCCACCACGAGAGCGGGCGGCCCGTCAGCAGCACGATCAGCAGCGCGCGGATCATGCGCTGGCGCCCCCCCTGCACCGCCACGTCCGCCCGCTCCGGGTCCAGCGCGCGCACCCACCGCTCCAGCTCGGCGGCGGGCAGCGCCTCCAGTGCGGCCTCCATCCCGGCGCGCCGGCCCCCTTCCAGCGCCGGCTCGCGAAAAAGCGGCTCCGTGAGCACACGGAGGAAGAACCCGGTGCCGCCCACCAGCAGCGGCACCCGCCCCCGCGCCCGGATGGCCCCGATCCAGCGGCGCGCGTCCCGCCCGAACGCCCCCGCGCTGTAGCGCTCGCCGGGAGTGCGGATGTCGAGGCCGTAATGGGGGACGGCCGCGCGCTCCCGCGCGGTCGCCTTGGCGGTGCCGATGTCCATGCCGCGGTAGATCTGCCGCGAGTCCATCGAGATGATCTCGGCGTCCAGCTCACGCGCGACGAGAAGGGAGAGCGCCGTCTTGCCCGCGCCGGTGGGGCCGGCGATGGCGAGGAACTCAGGTGCGCCCGAACTTGTGCCGCAGCTCATTCAGGCCCATGGAGACGACGGTGGGGCGCCCGTGGATATCGTGATAAGGGAGGCTCGTCGCGAAGAGCTGGTCGAACAGCTCCTGCATCTCCTCCTGGGAGAGCTTCTGCCCGGCCTTGATCGCCGCCTTGCAGGCGAAGGTCATCGCGATGGCCTCCCGCTGGTTGCGCGCGGAGCGCATCAGGTCGGAGCCGCCCGCGATGTCGGCGATCATCTCGCGGATGCAGCGCTGGGCGTCGAAGTGGGGATGGGGGCTGGGCACGGACTGCACCAGGAGCGTGTCCGAGCCGAAGCTCTCGATGGCGAATCCCACCTGCGCCAGCGACTCCCTGACCGCTTCGACCGCCTCGACCTCGGTGCGGGTCAGTCGCACCGTGAAGGGGAAGAGGAGCCGCTGTCCCAGATCGGCGCCGCGCTCGAGGCTCTCCACGATGCGCTCGTAGAGGACGCGCTCGTGCGCCGCGTGCTGGTCGACGATCACGATACCGTCCCGGGTCTCTGCCACGATGAAGCTGTTGTGCATCTGCAGCAGCGCCGGCCTGGGGAGCAGGAACTCCGGCTCGGGTTCCGCGCCTCCGGCGTCGTCCGGGCGCCGGAAGAGATACATCTGGGGGATGTCGGGGTCGTCCTGGCTCCGGGCGGCCTCGTCTGCGGCGGAAATGCGCGGGTCTTCGGTTCCAATCCCCCGGGCGCCGCCGTCGCCACCGGGCGTTCCGGGACCCTCCCGCACGGCCGACGGCGCCTGCGGCCTGTCCCAGGTCGCCGCGGATTCGATCCCCTCCAGCGCCTGCCTGACCGACGCCTCCACGAAGTTCTCGATACGCAAGCGGTGGCGGAACCGCACCTCCGCCTTGCCGGGGTGCACGTTCACGTCCACTTCCGTAGCCGGCACCGACAGGAAGAGGAAGAGCCAGGGACGCGTCCCCTCGGGAACGGTGGTCCGGTAGCCCCGGTCGCCGGCCGCAACCACTCCCGGGTCCACGATCGGCCGGCCGTTCACCATCAGGTGAACGCGCCGGAACCCCTTTGCGCGCGCCAGATCCGGACGCTGGACCACCCCCTCGATCTCCAGGCCGTCCCGGCGTGCCGACAGCGGGAGGAGCCCCTTCTCGCCGGCATCGCGCCAGATCGCCGTGATCCGGTCGAGCGGACCCCCGGCGGCGGGGAGGTCGAGCACCGTGCGACCATCTGCCTCGAAGACGAAACGAACACCGAGGTTCGCCAGCGCAAGGCCGTGGATGACCTCGGAGACGGCCCGCGCCTCCACCGCCACGCTGCTCAGGAAGCGCGCCCGCACCGGAACGTTGAGGAAAAGGTTGCGTACGTCCACCGTCGTGCCGCGGCGGCGCGCCATCTCTTCCACGACCTGGATCCGCCCACCGTGCGACCGCAGGCGGCTGCCCGTTTCCTCGCCCCCGGCGGCGGTCTCGATCACCAGGTGCGACACGGCCGCGATCGAAGGAAGCGCTTCCCCGCGGAATCCCAGCGTCCGGATGTCCGAAAGGTCTTCCGCGTGGCGGATCTTGCTGGTGGCATGACGGTCGAGGCAGGCGAGCAGATCCTCGCGCACCATCCCGGCGCCATCGTCGGCCACGCGGATGCGCCCCTTCCCGCCCCGCTCGATCGACACCGTCACCGCGCCCGCGCCCGCGTCCAGCGCGTTCTCCACCAGTTCCTTGACCACGGACGACGGACGCTCCACCACCTCGCCCGCCGCGATCTGGTTCGCGACATGATCGGGCAGCACCCTGATCCGCGGCGTCGCCGGCCGGCACGGGGCGCTCATCGTTCCCCGTTCGGCTCCGGCAACCGGAAGAAGCGCACGGCGTTCGCCCACGTGTCCGCTGCGACCTGTTCGAGCGGCTCGCCCCGGATGCGGGCCACCGCGCCGGCCACATGCGCCACGAAGGCCGGCTCGTTCCGCCGCCCGCGCTTCGGCACCGGCGCCAGGTACGGCCCGTCGGTCTCGATCATGTAGCGGTCCGACGGCACCATCCGGACCAGCTCGGCGTCGTAGCCGCGAAAGGTGATGATGCCCGTGAACGAGACGAACCATCCCGCCGCCAGCGCCTCCTCCAGGAGTTCCCCGGGACCGGGGAAGCAGTGCAGCACCCCCCTCACCCGCCCCGCGCACTCGCGCACCATCGCCGCCGTGTCCTCCGCCGCCTCGCGGGAATGCACCACGAGGGGCAGATCCATCTCCCCCGCGAGCCCGGCGTGCCGTTCGAACCACGCCCGCTGCGCGGCCCGCGGCGCGAAGTCGTAGTGGTAGTCGAGCCCGGTCTCACCGATCGCCACGCAGCGCGGGTGATCGGCCGACTCGCGCACGGCCGCCATCTCGTCCCCGCCTGGAGCCTCCGTCACGTGATGGGGGTGCACCCCGGCGGTCGACCACATCAGCCCGTCGTGGCGGCGCGCCAGCCCGAGCGCGTTCCGGCTGTCACCGGGGGTCGACGCCACCGCGACCACTCCTTCGACCGAGGCCGCCCGCGCCCGCTTCAGCGTCTCTTCCAGATCCTCCCGATAGGCTGCGTCGGTCAGGTGGCAATGAGAATCGAAGAGTCTCAAACCGCTGCTGCCACCCGGCGCCCTTGCTGCTTCTTGCGGGCGTCACCCGTGCCGAAGCGCTTCTGGATCTCGAGCAGCGCCGGAGAGGCGATGAAGATCGATGAATAGGTACCGATCATGACCCCCAGGATCAGCACGATCGTGAAGTCCCGGATCACCGCCCCGCCGAGCGCGAGGAGCGAGAACAGCACCGCCAGGGTGGTCCCGGAGGTGAGCACCGTCCTGGGCAGCGTCTCGTTGATCGAGCGGTTGACCAGCCGATAGGGATCCTCCCGGCGCCCGCCCTTCGCATTCAGGTTTTCGCGGATCCGGTCGAAGACGACGATCGTGTCGTTGAGCGAGTACCCCAGGATCGTCAGGATCGCCGCCACCGTGGGGAGCGCGATCTCGACCCTGAAGAGCGCAAGCAGTCCCAGCACGATGAGCATGTCGTGGGCCGTCGCGATCACCGCGGCCAACCCGAAGCGGACCTCGAAGCGGATCGCGATGTAGATGAGCGTCAGGGCGAGCGAGAAGAGGATCGCAAGCGCGGCCCTCTGTTCCAGCTCGCGTCCGATCTTGGGCCCGACGGACTCCTGGCGGACGACTTCGAAGGACGATTCGCCGAAGCTGGCCGCCAGCTGCACCTCCACGTCGCCCGCGACCTCGTCGATGTCGCGTTCCTCCTCAAGCGGCGCGCGGATCACAAACTCGTTGTCACCGCCGAAGCGCGTGATCGGGGGAGCCGACGCACCGCCCAGGGCCGCCCGCAGGTCGCTGTCGTCCAGGGGCTGGGAGAAGCTGACCTGCACCAGCACGCCGCCGTCGAAGTCGACGCCGTACTGCTGCCACCTGCCGATGGTGAAGATGTTGAACATCATCGCCCCGATGCCAAGCGCCAAAGCGGCGGCGGAGACGACGTACGCCTTCCGGCGCATCGCGATGAACGCGTATTTCGCGTCATGAAAAAGCCACATGGCTGAACTTGCCTAGATGCTGATGGGGTCGGAGCCACGCTTCCCCGCGAGGTACATCAGGAAGAGCGTGCGCGTCACGTAGAGGGCGGTGAAGAAGCTGGCCACGATCCCGATGCAGAGCGTGACCGCGAAGCCCTTGACCGACTGGGTTCCGAACTGGAAGAGGATGAGGCCGGTGATGAGGGTCGTGATGTTGGCGTCGACGATGGCCGAAATCGCGTTGCGGAACCCCTCGTCGACCGCGGTGCGGGGCGCCCGGCGGCGCTCCAGTTCCTCACGTATTCGTTCGAAGATCAGGACGTTCGCATCCACGGCCATGCCGATCGAGAGAATCAGCCCCGCGATGCCCGGCAGCGTCAGGGTGGCGTCGAGAATCGACAGCCCGCCGATGACGAGCGTCAGATAGATCGCCAGGGCCAGGACCGCCAGGAGCCCAGCGATACGGTAGTACGCGACCATGATGGCGAGCACGAGGACGACCCCCACCAGTCCGGCGATCTGGCCCCGGTCGATCGAGTCCTGCCCGAGCGACGGTCCGACCCGCCGCTCCTCCATGATGCGAAGCTGCGCCGGCAACGCCCCCGCGCGCAAAACCAGGGCGAGGTCGGCGGCTTCGTTGAAGTCGGCGTCCCCCATCGTGATCTGGCCGCGCGAGCCGATCCGGCTCTCAACGGTAGGCGCACTGACCACTTCACCGTCGAGAACGATCGCGATTCGGTCGTACTGGTTTTCCGTGGTGACGTTCTCGAAGACGCGGCCGCCGCGCCGGTTCAGCTGGAAGAGAACGATCGGCTGGTTGAATTCCTGCTGGTCGCGGGTGGCGGTGGCGTCCACGAGCTGCTCGCCGGTCAGAAAGGCATCCTCCTCAAGGATGTAGAGCTCCTGGTAGAAACGCCCGAACTCCGGGATGGAGTCCCACCCCCATTGGAGGCTCACGCCCCGCGGCATCGCACGCTGGAACTCGGGCAGCGCCATGTAGCTCCTGGCGGTCTCGACCTGCGCTGCGTCGACCTTATAGGTGCCGGGATCCCGTCCGTACGACGTCTGATTGCTCCTCAGGAGGAGTCCGGTGAAGGGACGGAAGTCGGCTTCCGGTTCCGCGACGGCGGAGTCGGCCGGAGCCCCGCCCTCGACAGCGCCGGGATCATCCTCGGGTTCGTCGGCAGTCAGGCTGTCCGCCTCTGCCGAGTCGGCGGGAGAGCTGAAGAGCAGGTCCTCGAGCCCGGTAGGATCCGCGGCCGCCTGGGTGACCGCTCCTATCGCCCTCAGGCTGTCCACGCCGATGGCGGCCACGATGGCCCGGTCCAGCCTTTCCAGGGATTGGTTGAAGTCCACCGTGGAGAGCACCAGCTTCCATTCCAGGAATGCCTGCTGGTTGATGATGTCCTTGGCCCGCTCCTCGTCGTCCAGGCCTGCCAGCTCCACGATGATGCGGTCGGCGCCGCTCTTCTGGATCAGTGGCTCTTCCACCCCGAAGGCGTCGATCCGCGTGCGCAGTACGTACACTGCCTGTTCCACGAGGCCTTCCTTGACCTCGGGGGTCATCGTGCCCGCGGGGTCGTCGATCTCCAGGACCAGGTGCATGCCGCCCTGCAGATCGAGGCCCAGCTTGAGATCCTTCGCCACGTAGTACCCGATCGAGAGCCCGAGCGCCGCCAGGATGACGATCACCCGGACTCGAAATGACTTCAGCATTGAACTTCCTTGCTCTGGTTCCAATCCCGGATTGTTGCCGGTTGCACCCCCGCCAGCCTCGGAACTTCGCCCGCCCCGCGGGTGGTGTCAATCGCGGATTCCGGCCCTACGCGCCGGACGATGGCCGGGATTCAGGTTCGGCCCCTGAGGCTCGGTCTCATGTACCTTGTCGCACCCCCAACGCCCTCCTACCCTTTCTGCATGTCCCAATGGAGCATGCAGACGCCCGCCGGTTCTCGCAGCCGCCCGCGTCACCGGGTCCATGGCCGCCGCGGCCATGCCGGCTTCGCGTGGGCGGGGATTGCATTGCTTACCCTTGCGGCGGGACCGCTCCTCCCGTTTCCGCGGTCGAAGCCCGCCGGCACCCAGCCGCTCCGCGCCACCGCCGTGGCCGCACCCATCGGCACAGCCCTCACTCCCCCTTCCGACTCGGTCCTGAGGATCATTTTCCTGGACGTGGGCCAGGGCGACGCGGTGCTCATCCAGGCACCCGAAGGGCAGACGGCGTTTGTCGACGCGGGGCCCCGCGATGTGGTTCCACTCCTTCGGCAGCTCGGGGTGGAGCAGATCGACCTGCTGGTCGCCACGCACCCGCACGCCGACCATATCGGCGGGATGGCGCAGGTGATCTCTTCGCTGCCGGTGCGGTTCTACATGGACAACGGCGATCCCCACACGACGCAGAGCTACCGGCGGCTGCTCGCGGCGCTCGACGCCCGGCCCGGGATCACCTACCTGGAGGCGACGCCGCGCACGATCTCGCTCGGCAGTGCGTCGATCGAGGTGCTTCCGCTGCTGCCGCGCGGGACGACCGGCCTCAACGATCGCTCGGTAGCGCTGGTGGTGCGTTTCGGGGACTTCAAGGCGTTTCTCAGCGGAGACTCGGAAGTGCTTCAGCTGTCGCATCTTGTGGGACAAGGAGCGGTTCCAGACGTGGCGCTGCTCAAGGCGGCGCACCACGGCAGCGACAATGGGTTTACCTGGGAGTTCCTGGGTGCCGCGGCGCCCGAAGTGGTCGTGATTTCGGTGGGCCGCAACAGCTACGGACACCCGCGCCCGGAGGCGCTGGCGGCGTACTCGGGGGTGGGGGCGGTGGTCATGCGGACCGACATGCACGGGCACGTCGAGGTACGTGGCTACGGCGACGGGCGCTACGATGTCCTTCAGGGACAGCAGCTGGCGGCTCTGCGGACCGGTGCCGGGGAGCCGGGGATGCGCGTCGGAGCCGCTGCCGGGGCTGTCGCCGGATCGGCGGCGGCCTCGGGGACCCGCTCGGGCGCGGCCGCAACCAACAGGGTCCAGCTTCGCCTGCGGGTTCACGCGGACGCCCCGGGGAACGACCACGAAAACCCGAATGGAGAGTACGCCGTGGTCGAGAGCGGCGAGGAGAGTGACGTCGCGCTCGGCGGCTGGCAGCTCTGCGACGCGGCAGACCATTGTTTCCGGTTCCCGCCGGAGACCGTGCTGCCGCCCGGCGGGCGGATCGTCGTCCACACCGGCCAGGGGCGAGCGGACGGAGAACGCTACTACATGGGGTACCGGAGAGCCGTGTGGAACAACGACGGCGACACGGCAACGCTGTACGATCCGACGGGGGCGGCAGTGGTCGTAATCCGCTATTGACCGGCCCGGAGATCTGGACCGTCGACCGCGTGGAAGCGGGCGTTGCCGTGCTCGTGCCGGACGCCGGCGAGCAGGTGGCGGAGGTGCCCCTGTCCGGTCTGCCCGCGGGCACCCGGGAGGGCTCGGTCCTGCGGGTGCCGGATTCCGAAGGCCGGCCTGACTGGTCGGCAGCCGCGCTGGACGAGGAGTTGCGCCGCGCCAGGCTCGACGAGGCCAAGCGGATTCTCCGGCGGCTCAAGCGGCGGGATCCGGGAGGGGACGTGGTGCTGTAGACGTGCCGGATAGGGTGACTTTGCTCAAGCCCTGTGACGCGATGGCGCTACTGCTCTCATCGATTCTGGACGTGCTCCGCACCCTGCGCTATCCTGGTCGGTGAGATGAGACTCTTGCGTTCGCGCCGATCCAGCGCCCTCGTGGCGCTCTTCCTGCTGCCATCCATCTCTCCGGGAGTATTCGGCCGGGGCTGCCCGCACCACATGGGACACGCGGCCGAGGATCACCCCGGTGGGGGCCACCACTCCGAGCCCGGCCACCACTCCCGCACACCGCACCACCCCGCCCCTGTCTCTTAAAACCATCTGACGCTGAACACGATCTTACGCGTGTAGCTCTCGGTGGTCGCGGTATCATTAAAAAAAAAGTGTGGTGGGGGGGGGGGGGGGGGGGGGGGGGGGGGGGG
>VXLT01000059.1 GCA_009841475.1 Gemmatimonadota bacterium
GGGCGTTGGCGGGCTCGCCGGGGGCGCCGCTTGCCGACCGCGCGAGGATCGTGTGCTCGCGGGGCTGGATCTGGCGGCCGTGGAAGAACTTCACCGGGCCGG
The DNA here is from genome assembly GCA_009841475.1 of Gemmatimonadota bacterium. Taxonomy (GTDB): domain Bacteria; phylum Gemmatimonadota; class Gemmatimonadetes; order Longimicrobiales; family Gaopeijiaceae; genus Bin94. The sequence goes on from VXLT01000059.1 coordinate 103, forward strand.
TGACCAGGATGCGGTCGCCCTTGCGCAGCAGCCGCTCCACCCAGGGCTGGCCGGGCCAGGCGCAGGTGATCAGGCCGCTGTCGTCCTTGATCACCGCCTGGAATATGCGGAGGCCCGAGCGGGTGGGGACGATGCCCTTGCTGCGCACCTCGCCCGCGACCGTGATGTCCATCCCGACCTCGGCGAGGGCGACCGGGGTGATGGTCGACGCGTCGTCATATCGGCGAGGCACGTGGTAGAGCAGGTCGCGGGCGGTGAGCATCCCCATCCGCTGGAGCGATTCGGCCCTGCGCGGGCCCACTCCCTTCAGGAACTGGACGGGCCTGTCGAGGGCGGTCATGACGCCGCCAGCACCCCCTGGACGAATTCCTCCGCATCGAAGGGCTCGAGGTCCCGCGGGCCTTCGCCCACGCCTACAAGCCGCACCGGGATGCCCAGTTCCCGGCGCAGCGAGACCACGATCCCGCCGCGCGCGGTCGAGTCCATCTTGGCCAGCACGATCCCGGTCACCGCGACGTAGCGCGAGAACTCGCGCGCCTGGACGAGGCCGTTCTGCCCCACCGTCGCGTCCAGCACCAGCAGCGTCTCGTGCGGGGCGCCCTCCTGCCGGCGGCGGAGGACGCGGTCCACCTTGGCCAGCTGCTCCATGAGTCCCTTGTGCGTATGCAGGCGCCCCGCGGTGTCGACGAGCAGCACATCCGTGCCGCGGGCGCGGGCGGCCTCAAGCGCGTCGAAGGCCACCGCCGCCGGATCCCCGCCCGGCTGCCCCCTCACGAAATCGGCCCGCGCGCGGTCCGCCCAGCGTGCGAGCTGCTCGGTGGCGCCCGCACGGTAGGTGTCCGCCGCGGCCACCATCACGCTGCGCCCCTCGCCCGCCAGACGGTGGGCCAGCTTCCCGATCGTGGTCGTCTTCCCGGTCCCGTTCACGCCCACGAAGAGGTACACCGTGGGGGGGGCGGGAGCGACGGCGAGGGGGGTTGCGGGCGCGATCCCGGCGGCCGCGCCATCACCGTCGAACACTCCCCGGATCGCCGCGGCAAGGCTGCTCACCGGGTCCTCGCCCCTCCCTGCCGCGCGCTCGACCGCCTGGACGAAGCGCAGGCTCGCATCCACGCCGAAGTCGGCCATGATGAGACGTTCTTCGAGCTCCTCCAGCGACTCCGCGTCGACCTTGCGGAAGGCCCGGGGAAGGACCCGGCGCACCGCCCGCGACCACTTCATCAGCGCAACCCCGCCCGGCGCCGCCCGATCCACTCCGCGCACAGCGCCGCCAGGATCACCAGGTAGGCGGGCGGCCAGGCGCGAAGCGGACGGTTCCTCTGAAGCGCGGCGTTCGCGGGTGGCGCGGGCACGGTGAGCTCGGCGAAGGGCACCGGCAGCCGGAGCATCTCGTCGGTCCAGGACTCGACCTCGAAGGCGCCGGAATCGGGCGCCGGGGCGTTGGGGACCGCCACCGTGTACATGTAGCGGCCCGCGGGCAGCACGCCGCTCGTGAAGTGGCCGCCGGCGGGGACCGTGACCGCGGAATCGAGGACCGTGGCGGCGGCCGAGTCGGTAACCGTGATCCGGACCTCTTCTCCTTCATGGCCCCGGCCGAGCCAGCTCACCGCGGCGCCGCGCGGCAGGATGGGAGCCACCGGGCGCACGCCGGGGCCCGCCGCCAGGGGTTCGTCGGCCATCATCCAGCCGCCGACGGCTGCCCACAGGGCGCGGTAGTGCTCGCGCGGGACGCCATCGCGGAAAGCCCATCGCCAGAATCCGCGGGCGAGCACGACCCCGACCCGGCGGCCCCCGCCGGTTCTGAGGAGGAGTGCGGCGCGGGGCTCGCCCGCTCCCCCGAGACGCAGGTCCAGCGCGGCGCCCCCGCCCTGGTCCAGGAGCGGCAGGACCCCGGTCAGGGGCGGCAGTCCGGCAGCCGCGAGGCGCGCAACCTCGCCCGCGACCGGTGACGGCGGTGCCTCGTCCGGGTACCACTCGCCGGTGAGCGCGGCGCCCGCGGCAACGCCCCCCAGCGCCGCCCCCGCCGCGTCCGCAGCGAAGAGCAGCAGCCTGCGGGTGCGCGCGGTCGGCCCCTCGATGAACTCCGCGGCCGCGCCGTCCAGCCCCATCGCCACCACCATCTCGGCGCGGCTCAGGAGCCGTTCCAGGGCGGCCGCGTCGATCGCCGCCGCGGCGGTCCCGGTCGCGCCGGCACCGTCCGGGTCCATCGCCTGGAAGCGGTCGGGACCGGTGCGCAGGAACCCCCGCACCGGCAGTCCCGTCACCTGGTTCAGCACGGGTAGCAGGAAGCGCGGCTCCCAGTCCGGCGCGAAGGAGACCAGCAGCACGCCCGTCTCCTCCGGGTCCACCTCGACGATGGCGGCGCGCTCATCGTCGTCCGGGAATGCGTCCGCGCCCTCGATGCGCGCGGTCACGCGGTGCGGTCCGGCCGCCAGCGAGCCGCCGAGGGTGAACTCGGCCGTGCTGGTGCCTCCCGGGGTGGGAACGGGCAGCCGGAGCGCCTGGATGGGGCGGCCGTCGAGCGAGATCGTGACGGTGGCGGAGTCGGGGGGGGTGGCGGTGCTGCCACCCAGCTCGACCCGGCCGCGCACGGTCTCGCCGCGCTCGGCGGTGGCCGGAAGGAGGAGGCGGCCGATTCCCAGATTGTAGGCCGCGCCCGGGAGGGTGTCGACCGTGATGCCGACGCCCAGGCGGCGCGCAATGGCGGCCGTGGCGACGGGGTCGCGCACCCGCCGGTCGGAGATAAGCACGACCTCCCGCGCGCCCGCCTCCGCCGCGACCGTCACCGCTCCGGCCAGCAGCGAAGCAGTGCCCACCGGCCGGAGACCGTCCAGCCGGGCGGGGTCGGCGGCGTGCACCCGGTCGTCGAGAACCAGGACGCGGGCGCCCCCATCGGCCAGCGCCGCGGCACGCCGCAACGCCTCGTCCCAGGTTGTGCCGGTGGTGGTGGATGGCGCCGCCGAGGCCGCAGCCGCCATCGAGGCGCTGGCGTCCAGGATCGCGAAGCGTTCGGGGCCCGCGCCGCGGGGAGCGGTGGGGAGGGTGGGGTTCCAGAGCAGCGCGACCACCCCCGTGACCGCGACCAGGCGGGCTGCGAGGAGGACTCCCCGGGCGCGGACCTCGAACTCGCGCCGGTAGTAGATCCAGCCGCAGAATCCTCCGGCCAGGATGAGGACGGCGATCAGCAGAAGAATGGACACCCGGGGCTATCCAGGAGACTGCCGGGCTACTGGTCCGCGCGTACCGAGCGGATTTCCTCGGGGCCGGGGAGGCTGAAGAGCAGGGCGATCCGCTCCGCGCTTTCGCGTTCCCAGCGCGCGCGGTTGTCGGCCGGGACCGGATCCTCGGGGGGGAATTCGATCGCCAGCGGGTCCACCGGCCTACCGCCGGCGTGCATCTCGTAGTGGAGGTGGGGCCCGGTCGCCATGCCGGTCATCCCCACGTACCCGATCACCTCGCCCTGGGACACGCGGGACCCCACGGAGATCCCCCTCGCGAAGCCGTTCAGATGGGCGTAGCGGGTCAGAAAGCCGTTGGGATGCCGGACGTCGATCACATTCCCGTAGGTCCCGCTGCGGTTGCGGCGGACGACGACTCCGGCGCCGGTCGACTGCACCGGCGTTCCCCGGTTCGCCGCGTAGTCGACGCCGTTGTGGTTGCGCCACTGCTTCAGGATCGGATGGTGCCTCATGCCGAAGCGCGACGAGATGCGGCTGAGTTCGATGGGCTTCATGAGGAAGGCGCGCCGCACGGACTGGCCGTCCAGGTCGTACCAGGTGCCGTCGCCGTCTCCGTTCGGGTCGAACCAGATGGCGTGATAGGCCTTGCCGTTGTTGACCAGTTCCGCAGAGAGAAGATGGCCTGTGCGCATGCTTCCGTCCGGCCGCTTCTCGCGCTCGAAGACGAAACGGTAGGTGTCTCCGGGCAGGATCTGCCGGGAGAAGTCGACCTGCCACTGGAAGACCTTGTCCAGGCTCAGGACGAAGTTGCGCCGGTCCCCCGCCGGGGCTGCGGCCAGCTCGGGAAGGCTCATCACCGCGTCCCAAAGGCTGCTCCCGATGGCACCCGCTGCGTAGACGGTGTCGATGGTGGTGGCCAGGGTGATTGTGGACGCCGCACAATCGCCGGCGCGGCAGTCCACGTGCACCGTCCGGTCCCGGTCGAGCGTCACCTGTATGCCGTGCAGGCGTTCGTCCACCCAGTGGAGGCGGACCCTGGTTCCCGTCCGCAGGCGCCTGGGTTCGGCCTCTGCCCGGAACGCATCGAGCACGCTCACACGCTCCGCCGTCCCCAGTCCCGCGTCCTCCAGGATCTGGCCGAAGGTCTGCCCGAAGGAGAGCGTCTGCTCCTCGACGTGGCCCGGCAGCTCGGCGTACACAGCCTCGGCGAGGTCGACTTCCGGAACCCGTTCCCGCGTGAGGGCGGCACCGAGGACGGTCGCCGCGGCGATTGCCGCGCACGCGCCCACAACGATCTGTTGCCTGGTCATCATCTGCGGATGAACGTAGGCAACTCCAGCTCGGATGCGCCACCCTCACGGGCGCGAATGACCATCGATGCGGCCTTGGACGCCGTGGCGGCCCGGGTCTCCGGCGGCCGCGCCCGGGCGGGGCGGGCCCGCGTGAGTCCGGCCTGCGAGGGTGGGGCCGTGCCCGCGTTCACCGGTGGGAAGGGGCTTCCACGTGTGCCGGAACCGGCCCCCGTGGCTTCCAACGCCTGGACCGGTCGTCGCCGTGGCATGCGCTCGGGCCGGTTTCGCGTGCCCGCGGAGGACGAATCGCCCACCGCCTTGCGGATCACCGGTTCCTCGTAATCGCTCTCGGCGGGGCGCGGCGCGAAGGTCGGTCGGATGACCGGGCTTCCGGCGCGTCTCTCCACCCTGTCGTCGAATCCGGTCGCGATCAGGGTGACCCGGATCTCCTCCTCCATGGTGCTGTCCAGGACGGTACCGAAGATGATTTCGGCCTCGTCGCCGGCTTCCTCCGCGACCCTGGACGAGATGTCGGTGACCTCGTCGATGGTGAGATCGGAACCACCCGTGATGTTGATCAGGACGCCCTTGGCCCCGAGGATCGAGATGTTGTCCAGCAGGGGCGACGTGATTGCGTCCTGGGCCGCCTTGAGGGCGCGGTCCTCGCCACGGCCGAAGCCGCTCCCCATCAGCGCGGCACCGCACGAGGACATGACCGTGCGCACGTCGGCGAAGTCCACGTTTACGTCGCCGCTCACACGGATGAGGTCGCTGATCCCCCGGGTCGCGTTCAAGAGCACCTCGTCCGCCTTCTTCAGGGCGTCGGTGAAGGTCGTGCCCTTGCCGACCACCGGGAGCAGCCGGTCGTTGGGGACGACGATCATCGTATCCACCGTTCGGCGAAGCTCCGCCAGCCCCTGCTCGGCCTGCCGCATGCGCCGCTTGCCCTCGAAGGAGAAGGGGCGCGTCACGACGGCGATCGTAAGCGCTCCGAGCTCCCGGGCGATCTCGCCGACCACGGGCGCGGCACCGGTTCCGGTTCCCCCGCCCATTCCGGCGGCGATGAAGACCAGGTCCGCGCCGTCGAGCGCCGTACGCACCTCGTCGGCGTCCTCCGCGACCGCCTGGCGGCCGATCCCCGGGCGCGCACCCGCCCCCAATCCGCGGGTCAGCTTCTTCCCCAGCTGGATGGCGTTGGCCGCCCTGGACTGGCCGAGCGCCTGGGCGTCGGTGTTGGCGGAAATGAAGTCGACGCCTTCGAGTTCCTCGTCGATCATCCGGTTGATGGCGTTGCCCCCGGCACCGCCCACGCCGATCACCCGCATCAACGCCGTGTTCCTTGGAGCGTCTTCCAGTTCGATCCTCATCGTCTCGTCTCCTTGCCGACCGCGTTGTAGAATAAAGTTATCATCTCGGTACACACTAGAAAAACTCCCGTAGCCACGCGCCCACGCGCGTGACGAGGCCCGATGTTACGGTGGACGCTCCCTCGCCTGTCTCCAGAAAGCGGTCGGCACCGTGCAGCGCCAGCCCGGTCGCGGTCGCGAAACCGGGGCGCGCGATCATGTCCGCCAGGCCTGCCAGGGATTCGGCGGGTACGCCGGTGCGCACCGGTGCGGCGAGGCAGCCGCGGGCCAGTTCGCAGATCCCGTCCGTCGCCGCGACACCGCCCGTGAGCACGACTCCCGCGCCCAGCGACCCCTGCGGAAAGGTCTCGTGCAACCGCCGGTTGATGCGCCGGAACATGTTCTCCAGCCGCTGTTCGATGAGCTGGGCGACGTAGGTTCGGGGCACCGAGCGCCCGCGTCCGTTCACCCCGGGAAGGCGCACCAGCTCGGACGGGTCCACCAGGCGGGCGCAGGCCACCCCCTTCGTCTCCTTGACCCGGTGCGCATCCGCGAAGGGAATCGAGAGTCCGCGGATGAGGTCGCCGGTGATGGTGGAGCCCCCGAATGGGAGCACCCCGAGGTCGCGGATCTTCCCCTCGTAGTGGACGGACAGCCCGGTCGAGGCACCGCCCAGGTCCACCATCGCGACACCCAGCTCCTTCTCGTCCTCGGCGAGCACCGCCCGCGCCGCCGCCAGCGGTTCGAAGACGCGGCCCTGCACTCGGTACCCGGCCTTCTCGACCGCCCGCGTCAGGTTGCCCACGACCACCGAGGAGCCCGTCACCAGATAGAGCTCGGTCTCGAGGCGGGTGCCCGACATGCCGACGGGGTCGGTGATGCCGCCGTGATAGTCGACGTAGTAGTCGCGCGGCACGGCGTGCAGCAGCTCCCGGTCCTGGGGCAGCGCGACCGCCTGCGCTACCTCGTGCACCCGGTCGATGTCGCGCGGCACGATCTCCTCCGCGGCGACCGCCACCACCCCCGACGACTGATCCACCGCGATGTGGTCGCCGGAGACGCCGACGTACACCCGGTCGAGCCTCACCCCCGCCATCACCTCCGCCTCGCGCAGGGTGGCGCGAATGCACTCGGTGGCCGCCTCGAGGTCGGTGACCACGTCCCTGCGCACCCCCACGGTCCTGCTGCGCCCGATTCCCAGGATGCCCAGAGTGGGGTGGTACTGGTCGCCCAGCAGCTCTCCGATCACCGCGCGGGTGCAGGCCGAACCGACATCGAGGCCGGCGACGAGGATCGACCTCACTGGGCGCCTCCCGTTCTGACCACGACCTGGTCCGCGAAGCGCAGGTCGACCTCGCGCGGCAGGCCGCCGGTGAACCTCGCGACGGCGTCGTTCATCGCGATGATCGCGTCGCGCACCCGCTCCTCGGTGATCGGCGGGTGGTAGCGCACGCGCAGCGCGGAATCTCCCAGCAGCAGCACGATCTGCTCGTCGTCGATGCGCGCCTCCGAAATCACGGCAAAGAGTTCCGGCGCGATGTCGGCCATGCGCGCCACCTCGCGGGCCAGGAGGCGCGCGCCCCACAGCGCCCGGGCCCGCTCCGTCGCGACCCGCAGCACGGGAAGATCCAGAACGGGGTCGCCCGGGTCGATCCGGAGAACGTTCCCGTGGCGGTCCACGGCGGTGACCATCGGCAGCGCGACCAGCCCCACCGGCTCGGCCTCGTCGATCTCGAAGAGGAGGGTGCGGGGCAGCTTCCGGGTGACGGTTGCGGATTCGACCAGCGGGTGCGCGACCAGGCCGTCCAGGAGGCTCGCCTCGGGTATCCACACGCTGGTCGAACCCTCCAGCCCGGCGGCCGCGCGGACATCGTCCCGGGTGAGGTAGGCGAGCCCGCTCACTTCGACGTTGTCGACCCGGAAGTACGGAGACGCGGCCGCGAAGAGGATCGCGGCGCGGGTCAGCAGCGCGGCGACGGCGGCTGCGCTGAGAAACCGGGCCACGCGGCGCACCGCGTGGGGGATGGGCGCCGGGCGCGGCGGCGGGACGGGGTGCGGTGGTGCGAACCGGCTCATGGCCCGCCTCCGAGCAGCGCGAGGATCTCGGGCGCGGTGGCCTCGATGGATCCGGCGCCCATTACGACGCAGACGTCGCCGGGCGAGAGGTCTTCCGCCACCGCGGCGGCCAGGGTGGAGAGATCCGCGTGGTAGACCGTCCGCGCAGGGGGGGGCGGCACCGCGCGCGCGACGAGCGCGCCGGTGACGCC
>VXLT01000064.1 GCA_009841475.1 Gemmatimonadota bacterium
GTGATTCCTTGCCGTGATTCACACCACCGAACCGCTGCCAGCCCGGCGCCTCGCCGCTCTCGGTGCTCGGGCGGCTTTATCCACGGCCTGCTAGCCGCAGGCCCCCTCGGTTCGCAAGCCAGCGATGACTCCACGCCAACCCCCCGGCCCCGCCCTCGTCACCGGCGGCAACGGCTACGTCGCGTCCTGGCTGGTCAAGCGACTCCTTGAGCACAGCTTCGACGTCCACGCGACGGTTCGCGACCCGCACGACCCGCGCAAGACCGCCCACCTCACCGCTCTCGCGCACGACTGCCCCGGCACGCTCTCCCTCTTCCGGGCGGACCTGCTGGACCCCGCCGCTTTCGACCACCCCATGGCAGATTGCTCCCTCGTCTTCCACACCGCCTCGCCGCTCATCGTTCGCGACGTCGAGGACCCGCTGCGCGACCTCATCGAGCCTGCCACCGCCGGGACCCGCAACGTCCTCGAAGCCGCCAACCGCACCCCGTCGGTACGGCGAGTCGTCCTCACGTCCAGTATTACCGCCATCTATGGGGATGCCGCCGACCTGGAGCAACTCGACACCGACCGCTTCGACGAGAGCCACTGGAACGCGACCAGCCGCGACGACCACCAGCCCTATTCCTACTCCAAGACTCTTTCGGAACGGCTCGCCTGGGAGATCGCGGAGAAGCAGTCGCGCTGGGACATGGTGGCGGTGAACCCGGGCCTCGTGCTCGGGCCCGGCCTGAGCCCCCATACGAGGGCGGAGGGTGTACTGATGATGCTGGACTTCGGGAACGGCTACTACCGGTTCGGTGCCCCCGAACTGGAGTTCGCGATCGTCGACGTGCGCGACGTGGCCGAAGGTCACCTGCGGGCGGCGCTCACCCCCGAAGCGTCCGGACGGCACATCCTGGTGAGCGAGTCGATGACCCTGGTTGAAATGGGGAAAGTTCTGCGAGGCCATTTCGGCGGCGACTTTCCCTTCCCGCACAAAGCCGTCTCCAACCTGGCGGCGCTGATGCTCGCTCCCCGCAGGGGCATTCCGCAGGCCGTGGCCAGGCGCAACCTCGGGTATCCGCTCAGGTTCGACAACACCCGCTCGCGAACCGCCCTGGGCATGACCTACCGGCCCGCCGCCGAGTCGATTGTGGACCACTTCCAGCAGCTGCTGGATGCCGGACTGGTGGGCCCGCCGGCGCGCAAGTGACCCCGGTCACCGTCACCCCCTCTCCACCCGCACCGTCAGGATGTCGACGTTGTGGTACTGGTGGTGCCTGACCGACGACGCATGGTGCCGCAGCAATGCCAGCGACAGGTCCCGTTCGCTGGTTGGGTCGGGTGCGTTGCCGAGCAGCATCATCTCGTTCTCCAGATTGCCCGTGTTGGTCCCGGCAGTGAATTCCAGCAGGGCGCCGAAGCGGGCGTTGCGCGCCACGACGCGCAGGCGGCGCTCCGTGGGGGGGGAAGTGTGGTCGTCCTCTTCCTGCCCGAGGAGACTCAGCAGCGCCTCTTCGGAGGCCGCCCGGAGACGATCCGTCGCGGTCGCGTCCCATTTGTACCGGGCGGCGAAATCCACGAGGAAACGGTCGAGCCCGGGCAGACTCTCCGGACCGAGCGCCATCTCGGTCCTGTGGCGGCGAGGTCCGGTCAGCTCCAGGAAAAGGTTCAGGAGGAGAATGGTCACGCCCCCCGCGGTCAAACCGTTGGCGAGCATGCGGCCCGTGGGTGTGGCCAGATGGCTGGGGAAGATTGCCTGGAACTGAATGCCCGCGCCGATCCAGAACGCCAGCCCTGCGACCAGCGACTGTTGCCGATCGATGCCTTCCTGGAAGAGGACCCGCATGCCCTGGACGAAGGTCAGTGCGAAGATGACGGTGATATAGGCGCCCAGCACCGGCGGCGGGATGGAGAGAACCAGGGCCGTGATCTTGGGCACAAAGGCGAATGCAATGAAGAAGGCACCAACGTAGATGCCGACCCTCCTTGCGGTTACGCCGAGTCCGGTTGCCAGTGCGATCCCCGCCGTGTATGGCCACGGCGGCAGGACTCCCGCGAACCCCGACACAAGCGTGCCGGCTCCGCAGGCGGCGACGCCACCCTGCACCCTGCGGAAATCGATGGCCTTCGGTTCGCGCCGTGAAAGCCGTTGCATCTGTACCGAATGGCTGACTTGCCTGACCGTGATCACGAAGCTGACGAAGAGAAAACCGGGCAGGAGAACCCAGAAGCCGGGGTCGAAGCTCAGGTCCAGCCCGGAGGTTGCCACGGCCGGGATTCCCAGCCAATCCGCATCGGCCACGCGACCGAAATCGAGGATCCCGAAGAACGCCGCGCAGACGCAGCCCGCCCCGATCCCGATAACGGGGTTCCAGGCGCGCACGATTCGGGGCCCCCGGAGCATCAGACCCACGACGCACAACATCGTCACCGCGGCCACCGTGGGGGCCGCGGCCGGCGGGGCGTTCTCGGGCACGCGCGTCAGCATGGCGAATCCCAGTGGGATGACCGTCACGGCCACGAGCGCCGTCAGGGTGCCCGAGACGACCGGTGTGATTATGCGGCGCAGCAGCGCCAGGCGGGCTGCAAACGCCAGTTGGCAGATCGCCGAGGCGACCACCAGAATCCCCAGCAGGGGCGGGCCACCCGCAACCAGGGCGAGCACCGCGACCCCGATGGAGGCCCCGGATGCGCCCATCACCGTCAGGGTGCCTCCACCGATTCCGCCGACCCTTCTGGCCTGCACGATCGTGAGGACACCCCCCATCACCATGCTCGCGAAGACCGCCCAGGAGAGGTAGGCGTCGCTCTGGTTCGCCACGCGCGCGGCGATGGTGGTGACCACGACCAGCGGCACGCACACCAGGATGGCAGTCTGCAATCCAACGACGATCGAGAACGCAAGGGGCGGCGGCTCGTCGGCAGCGAAGCGGAGCGTCGCGCGTGGGACCCCCGGTTGGGATGTCACGACTTCGGAATCTCCTTCTCCGGATCGACGAAGGGCCGGGGCACAACAGTGGCTTCGCGCTCACCCTTCGGCGTGCTGACGCTCAGGCGTGTCCCCATCCCGGCCAAACCCGCCGGCACCATCGCGTAGCCGATGTTCCGGCCCAGCCGCGGCGAATACACTGCGGAGGTCACGAAGCCGATTGCCTCTCCGTTGCCGCCCGCGGTGCCTCCCCCACGCACTGGCCACCGCGTCATGTTCAGATCCAGCGGCGCGCCCGCGATCTCGACCCCCGCGAGCAGCCTGCCCGGCCCCTCCGCGGCGATCCGTGCCAGCGCCTCGCGCCCGATGAAGTCCGCCTCCTGGCCCTGGTCCACCTGCCACCCCAGCCCGACCTCGTAGGGGTTGGTGTCGAGCGTCATGTCGATTCCGTAGTTGAGGATTCCGGCCTCGACCCGGCGGATGTCCGACGGGCCCGTGGGCGTGATGCCGAGGTCGCGACCCGCGTCCATCACCCGGTCCCACAGCTCGACTCCCCGGCTCCCGTCGCGCAGGTAGATCTCGTAGCCGACCTCCCCGCTCCACCCCGTGCGCGTCACCACCACCGGGATGCCGTCCAGCTCCGTCTCCAGGAACCAGTAGTAGCGGAGCGCAAGCACCTCGTCGCCGAAGAGCCGCCGCACGACCTCCTTCGACTTCGGACCCTGCACCTGCATCGGCGAGACGTCCGGCTCGCAGATGTTGACGTCGAGGCCGGAGTTCAGCGCGACGCCCCTTGCCCAGAGCAGCACGTCGCTGTCCGCGAGCGCCAGCCAGAAGTGGTTCTCGCCGAGGCGCAGCAGCACCGGGTCGTTCACGATGCCGCCGTCGTCGGCGGTGATCAGGACGTACTTCCCCTGGCCGACGGCGCACTTCGCGAGGTCGCGGGGGGTGAGCATGTTCGTGAACGCGAAGGCGTCCGGGCCGGTGATCTCCACCTGCCGCTCGACACTCACGTCCCACACGGTGACGCCGGTCAGCAGCTTCTCGTATTCGGCCTCGAGGTCGTCGTAGCGGGTGGGGAGGAACATGTGATTGTAGACGGTATAGCTGCGGCAGCCGGCGGCCAGCGTGGCGTCGAAGTACGGGGAGCGGCGCAGGCGCGCTCCGCGCTGGATGAGCGACATGTCGAAGGTGGGGGGCATGGGGATTCTCGGGATATGTGGATGGGATGGTTCCGGTTCCGGGCCTGGTCCGGGGCTTTCAGCCCGCAATCATACCTGCTCGCCGGTATGGACGGCCAGCCCGGCGCCCTCCTTACCCGGCGGCTTGCTGCTCGCCCGGACGCCGCAGTCGCGACGCCTCTCCCGCGGCTAACGCTCGAGCGACCACACCTGGATGTACTCCACGCGCATGTCGTCGCGGGCGATGCCCAGTATGTAGTCGTCGCCGATTTCGTAGATGTCCAGCCCGGCCGGCGTTTCCACGAAGCCCAGGACGCGTCCATCGGGGTCGAAGATCGTCCAGACCGGAATGGACCTATCCTCACCGGGAAGTTCGAATTCGCGAACCCAGAGATGGCCCGTCAGGTCGGCCATTGCCGTGCGGAAGGCGGGGAAGTTTTCGGGTAGGGGCACCAGCTCGTAGCGTTCGCGAAGCTCTTGCCGCACCGTCTCCTCTTCCCCCTCGTCTGCTTGCGCGGCCTGAAGCTCGATTTCCGCGTCGATGTGGGCGGGGGTGGAGACGACCAGGTCGTGCTCCCGGCGGACGATGCGTTGCAGAGTCCCGTTGGGGCCGAACGCCTTGATTTCATAGGTGTCGCTGGGAGCCACGACCACCAGATCGCCCCAGGCGAAGGCGGAAATCCTGTGGGCAAACGCGATCTCGGAGCCCCAGCCGGAGGTGCCGCTCCAGTAGGAAAACCACTCGGTTCCGGGGAAGGACCCCAGGGAGGTCACCATCTGCCCTTCGCTGCCCCTGACACGGAAGTGTTCCTCCGGCCGGCTCAACCCCTCCGGGAGGCTGCCCCGCATGAATAGATCCGAGGTGAGAATGACGCCGGCCGGCGAGACGGCTTCCACCAGGAAGAACTTGTCGTCTCGCTGCAGGCTGAACGCGCGCCCGAAGTTGCCCGCGGAGTCGAAGACGGACAGGCGGCGGCCCTGCGAATACAGCGCAATCAACGAGTCTTCGCGCCATCGATAGACCTGGCTGAGGCTGGTGAACTCCCCGGGCCCTTCTCCGGAACCTCCCCATGTTTCGAGGTGCCGTCCCAGCGCGTCGAAGACCCGCAGCTCATCGGTGCTGGTGTTCGCCACGACGATCCGGCCATCGGGCAGGATCAGGGCGTCGAGGGCCCATTGCAGGAGGTAGGGATCCGCGCCCTCCAGTTCGCCGATCGAGACGGCTGGCTCCGTGCCGACCCGCCAATCAAGCCTGGATCCCGAGGGCGGCCTCGGGTTCTCGACGATTCGCACATCCGCGCTGTCGCGCACCAAGGGTTCCAGCAGGGGAGCGCGCGCTCCAGAGGGGTCGCCGCACGCTGCCATGGCGAGAAAGAGGAGGGTGAAGCGGGACAGAGATTCCATACAGATTCCCGGGTTCCAGGGCGGCCAGACCTTGAAAGCGTGCCGGACTACCCCCGGTCCCGCAAGATCTCGCGCGCTGCCAGCCGGCCCGGCGCGCCGGTGACGCCGCCTCCCGGGTGGGTGCCGGAACCGCACAGGAAGAGTCCCTTTACAGGCGTCCGGTGGCGGGCCCAACCCGCGATCGGGCGCATGAAGAGCAGCTGGTCGAGGGTCATCCGGCCGTGGTATTCGTCGCCGCCGGTGAGGGCGAGTTCGGTCTCGAGATCGAGGGGGGTGAAGAGGTGGTGGTCGAGGATGCGGTCCCGGAGGCCGGGGAGGTATTCGTCGAGGGTGTCGTGCGCACCGGCAAGGAGGGCCGAACGAGCCGCGATGTCGCCGGACTCGGGTGTTGGCCCGGCGGAACGGCTCCGGACGGGTGCATTTTGCGGCAGGTGCGGTGTATTTTGCGGCATGTCCGGCGCTTTCTGCGCCAGCGCCGGCGCATTTTGAAGCAGGTCCGGCGCGTTTTGCAGCTCACGCGGGGCGTAGCGGATCTGGATCGACGCCAGATGGCGGCCTTCCGGCGCGAGTGTCGGGTCGTGGAGCGTCGGGATCACGATGTCGAGATGGGGGCGCGCCGAGCAGCGGCCGTACTTGGCGTCGTCGCTGGCGCGTTCGAGGTAGTCCAGGGTGGGGGCGACGAGCGTGTGGCCGGCGAGGCGCTGGGCGGCGTCGGGGAGGGGCGGGAGCGCGTCGAGGAGCAGGTGGAGCACGGCGGTGGTGCCGCGCATCCGGATGTTGGCCACCTTGCGGTTGAACTCGGGGCCGAGGCGCGGCGCGCCGATCAGCTCGAAGAAGGTGCGGCGGGGATCGGCGCCGGAGACCACGCAGCGGGCGGCGATCTCCTCTCCGTTCGCGAGGAGCACCCCCATCGCCGCTCCGTCCTCGACCAGGATTTGCTGCACCTCGGCGCCTGTGCGGACTTCGGCGCCGTTCGAGCGGGCCGCGGAGGCCAGCGCCTGCGAGAGCGCGCCGATGCCCCCCTTCACGAACGCGGTGGACCGGAAGCCGTGCGGGTCGGTCCCAGCGGCGTGGTAGAGCATGCGGAAGGCACCGCCCATCGCGCTGGGGCCGTGGTCGGCTCCCGGCAGGGCACTGCTGGCGAGCATCCCCTTCAGCGCGTCCGAGCGGAACCAGTCGTCGAGGAGGTCGCGGGCCGGGAGCGGGAGGACGCGCAGGAGCTCGACCATGTGGCGCTTGCCGAGCCTGCCCGCCTGAAGGAGAGGCCGCAGGAGACGGAGCCGCTCGCGGGTGGTGAGTTCGTGCAGGGCGGGAGCCGGTTGGTCGAGGGCGATCCGGAGCGCGCGCGCCATCGTGCGCAGGTAGCCGGTCCATTCGGGGAAGCGGGCCGCGTCCGCCCGGCTGTGACGCGCGATCTCGCCGTGAGTCCTGTCGGGATCGCGCCAGAGCGTGAGGGCATCGCCGCCGCCGGTCAGCGAGGTCGCGAGCGAGGGCGGGTGGACCCATTCGAGCCCGTGGGCTTCCAGTCCGAGGGCGGAGACGATTCCAGGCTGGAACAGCCCCCCATCCTGCGCACCCAAGTTGACGCGGCACCCGGGAAAGACCTCCTCGGTCGCGGCGGCGCCCCCCACGACCCCACGCCGCTCCAGCACCAGGACTCTCCGTCCTGCGCGCGCCAGCAGGGCGGCTGTGACCAGCCCGTTGTGGCCCGCGCCGACGATGACGGCGTCGAAGCCGTTGCCGGCCGTCGACCTGGCGGCCGGGCTGCGAGGTGCATGTCCTCCCGGCGCGGCGCCCGCAGCCGCGCTCACCGCCGGTTCTCCCGCGACCGCGCTGCGGATGTTCGCCGCCCTCGCCCCAAGTCTGCCGCCACCCGACCCGCCGCCAGCTTCCCCGGCGGGGGGATCATGGGGGCGCCGGGGTGCGTCCCCGACCCACACTGGTAGTAGCCCCTCAGCGGCGTCCCGTACCCCGCATACCCCGGGACCGGCCGCAGAAAGAACAGCTGCGACGGACTCAGTTCACCCTGGAAGATGTTCCCCTGCGAGAGCCCCGTGGTCCGCTCGATATCCAGCGGGGTCACCACCTGACGGTGCAGGATGATGTCCTTAAGGTTGGGGATGTACTCCGCCAGCGTGTCGATCACCGTGTCGCCGAAGGCCTCCCGCTTCTCGTCCCACGTCCCCTCGCGCAGTTCGTACGGCGCGTACTGCACGAAACAGGACATGACGTGCTTGCCGGGCGGAGCCATATCCGGATCGATCGCGGAGGGGATCACGATATCGATGTACGGATTGCGTGAGAAGTCTCCGTACTTGGCGTCGTCGTAGGCGCGTTCGAGGTAGTCGATGGAGGGGCTGATGGAGACGGCGCCGCGCAGGTGCGGGCCGAACCCGGGGATGCAGGTGAAGTCGGGGGCCGCATCCAGCGCGAGATTGACCTTGGCCGAGGAGCCGCGGAAGCGGAACGCGCGCACGCCGCGGACCAGGTCGCCGGGAAGCTCGTCCTCGTCAACCAGGTCGAGGAAGGTGCGGCGCGGATCGAGGCTGGAGGAGACCGCCTTCGCGCGCACCTCGTCCCCGTTGGCAAGCGCCACACCGCTGACGCGCCCGCCCTTCACCAGCACCTTTGCGACCGGCGCGTCCGTCCGAATCTCCGCTCCCGCCT
>VXLT01000346.1 GCA_009841475.1 Gemmatimonadota bacterium
GGCGGGGGGCGGGCCGGGGGCGGGGTCTTCCAGCGCCAGCCGGCCGAGCAGCAGCGCCGAGAGCTTGAAGACCTCCGCCGGGGTGCGGATTCCCAGCAGTTCGTCGAGGTCGGCGCCGGGCAGCGAGGTCTCGAAGTCGCGGCCGCCCTCGCGGGCCGGGCCCGAGGCCCAGCCGGGCAGCGAGCCGAGCGGCTGCGGTGGCACGGGGACGAAGAGGTAGCCGGGCCGGTCGCTCCGCATCCCCGCCACGAGGGCCAGGTGGATGGTGCCGAGGTGGTCGCCGTACCAGAAAACCCCGTCGACCGACTCGGGCGCGGTGTTGCGCGTCCCCTCGAACCACACGAGATGCTGGGGAAGCTGGATGTACCCCGCTCTTCCCCCAAGTACCTTTTCCCACAACGACTTGCCGGCTGCGTTCGGTACATCTGCCGATTCGCCCAGCAGGGCGCGCAACGTTTTCTGGCGCGCGAGCACCACCCCCGCACCCATTCGCCACATCTGGTACGCGAAGTAGAGGACGCCGCCGTGATCGTGGGCCGCCTCCGGGTCACCGCCCTCTTCCCGCAGGTCGGCCAGAATCCCCTGCACCGCCCCCAGCATCACGAACGCCGCCGGGTTCCCGGCGTCCGCGCCGCGCTCCACCGCCTCATCCCCGATCGCCGGAAAACGCTGGTCCGGAAACTCCGCCTGCGGGAAGAGCAACTCGTACGGCGTGAGCCGGGCGTACGCGTCGTGGATTGCCACGCGGCGGTTCGGCGGCTCCTACCCGCTCCCGGCGTCGCCGGCGGGCACCCCCCCTTCGCCCCCGCCCCGCGCGGCCTGGATCCGTCGCACCATCCATCCGTTCAGCGCGAAGAGGGCCAGCAGCACCACCGCCCACTGAATCAGCACGGAACCGACGTTGTAAGAGGAGACGAGCGTCCAGGTCTCGGCCGACCAGAAGTCCTCACCACCGGCCTGCCAGAGCCACCACACCATCAGCACGACCGCCTCGACCATCACCAGCCGCACCGCCCAGTCCCACCATGCCCCGATCCGTACATCGGAATCCGGCGTATTGATGAACGTTTCGCGCCACTTCGTCACCCCGTACTTGAGCACCGCGAAGGCGAAGAAGAAGCCCGACAGCATCAGGCCGACGCCCCACACCCAGTCCTGGTTCTGGAAGACGCCGATCTGGAGGGCCGACGGGATGCCGAAGAGGAAGCCCGCGGATCCGACGGCCGCGATCGCGTGGCGCCGCGTCAGCCCGAGATCGATCAGGATCCGGGACGCAAGCTCGATCATCGCCACCAGGCTAGACCACGCCGCGAAGACCAGCGCGAGGAAGAACAGCGCCATGAAGAACTGTCCGGCCGGGATCTGGGCGAAGAGCTGCGGGACCCAGATGAAGGTCAGCCCCTCGTTGCCCGCGCCTACGATCTCATTCGCCGCCTGCGGCATCACCGAGAAGATCGTGCACAGCACCATGATCCCGGCGAGGAGCGACATCGAGTTGTTGCCGAAGCCGATCACGAAGGCGTTTAGCGCGGTGTCCTCGCGGGCCCGCATGTAGACGGCGTACGAGAGGACCAGCCCCCACCCGGCGCCGGTGTCCCACGCGTTCTGGGTCAGCGCCTCGAGCCAGATTCTCACGTTGCCGAGTTCGCTGAAGTCGGGCGTGAATAGAAAGGCCAGCCCAGCCGACGCTCCCGGCATCGTGAGCGCCTTGACCGCCAGCACGACGACCAGGATGATGAGCGACGGGATCAGGAAGCGGGCGGCGGTCTCGATTCCGCGGACACCCTTGGCGACGACGAAGACGCCGAGCCCAACCGCGATCGCGTGGAAGATCACCGCCTGCGGCGTGGAGTTGAACGCGCCCTAGAACTGGTCGGGCACCGCGGTGGGAATCTCCCCGCTCAGCGTCGCGATGAAGAAGCGGATCGTCCACCCCATCACGACCGAGTAGTAGAACATGATTGCGACCGCCACCCACGCCACCCACGCTCCCATCCACGCGAACTTCGGCCCGATCGTCTTGATGAACGACCCGACCGTGCCGCGCCTGGTCCCCTTCCCCATCCCGAATTCGAGGATCAGCAGCGGGATCGACCACAGGAGCAGGAACACGGCCCAGGCCACCAGGAAGCTGCCGCCCCCATTCGAGGCCGCGATGCGCGGGAAGCGCCAGATGTTCCCGGTGCCGATCGCCATGCCGAGCATGGCCAGGAGCATTCCCCAGCGGGATGTGAAGACCTCGGAACGGGTGGACACGGTGCGTGGCTCCTGGTTGGGGCGTCGTGGGGGGCGGTCGCGTCGCCCTACGCTATCGCCTTCAGTGCCCGGAGGCCATAGGCGGCCCGAGAGCCTCTACAGCCGCTCCCGGATCCAGCCGACCACATGATCGAGCCCCACCCGCTCCTGCTCCAGCGAGTCGCGGTCGCGAATGGTGACGCTCCGGTCGCCGGCGGTGTCACCGTCGATGGTGACGCACCACGGCGTGCCGGCCTCGTCCTGCCGCCGGTAGCGGCGGCCGATCGAACCGGCCTGGTCGTACGCCGCGGGGATCCTTGCGCGGCGCAACTCACCGAGCAGCCCGGTCGCGATCTCCGGCTGCCCGAACTTCTTCATGAGCGGGAAGACCGCGGCCTTGATGGGGGCAAGCGCGGGGTGCAGTCCCAACACGACACGCTGCTGCCCCGCGACCTCCTCTTCGCGATACGCATCCACCAGGGCCACAAGTGCCAGGCGGCCCACCCCCATCGCGGTCTCGACCACGTAGGGGATGTAGCGCTCGCCCGAGCCGGGATCGATGTAGAGGAGCCGTTTCCCGGAGTACTCCTGGTGACGCCCGAGGTCGAAGTCCGTGCGGTTGTGAACGCCCTCCAGCTCCTGCCAGCCGAAGGGGAACTCGTATTCGATGTCGACGGCCGTCTTGGCATAGTGGGCAAGCTCGCCGCGGCCGTGGGCGTGGCAGCGGAGCCTGTCGGCGCGGATCCCCATCTCGTGGTGCCAGGCCAGCCGCCGGTCGAGCCAGTAGTCGAACCATTCGTCGTCGCTGCCGGGCTTGACGAAGAACTGCATCTCGGCCTGTTCGAACTCACGGGTGCGGAAGATGAAGTTCCCCGGGGTGATTTCGTTGCGGAATGCCTTGCCGAGCTGGGCGATCCCGAAGGGGACGCGCTGGCGGGAGGTCTGCTGGACGTTGAGGAAGTTGACGTATGACCCCTGTGCCGTTTCCGGCCTCAGGTAGACGACCGACGCGTCCTCCTCCACCGGACCCATGAACGTCTTGAACATGAGGTTGAAGAGGCGGGGTTCTCCGAGCTCGCAATCCGCGTGCCCGCCTGGGCCAACCGACGGCTTGCGCGCGCAGGACGCGTCGTCCAGGTGGTCGGCCCTCCAGCGCTTCTTGCAGGTCTTGCACTCGATTAGCGGATCGGTGAAGCCGGAAACGTGGCCGGAGGCCTCCCAGACCCGCGGGTGCATGAGGATTCCCGCGTCGAGCCCCTCGATGTCGTCGCGCGCGTGGACCATGGCCGACCACCAGGCATCCGCCACGTTCTTGCGCAGCTCGACGCCGAGCGGTCCGTAGTCCCAGACCGATGCCGCCCCTCCGTAGATCTCCGAAGACTGAAACACGAAGCCTCGCCGCTTACAGAGCGAAACGATCTTTTCCATCCGGTCCGCCACCTGGTGTCCCCGCAGTGTTCTGTAGTTGGTGATTGCCGGCCTCGGCGCGTGCAAGCAGCCGATGGCCCGCCGATTCGCGCCCGTAAGTTACCGAAGACGCGAAGGGCCGCCACCCGGTGAACGTGTCCATGCGTGCTCCGGCTCGGGGACACGGGATCGAACTGGTCCCATCCTGCCATTCTTCCGCCCCCGGCCCTCCCGCACCATATGTGGCAGCCGAGGTGTTTCCGCAGTAGGTCTCACTTGGACGGCGCCGGATGGACGCCGGTGCGGAGGATGCGATGGAATCCTGGCAATTGTTTGCCACGCTGGGCGCAAACCTGGCAGCCTGGGGTGCGATGCTCGGGCTGATGTGGCGGGTGTACACCAGCCTGCGCAGCGAGATGCTTGGAGAGATCGCCGGTGTCCGCACCGACCTCGGTGCTGAGATCGCGGGGCTGCGCGGCGAGATCGCGGATCTGCGCGGCGAGACCGCGAAGGTGAGTGCAGAACTCGCCGAATTCCGGGGCGAAATGCGCGGGGATCTGAATGGAGTGAACGCGGCCTTGCTGGTTCTGCGGGAGGACTTCCGGGCCCATGTGCACGGGGTCCGTGCGGGATAGGCGAAGCTTACGTTTCCGTCGCCGACCGGCCTGTTACTGACGCGCTCCACTCCCAAAGGCGCTCCTGCGCCTCCCGGTCACGCGCGGCCCTGGACGGCGTCTCCGGCCTCCCCTTGTCGAGGTACGCGCCCGCCAGGTCCTCGTCCCTGCGTCCGGCGGCGAGTTCGGCAAGGATCGGGCCCGCGCGGTCGGGCTTCCCCGCGAAGACGGTTGCCGCCAGTCCCCCGCCCGGGATCTGTCCCACGTAGTTCCTGAGTAGCCCCGTGTCGTATACGCCCGGATGGAGCGCCACCGGCTCGATCCCGGTACCCGTGGTGCGGCGGGCAAGAGCGAGCGTGAAGAGGACGTTGGCCAGCTTGCTCTGCTGGTAGGCCCGGGTGCGCTTGTAGGGGCGCGTGGTGAAGCTGGGGTCGTCGAAATCGAAGGGAGGACCGGAGTGGGCCGCCGACGACACCGTGACCACACGACTCTTCTCTGGATGGCGGCACAGACGGGGCAGAAGGAGGTCGGTCAGGAGGAAGTGGGCGAGGTGGGTGACCGCGAGCTGGATCTCGAAGCCGTCGTGGCTCAAGGTTCGCTCCGCAGTGAGGACCGCGGCGTTGTTCACCAGCGCGTCCAGAGTGTGCCCGAGATCAATGATGGCGTGGGCGCCGGCGCGCACCGATTCCAGTGACGCCAGGTCGGCGACGACGAGGTGGTGCTCCGCGTCGACGGGGAGCGCGGTGAGGGATTCCAGGGCGTCGCGGCCACGCTGCTCATCCCGGCATACCAGGATGACGCGATGCCCGTCCACGGCGAGGTGACGGGCAGCCGCGAGGCCAATTCCGCGGTTGGCGCCCGTGATGGCGATGGTTTGCATGGGTGTTGAGTGTTCGGTTCCACTTATGCCGGGCCGCGGGGGCGACCGGCGCGGTACCCTAACATGCTAGCTTTCGTGGCACCTGCGATGAAGTCCGGCGAGGCTCTGTGCCCCAATCCATTCCCCGCACCACCCAATGGCCAACCCCGAAGCGAACACTGCCACGAGCCGCCCATTCATAGGAGTCGAGCCATTCGACGCGGCCTACGGCGCCGGTTTCCGGGCGGACGAAGAGGATCAGCACACCGTTGAATGCCGCGTCGTGGAGGATGGGGGACACTTCCGCATTCACCGGCCCCCGGACGCGGGTCCCCCGGCACGCCTCTGTTTCGTGGACGGGGTGCGCCGAACCGAGGCTCACCTGACGCTCACGAATCCGGAGGGTGAGACGATCACGGGTCTCGCGGGAGCGTGGGGAGCGGGGGCGGTTCTGATCGGCAGGGACGGCCCGGCGGAGATCAGTCACGAGGAGATCGGGCGGGCGGTCATCTTCTCCGGCGGGGAGCAGGTGCGGCTGAGCGCACATCCGGGCGGATGGCGCTGGATGTCCCTTTCGGTCGAGAGCGTGGAGCCGCATGCGGCGTCACAACACCTCCAGCGACTCATGCGGGACGCCGAAGCCGAGATCGCCGACCGCCTTTTCGTGGAAGGGTGGCTGGTCGTCTTCGACGGACCTCTTCATTACCTCCGCCGCAGCCGCGCGGCACCCGTGGTCGGGTACGTGAAGACCCACCACCGGCGCACGCTCACGGTCGAGCACTGGCAGAAGGTGCCGCGCCTCGCGGTGGGAGAAAGGACTAGCATGTTCGCCATGAAGGACGACCGCTACGCATGCTACATCCGGGTGGGCGACTCCGGTCCCTGGGCAGGGCCGTGGGCCGGCATCGCGCGCCTGGAGGTACCCACGAGTTCGGGCAGCGGCCAGGCCATCCGGACGGTGGACCGCGCCGCGCGCTGGCTTCCCGCCTTTGCGTCGGCGCCGCACCGCGACGCCCGGGCCCCGGTGAACCTTGCTCCGGTCGCGCGCCTGGAACAGCACCTTCACCACCTGTTCGGCGACTCGCGGCTTGCGTTGCGTGCCGTGCGAGAAGCCGTCATGCAACACAACCGACATGAGGAGACCGCGTGAGCGACCAGGATGGGTGGAGCACCGGTGACCAGGAAGACCAGGCGATCGTGAACCAGGACGGGAACCCCCTCGCGGACCCCCGGATCGGGCTGGTGGACGGGTCGCACGGCAGCAATTCGCGAGACTTCCAAGTGGTCCTCGATCCCGACGCGAGCGTCCAGCTGGACCAACTCGTCGCCGTTCGCAACGACCTTCCCGACGGGACGCAAGTCACGCACTATGGCATCGTGACCGAGCTGCGCAGCCGCTTCGAAGGCGCCGACCTGCCTTCCGACACGGCCCGGGTCGTCGATCGCGTCATTCCTGCCGAGCACGTGCGGCTGGCCGAGGTGCGGGTGCTGCGAGTCGTGCCCGAACTCTTCGTGGCGCCGAACGCGGGCTCCGTGGCCATGCGCGCCGTCGGCAGCGACCGCGCGGTTGCCCTGTTCGAGGACGAGATGAAACGAGGCAAGCTCCCGGTCGGTCTGGACATGGGGGGCGAGCCCGTCTACGCCGACATGCGCTTCGTCGACGGCCGCTCCGGAGGGCATTTCTCGATCTCGGGCATCTCGGGCGTCGCGACCAAGACCTCGTATGCGCTGTACATCCTGTACCAGCTCCTGGAGACCGAGGGCGGGATGACGCTGCTCGGAGGGCGCGCCGAGCGCGAGAACGTGCGCGCTCTCGTCTTCAACACCAAGGGCGAAGACCTGCTCCACCTCGACCGCCCCAACTCGGAGTTCCCGGGCAGGCCGGGCGCACGCGGCCAGTGGCAAGCCCTGGGTGTCGGCGAGCCCGGCCCTTTCCGCTCGGTGCGCCTCTACGCCCCGCGGCGGCCCGGCGTCTCGGGAACGGTGCCGGGCGTCAAGTCCCGCGACACCACCGATGTGCACGCCTACGGTTGGACCCCGGAACAGTTCGTCCGCGACCAGCTCCTCCAGTTCTGCTTCACCTCCGAGGACGACCGCTCGACCCAGGTCGGTTTCATCGAGCAGCAGTTCCGCATTCAGCTGTTGCGCCACCTTCGCCGCCTCGAGGGAGGAGAGTCCGGCGCTGCGGTGATCCTGCCGGCCGTCCCCGAGGACACGAGCTTCGACCCGGACCGGCTGGCGGCGCGGGAACCCGAGTCCGTGCCCGCGGGCGCCGGCCACGTGATCGGGGATTTCGGGGACTTGGTCGACTTCACCGAGAAGATGGCCAACCGGGACGACGACGAGGCGATCAAGGCCTGGTTTGGGCGCACCCAGTCGGGCACCCGCCAGGCCTACCTGCGCCGCCTGCTGCGGCTGCGCAAGCACATCGGGCCGCTGATCGGCTGCGGCCTGAAGCCCGTGTCGTCGGAGAACGCCCGCCTGCATGTGGTCGACATCTCCACCTTGCACGATGACGCGCAGCGCTTCGTGGTCGGCTCGCTGCTGGACGGCGTGTGGCGCGAGAAGCAGGGGACCGGGCGCGTTCCCCTGCGCTTCGTCGTCCTGGACGAGCTCAACAAATACGCCCCCGCGAAGGGGTACTCGCCGCTGCGGGAGCTGCTCGTCGACATCGCCGAGCGCGGACGCTCCCTGGGCGTTCTCCTGGTGGGCGCGCAGCAGGCCGCTTCGGCGGTTGCTCCCGCGCTTCCCCGCAATGCCTCGATCAAGGTGGCCGGACGGCTCGACGCCAGCGAGGCCGACGCCTACCGCTTCCTGTCGTCCGCACTGCGGGAACGGGCTTCGCGCTTCATGCCCGGGACGATGGTGCTGTCGCAGCCGATCGTGCCGGAGCCGATCCCGCTGCGCTTTCCGTTCCCGCCGTATGCCACAAACCCGGACGAGGCGGAGGCGGACGAGGCCCGGGACAAGGAGCGGACGGACGCGATCATGGCGAACCTGGGGGCGATGTCGGGGGCGGAGGGG
>VXLT01000100.1 GCA_009841475.1 Gemmatimonadota bacterium
CCCCCAGCCCCTGCCCCACCATCGTCGCGGCGGCGTTCGAGAGCCCCCACGCCGGGAGGATCGCGAAGAGGATGACCCGGATCGCGATCACGTATCCGGCCAGCGCCTCGGCGCCGAACTCCGCCGTGACGCGGATCAGCCCGATCCAGCTTGCCGTGCCGATGAAGGTCTGGAGCGTCCCGGTCGCGGACAGGCGCACCAGCCGCGCCATGATGGCGGGCTGGATGCGCAGTTGCGGTCGCCGTATGCGCAGCGTTCCGCCGAGCCGGAACAGGGTGTAGAGTTGCACCAGAACCGCCGTGCCGCGCCCGATCGTGGTCGCGATCGCCGCCCCCTGCACGCCCAGCTCCGGGAACGGCCCCACGCCGAAGATCAGCAGGGGGTCGAGCACGATGTTGAGGCCGTTGGCGATCCAGAGGACGCGCATCGCGATCGCCGCATCGCCGGCCCCGCGAAAGGCGGCGTTCAGCAGGAAGAGGAGCAGGATCACGATGTTGCCGCCGAACATGATCCGGGTGTAGGGGAGACCGGTGGCCACGACCGTTTCGTCGGCTCCCATCAGGCTGAGGATGTCGCCAGCGAAGATCACGCCAGTCACACCGAAAACGATCGCCAGCAGGACGCCGAGGAAGACGGCCTGAGCCGCGGCGCGCGCCGCCCCGTCGCGGTTCCCCTCGCCGATCCGGCGCGCCACCAGCGCCGTGACCCCGATGCTCAACCCCACCGCCAGCGTGTAGATGATGGTGATCCCCGACTCGGTCAGCGCGACCGCCGCCATCGCCTCGTCCCCCAGCTTCGAGACGAAATAGATGTCGACGACGGCGAAGAGCGACTCCATCACCATCTCGAGCACCATCGGGATGGCCAGCAGAATGACCGCGCGCCGCAGCGGGCCGGTCGTCGGATCGCCCCCGGTGCCCCGGACCGCGTGCACGAAGACCTGCCACCAGGTCTCGCGGGGTCCGGCAGCGGGTGGGGCGTCCGCCGGCGGCCTGTTGTGATGTTCGCCGGATTCGGTCATAGTGGCGGTAAAGCTAGCGGCAATTCGCGGCGCAGAATCACGAAAGGCGACAATGAACACCGATCTCACCCGGCGCGCATTCGTCCAGGCCACCACGATCGCGGTGGGCGGCCTGGCCCTCGGTTCCTGCCGTCTCGACGAGCCGCCCCCGGCCCCGCTCCGCATCCTCATCCTCGGCGGCACGAACTTCATCGGCCCCCACCAGGTGCGTGCGGCGGCGGAGCGCGGGCACGAAGTCACCCTTTTCAACCGCGGCGTCACCAACCCGGACCTCTTCCCGGAGCTGGAGACGCTGATCGGCGACCGCGACGGCGATCTCGGGGCGCTGGCAGGGCGGCAGTGGGACGTTGTCATCGACAACCCGGCCAACATTCCGCGCTGGGTGCGCCTCTCGGCCGAGGCCCTGCAGGGCTCCGTGGGCAAGTACGTCTTCGTCTCGTCGACCGGCGTCTACATCCCCTACCTGACCACCGACATCCGCGAAGACGCCCCGGTCGACACCATCGACGACCCCGAAACCGAAGAGGTCAACGGGCGGACCTTCGGTGCGCTCAAGGCGCTCGCCGAGGACGAGGCCCGCAGCGCCTTCCCCGACGATCACCTCATCGTGCGGCCGACCTACATCATCGGGCCCGGCGACACCAGCGACCGGTTCACCTACTGGCCCGTGCGGCTCGCGCGCGGCGGCGAGGTCCTGGCACCGGGCACGCCCGACGACCCGATGCAGCATGTGGACGCCCGCGACCTGGGCGCCTTCATGATCAAGGCGGTCGAAGACGACCTGGCGGGCACCTTCAACGTGGTCGGTCCGCGCGAGGGCCTCACGATGGGCGGCCTGTTGGAGCGCACCCGTGCGGCCGTCGGCTCGGACGCGACGCTGACCTGGGTCGATGCGGCCTTCCTGCGCGAGCACGGAGTCAGTGCCCTCACCTATTGGACCGAGCCCGCCGGCGACTACCTCGGCATGATGCGGGTGAACGGCGACAAGGCGTTCACAGCCGGCTTCGAGATGCGGCCGCTGGAGCAGACCGCGGCCGAGACGCTGGAATGGTGGAACGCGCAGGACGCCGAGCGGCAGGAGCTGCGGTCGGGGCTGACGGCAGAGCGGGAAGCGGAGCTGCTGGCGGCGTTTCGGGGCGAAGGATAGCCGGGTGCCCGCTTATTCCCCGGGACGGTAGAGCGCGCCCGCCTTGTCGGCGGACCGGATGATGCCCCGGACCATCGCCGAGCTGAAGCCCCGATTCTCCATCTCGTTCAACCCGGATATGGTGCATCCCTGGGGGGTGGTCACCTTGTCGATCTCCATCTCCGGGTGATTCCGGTTCGAGAGCAGGAGAGCGGCGGCCCCCTTCGCCGTCTGGGACGCGAGTTGAAGCGCTTCATCCGCGTGGAAGCCGATCTCGATCCCGCCCTGGGACGCGGCGCGTATCGCTCGCAGGAAGAAGGCGATGCCGCATGCGCAGAGCGCCGTGGCCGATGTCATCTGGTCCTCGCGGATGAGGAGCGTCGAGCCCATGACGTCGAAGACCGCCCGGGCCACGGGCACGGCGTCGATTGAGGCTTCGTCGGCGGCCAGGCAGGTCATCGACTCCCCGATCGCGATCCCGAGGTTCGGCATGGCCCGCAGTACCGGGATCTCGGGACCCAGCCAGCGGCGGATGTCGGCGATCGATACCCCCGTGGCCGTGGACACAACCACCTGCCTGCGGGCGTCGAGCGCGGGCGCGACCACATCCAGCAGGTCCTCCATCTGTTGCGGCTGGACGCAGAGGATCACCACGTCGGCGCCGTGCACGGCCTCGCGGTTGTCGTAGAGTGTGCGGAAGCCCTCGGCGGCGAGGTCGTCGAGAAGCTCGGCCCGCCTTCTTGTGATCGCGACGTTCTGCGGATCGACGAACCCGGAGGCGGCGAAGCCCTGGGCGATTGCCGTCCCGAGGTTTCCGCCGCCCAGGACGGCGACTTTGTTGATTTCTGTCATTTGGTGCCTTGGGTTGGGGTTTGAAGGTTGAAGTCTAGTGGTTGGGGTGGGACAGGGTCGACTGCCCCGCGTGCGGGATGCACGATTGACAGGTATACAGGAATACAGCTAACTTGTCCAAATGAAAGTGACCATCGACATACCGGATGACCTGTACCGGCAGGTCAAGGCGGAGGCCGCACTGCGCGGGCTCACCATCCGTGAAGTGACGACCCGGCTCTACCGGCGCTGGTTGAGGGAAGACGAGGGCGGGAAGGCTCGGGAGGCTCCGGCGGAGTGGCTCCGGTCCTGGCTGGATGCGGCCGATGAAGCGATCAGGAGCGCTCCGGCGGGCCGCTCGGCGCGGGAGGAATTGGCCGCGGGCCGCAACCGGCTGGAGGGTGAGTGAACGCGCTGGTCATCGACGCCAGCGTCTGGGTCTCGGCCGCCGACGCAACCGACGCGCTGTCGGAAGTCAGCCGCACCTTCCTGTCCGGGGTCGTCGCGCGGGAGCTTCCCATTGCTCTCCCCGAGTTCGCACAGCTCGAGATCGCCTGCGCGCTGGCCCGCCGGCTGCGCGACGCAGAGCAGGGGCGCGCCCTCACCGAGCGGATGCTGGCATCCCCATTGATCACAACGTACTCCCTGAGCCGGGCGAAGCTCCAGGAGGCGATCCATTTCGGCACCAGCAGTTTCCTTCGCTCGGGAGACGCCCTGTACGCGGCCCTCGCCGCGAGGCTTGACGGCGGCCTGGTGACCTGGGACAAAGAGCTGATCCAGCGGATCGGCGCGCTCACTCCTCGCGGCTGGATAAAGCGTCACATGCACGTTATCTGAAGAGACCATGCGCGCATTCATTCTGCTGTTCGCCGGCGCCGCCGTTCTCGCCTCCCCCTCCCGCCCGGTCGTCGCGCAGACCCCCCTCGATACCTTCTGGGACCTCGTCTCCGACGACAGCCGGAAAGCGGACGCCGCCGAAAGGCTGATCGTGAACGAGTGGGACAACGTGTACGCGTCGATCCTGGTCGAGATGATGCGGTACGTGCCGGACGAACGGAGTCGGCGACGGATCACCTTTGTGCTCGAGCGCGGGACGGGGCAGAGGCTGGGGCGCGATCTCGAGGGCTGGTGGGAGTGGATCTGGCGGACCGACCCCGGCACGCATCCGGAGTACTCCACCTTCAAGGCGGAGCTGTATGTGTTGTTGGACCCCAGCTTCGCGGACTACTTCGACGCAGATCCGGTCGCGAACATCCGGCTCGACGAGGTCCGGTGGGGCGGTGTCCCCCGGGACGGCATTCCACCCCTCGACCATCCGACGATGATCGCCGCCGCGGAAGCCGGCTATCTGGACGACGACAACATTGTCTTCGGGATTGCCCTCGATGGCGATGTGCGGGCCTATCCCAAACGGATCCTCGCCTGGCACGAGATGTTCAAGGACTCCATCGCGGGCGAGCACCACACCGGCGTGTACTGCACGCTGTGCGGGACCATGATCCTCTACCGGTCGGCGGCCGCGGGCCTGCACCATGAACTGGGCACCAGCGGGTTCCTCTACCGCTCCAACAAGCTCATGTACGACCGCGCCACGATGTCGCTCTGGTCGACCTTCGCGGGCGAACCCGCCGTCGGGCCGCTCGTCGGGCAGGGGATCCGGCTCGACATGCGCCATGTCGTGACCACGACCTGGGGGGAATGGCGCAGGCGGCATCCCGGGACGCTCGTGCTGTCGCTGGAAACGGGCCACCAGCGCGACTACAGCGAGGGAGCGGCCTACCGGGACTACTTCGCGACCGACCGGCTGATGTTCGGGGTCCCGGAGCTGGACCGCCGCCTGCGGAACAAGGACGAGGTGCTGGCGGTCCGCTTCGACGACGCGCCGGGTGAGCAGCTCGCGATCTGGGTGGACTTCCTGGAGCGAAACCGGGTCTATCACGACGCGCTCGGCGAGGTGGAATTCGTGGTCCTTACCGATGCGAGCGGCGCAAGCCGCGTTTACGAGAGTGGAGCTCGCCGCTTCACGCGGTGGGATGCGGCCAGCACGGCCTGGGACGAGAGCGGGTCGGGGTGGATCGTTGGGGAGGACGCGCTGGCGGGGCCGGACGGTGAGCGGCTGGAACGGCTACCGGCTCATCGCGCCTTCTGGTTCGGCTGGTACGCGCAGTATCCGCAGACGCGGCTGGTTCGCAGGTAGAGCCTGGCCGCCGGCTCCGCCCCGGCCCGAAGACCGACCGCCAACCGCCGCGGCCGACCGCGACTCACCCCGACCAGGGCGGCACCACCCGGTTTGAACGCGCGTAGGCGATCTGCTGGCCCAGATGCTCGTTCATGTGTGCCAGGAGCCGGAAGAGGACGCCCCATTTGGCCACATCGCGACCGTACAGGTTCACCATCGCGGCCATGTCCTCGTCGCTCATGCCATCGACCACGGTGCGGACGTGATCCATAGAGGCGCGCAGAACCTCCAGCACCTCGTCCTTGGTGGTGAACGCTTCCTCGAAGGTCCCGTAGTCCACCCCCTCGGGCGGCTCGACGCCCATGTTCCGGTGCGGCAGCTGGTAGTTGTAGCGGGCGATGTGCATGTAGGCGGCGGCCACGGTCGCCACGCCTTCCATCGGCTGCCAGGAGTAGGTCTCTGCGGGCATCGCCTCGGCAAGGGAGACGACCTTGCGGGCGGACGCCTCGAACTCGGCGCGCCAGGTCTGCCGGAAGCTGGCGGGGTCCTGGGCGGAGACGGGGGCGGGGGAGAGGGCCGGGAGAAAGATCGCGAGCGCCGCGGCGAGGAGGAGGACGGTGGAGCGAGGCGGTCTGGTGGTTTGTTCGGGCATGAGGGACTCCTTCGGAGATGTCGGTGATGCGCGCTACTGGGCGGGCGGTTGCATGTCGGTTTGGGCCGGAGCGGGAATGTGAGCCTGGCGGGCCATGGCCGCAACGGCAACGCGGGGATGACACCGGGCCTGCAGTGGCACCGGTAGACCATATCGTGATGAACTACTGGAACACTTGAAAAAATCATGATAATTTCAAGTCTATGATCAAACGAAACCTGATTCTACCCCGCTCGGGAAGGGAAACCTTCTTCTTGTGGGGACCTCGTCAGACGGGAAAGACCACCCTGCTGCGGGAGCACTATCCTGGCGGTCACTGGATCGATCTCCTGAAGAGCGACGATTTCAGACGCTACGCGACCCGCCCGGAGCTTCTGCGCCTCGAGCTGGAGATGGGCTCCGATTCCACACGGCAGACCGTCATTGACGAAGTCCAGAAGGTGCCCGCGCTCCTGAACGAGGTGCACTGGTTGATGGAGAATCGGGGACTCCACTTCGCGCTGTGCGGATCCAGCGCGCGACGGGTGCGGCGGGGCGCGGCCAATCTGCTCGGAGGGCGGGCGGTTCGGTACGAGTTGCGAGGAGTTGCGGCCGGTGAACTCGGGGACCGCTTCGATCTCGATCGGCTCCTGAATCACGGGTATCTGCCACGCATCCACGAGTCGGCCCGGCCCCGGCGGCTCCTCGATTCCTACATCGCCGATTACCTCAAGGAGGAGATTGCGGCCGAAGGGCTGGTGCGGAGTCTGCCAGCCTTTGCCGGCTTCCTCGATGCCGCAGCGCTTAGCGACACCGAACCTGTCAACTTCTCGAACATCGCCCGCGAGTGCGGGGTGTCGAGCCAGGCGGTCAGGAACTATTTCGGCATCCTGGAGGACACGCTGCTGGGACGCTGGCTGCCGGCCTGGAGGAAGCGCCGCAAGCGGCGGTTGAGCGGCGCCGCCAAGTTCTACTTTTCAGATGTCGGGGTAGTCAACCGGCTGGCGCGGCGGGGCACGGTGGAGCGCGGCTCGGAGCTGTACGGGAAGGCGTTCGAGAACTGGGTGCATCATGAGCTGGCGGCTTTTGTGGCCTACACGGAGTTCGATGGCGACCTCACGCACTGGCGGTTGCCGAGCGGCGTCGAGGTAGACTTCGTGCTGGGTGACATGACCCTCGCGGTGGAGGCGAAGGCGACTGCGGTGATCGGCAGGCATCACCTCAAGGGGCTGCGAAGCCTGGCGACGGAGCATGCCGTGTTGCGGCGAGTGATTGTGTGCCTGGAGACAAAGGCGCGTCGGACGGAAGACGGAATTGAGGTGCTGCCGGCGGCGAGTTTCGTCCGCAAGTTGTGGAGGGGTGAACTGACGGGCGGGGCGTAGGCAGGGCGGCAGCCTTCAGCCCTAGTCTTCCTCCAGAAACCGCGCCGCGATCCCGGGCGGGGGTAGCGGGCACTCGTCCGTGCGGCCGAACCAGCGGTAACGTTTGTGCGCGAAGGCGCGGTAGGCGGCGTCGCGGAGCGGGCGGGGGATGATCTGCGCGAGGGCAGACAGGGCCGGGTAGGGGAAGCGCAGGTGGCGCATGAGGCGCAGCACGGCGGTCGTGGCCGTGTGCACGCCGGCCTGGTCGACGAGGACGATCGCGTCGGGGAGCGCGTCGAAATCGAGGCGGGGGTCGGCGCGGGCGACCGTGCGGCGGGCGGCGGCGGAGCGAAGGGGCGCAAATCGAAGCCGTGCGAGGGGGTCGCGCCTGGCGGTCCAGCGAACGGTGCCGTTGCAGAAGTTGCAATGGCCGTCGAAGAGGACGACGGGCCGGGGGCCCCGTGCGGCGGGCCGGGAGTCGTTGGTCGGTTCGCTATCGCGCATTGCGCCCGCGGGTCCGGGTGCGAGATTGTACGGCGGCGTTTTTCAAGGTGAAGAATAACAGGAGACGGCGACGGACATGGGTGTGCGGTTGCTGGTGGGCACATCGAAGGGCGGGTTTTGGGTGACGAGCAAGGGTCGCCGCGAGTGGGCGGTCGAGGGGCCCTTCTTCAAGGGATGGAAGGTGACGGCAGGGCTGCGGCTGGCCGGCGGCGGGTGGATGGCGGCGGTGGCCAGCGACATCTACGGGCCGGCGATCTTCCTGTCGGAGGACGGTGAGGAGTGGGAGCAGGTGGCGGAAGGGCCGGAATACCCGGACGGCGATGACCGCAGGCTGCGGCAGGTGTGGACCCTGCGGGAGAACCGGGGGACGGTCTATGCGGGTGTGCAGGACGCCGGGCTGTTCACGAGCGGTGATGGCGGCCGGAGCTGGGAGCCGGTCCCGGGGCTGAACGATCACGAGACGCGCGGCGGGTGGATGCCGGGGG
>VXLT01000195.1 GCA_009841475.1 Gemmatimonadota bacterium
CCGTTGGGGCTCGCGGGGGGGGTGACCATCGTGAACCAAGGTTAAGCGGGCGTTCTCCGGCTCCGCAAGGAGGCGCGAGGGGTGACTTATCGGACGAAAGCAGCCGACCGCCGACCGCCGCTCACATTCCCTTCCGGTCGAGGCAGTACCCCGCCATACCCTGGACACCGGTGGAAAGGTCGAAGAGCGCGCCGAGGACAAAATCTTCTCCGATCCAGTAGAAGCTCGGAGTCGGCGTCGTCATGCTGCCCAGCCACCGGCCCCGGCTGTCGAAGACGCTCCACTGGCTCGCCGAATAATCGTCGAGCACCCAGAGATAGCCGCGCGGATCGACCCGCATCCCCTCGATTGCCGGGTGGGTCCGTCGCTTCCAGTGCTCGTCCAACGCACGCTCCCACCGGGTCCAGGAAGGGGCTGTGAAATTTTGCTGCACTGTCTGGATCCTGTCCTCCAGCTCCTCTGCGGTGATGGGTCGGGGCTCGACGCCCCGCCTGATGATCCTCGTGAGGGTGCCCGTGGCCGTGTACTGATGAATCTCGTACCGGTCGCCGTTCGTGACGTACACGCGAGCGGGCGAGCCGCCTGCCGCCGCGATGCTTCGGAGGGGAAACGGTACCCAGGAGTAGTCGCCGTGGAAGTACTCCTGGCCATCCCACCATCCGAACCCGTGCACTGCGTACGTTGTATCGATCCGGACATATCCGGTGGGCGGACGGTACAGACCCCACTCGTCCGGCGGCCGCCAGTCGGGGCGGACGGCCTCCATCAGGAACGACCCGTCCGGCAGCGGCTGATAGATCGTCTCTCCGGGCCCACGGGTCGGAGTTCTGACCGCCTCGATCAAGGCGCCCAGGTCGATCCGGCGCTCCCCGAGCAGGTTCCCGTGCGGGTTGAAGCGGGCCACAGTACCGAACATGAAGTCCCACACGACGATCGTGTCCCCTTCGAGCACTTGCAGATGCTGGGGATTGAAGAACTCGCCGGGGCCCCGGCCTCGGCGCCCGAAGCTGTTCGAGAACGCGCCGGAACGCTCGAAGATCACCACCTTCCTGTCGCCCTCCGGAGTCAACACCACCAGCCGGCCATCCGAAAGCGGTGCGACGCCCCGCACACGCCAGAAGAGGTGCGAGGAGTCTTGCGCGGCACCAGCCGCAAAGTAGTCGCCGAGCGAGAACTCGGGCTCATGGCCGAAGGTCCATTCGTCGCCCGGCCCCCACAGGGGCAGCCGGTTCTCCACGATCTGCACGCCGGCGGAGTCGCGGACGATGGCACCGGGAAGCTGCTCGTGCCCATGCGTGCCATCGCACGCGACGGCGGGCCAAGCGAATACGGCGACGACGAGTGGGAGTACGCGGATGCGGCGTGGCGGGGCTGCGTTCCCTATCCCCGCGATCCCGCTCGCGGAGCCCCCACTCAACCCGTCTCAGCTCCCGCCAGCGCCACCGGACCCCCCAACGCCACCGAAAGCGGGCTGCGATGCGAGTCGCCCGCCGCCAGACCCGCGTACGGCACCAGCAGGTCCGACTGACGCATGTCCCAGGCCGCCGTCGGACACCGCTCGGCGCACAGGCCGCAGTGAATGCAGAGGTCCTCGTCCTTGACCATGATCCTCCCGGTCTGGGGCAGGTCTTCCGAGATGAACAGCGGCTCTTCCGGGTAGTTCAGCAGCGGGGCCGTGAGGCGCCGGGTGAGCTCCTCCTCGGGCCCGTTGGGCGTGATCGTGAGGCAGTCCACCGGGCAGATGTCGATGCACGCGTCGCACTCGATGCAGAGGTGCGCCTCGAAGTGCGTCTGAACGTCGCAGTTGAGACAGCGCTCGACCTCGGTCAACGTCTGCTCGATGTCGAATCCCTCCTCGACCTCGATGTCGAGCCGCTTGAAGCGCTCCTGCAGATCGACGTGCCGCATCTTGACGCGCTGGGCCTCGTCGTAGTCGTTCGAGTAGGACCACTCGTGCAGCCCCATCTTCTGGCTGATCAGGTTCATCTCCTGCGGCGGCCGGTCGGTCAGCGGACGGCCCTCGCACCAGGCGTGGATCGAAATCGCCGCCTGATGTCCGTGCTCGACTCCCCAGATGATGTTCTCCGGCCCCCAGGCCGCGTCGCCGCCCATGAAGACGCCGGGCACCGAAGTCATGAACGTCGTCTTGTCGACGATCGGCATGTCCCAGTCGTTGAACTCGATCCCGATGTCGCGCTCGATCCAGGGGAACGCCGTGTCCTGCCCGATCGCGAGGATCACTTCGTCGCACTCGATGATCTTGCTGCCGTGGACCTCTGCCTTCAGCCGCCCGTTCTCGCCCGGGTGCCAGGTGACCAGTTCGAACTCCATCCCGAGGATCTTCCCGTCCTCGACGATGAACCGAGAAGGCGAGTGGTTCTCCAGGATATCCACCTGCTCCTCGATCGCGTCCTCCAGCTCCCACGGCGACGCCTTGAAGTACGGCTTGGTCTTGCGTGCCATCACCTTGACGTCGCTGGCGCCGAGGCGCTGCGCGGTGCGGCAGCAGTCCATCGCCGTGTTCCCCACGCCGATCACCAGCACCCGGTCGCCGCAGCTGTCGATGTGCCCGAAGCGGACCGACTCCAGCCACTCGATGCCGATGTGGACCTGCTCGGAGTCCCATCGCCCGGGGATCTTCAGCTCCTTCCCCTTCGGCGCCCCCGAGCCGATGAAGACCGCGTCGTAGTCCTCCTCGAGGAGCGCGGCCAGGCTGTCGATGGGGTGGTTCAGCCGCAGGTCGACCCCCATGTCCAGGATGTAGTCGATCTCCTCCCAGAGGACCTCGGCCGGCAGCCGGAACTCGGGGATGTTCGTCCACATCAGCCCGCCGGGCTTGGCCAGCTTCTCGAAGATCGTGACTTCGTAGCCGAGCGGGAGAAGGTCGTTGGCGACGGTCAGCGAGGCGCAGCCGGCCCCGATGCAGGCGATCCGCTTGCCGTTCTTTTCCTCCGGAATCGTCGGCAGGTAGCCGGTGATGTCGTCGCGGAGGTCCGAAGCGACGCGCTTCAGCCGGCAGATCGCCACCGGCTCGCCGTCCAGCCGCACGCGCCGGCACACCGGCTCACAGGGGCGGTCGCAGGTGCGTCCCAGAATCCCCGGGAAGATGTTCGACTTCCGGTTCAGCAGATACGACTCGGTGTACTGCCCGTTGGCGATCAGCCGGATGTACTCGGGCACGTTCGTGTGCGCGGGACATCCCCACTGGCAGTCGACGACCCTGTGGTAGTGGTCGGGATTCCGGGTATCGGTGGGTTTCATGGGAAGAATGTAGCCCGTTGATTGGCCGTCACGAAATAATCATCGGGTGGGGAGTGTGGCAAGGGCGGTGGTGGGGGACAGGATGGGGATCGGGAGTGCTTCTGCCAAGGCAACCAGGTCCTTGTCGCCGGTCACGAGCGCGTCGGCCTGGGCGGTGACGGCCATTTCGAGGAAGGGGCGGTCGAAGGGATCCCGGCATTGGGGGATGGTGACCGGCTGGGGCACGGTGACTGATTCGAAATAGGGCAAATAGTCGCCAAGAAGGTCTTCCCGTTCACCCGGCGTAAGCCCGAAGCGGGGATAGTGCAGTACGCGGATCAGTTCGGTGGTGGTTTCCCGGCTCGCCAGCGGGACTACGGTCCCGGAGCGCCAGGCGTCTCGCAACCATGTGAGCCTGCCGGAGGGGAAGAGCAGGGCCGAGAGGATGACATTGGTGTCGAGAACCCAGCGGGCGGGGGTCATTCCCGTCGCGCCCAGGCCACGGCATCGGCCAGGTCGGCTTCGGAGATCCCGATCTCGGCCAGCTTGGCGCGGACGGCGTCGGCGCGGTTCACCCGGACGGGCGTCAATACGATCCGTCCGTTCTCGCTGGTCACGTCGAAGTACTGCGTCCCGCGGTAGTCCGAGATCACGGCCTTGGGCAGGGTCAGCTGGTTCTTGGAGGTTAGCTTGGCGAGCATGGGGATCATCCTTTCCATGAAGTAAGGAATCCTTACTACGTTACTAAATAGGGCGGCGCCGCTCAAGGCGTGAAGGCATGTCGGGCTTGAGCGAGCCCCGGCCGCAGGCCTCCCGCCCGGTGCTGCGCCTTGCAGCGGCGTCCCTCGGCCCCCAGCATGAAGACGCGGCCCGGGCTTCGCCGCGGGGTCGACTGGACTCGACAGGAGGAGCGGATGAAGCGTGTGATTCTGATAGCTGTGCTGGCGCTGTCATGCGCTGTACCCGCTGGAGTCCGCGAGTTGCGTGATGGCGTGCGTTTGCCGGCTTCATTCGGAGGGATCGGATCCGTCACTTTTGCGCTGCCGGCGACCACAATCGAGCCCGCCGCCTCGGAACTGTCGGTCGTGATGTTCGTTACGTGCGGAGTGGGTCCTTCCAGGGTCGGCATTGGTGTTGAACTGAACGGGGCCCCTCGATCGGACGCGGCGGCGACAATCCAGATCGACGGTGAGGAGACAACGGGGCTCTTGTGGGCTGCGCACCGAGGTGTCTCGCTCCTCGAACTGCGTGCCGGCGACAGTGGCCTGGACGGATCCGGAGACGAATGGCAGGAGGAGTTGACTGCGATGCTGACGGGAAGCAGTGACGCGGTCGTGTCGTTCGAGCCCCCAAGCCATGCGAAACACTACTTTCGCTTGGACATGGACGGCCTCGCGAGCAGGGTCGAAATGTGTGAAAGCGGGATTGTAGATGAGTCGCAGACCGTACGGTTCGTCACTCACACTGCGGTGCCCAGGTTGCTGAATGTGGAACGATTGGGCCGCGCCATCCAGCAGGAGTATCCTCGGGAGCTACGGGAGGCCGGCGTCGGGGGCACCACCGTGATCCACGTCTTCGTCAGCGAGGCGGGACGTGTTCAGGACCAGGTGGTGAGGAAGAGTTCCGGAAACGTGGAGCTCGACAATGCGGCACTCAGAGCGGTCAAAGTCGCCAGGTTCTCTCCGGGAAGGAACCGCGACCGGAACGTCGCAGTTTGGATCGAAATTCCGATCACCTTCGGGGCCCGGTAGGGCCGGCCCGTGTCCGACTCACGCCCCACCCCCTCCTTCGACGACCTGAAGATCCCCGACATGGGCCCGCGCAGCCTGCTGCGCCAGTTCGGGCCCGGGATGATCCTCATGATGACCGGGATCGGGACCAGCCACCTCGTCACGGCTCCGACGGCGGGCGGGCGCTTCGAGTTCGCGCTGCTCTGGTGCGTCCTGCTGGCGTACGTATTCAAGTACTACGGCTTCGAGCTGGCCTTCCGGTTCACCAACGCCACGGGGAAGAGCCTCATGGCGGCCTACGCTACGGCGTGGAGAAAGCTGCCCGTGTGGTACGTGCTGGTGACGACGCTCATCCAGTGCGCGGTGGGGCAGGCGGGACGGCTGATCGCGGCGGCCGCGGTGATGTACTACCTCTTCTCGGCGCAGATGGGCATGCTGGTGCCGCTGTGGGGATGGGGGGCGTTCCTGGGCACCGCGTCGGTGATCATCCTGCTTTGGGGACGGTACGCCGCGCTTGAAACAGGGGCGAAGATCGCGGGCGGGTTGCTGTTCGTGTCGGCGGTGGTGGTGTACTTCGTTCGGCCCGCGCCGATCGGGGAGCTCGAGCACTTCGTGATCTTCGACGCGCCGCCGGGGTCGTGGCTGGTGATCGCCGGGTTCCTCGGGCTGTTGCCGACCGGGATCGACGTGTCGCTGCAGGCGTCCGAGTGGGGGAAGGCGAAGCGGACCGGGATGGCAAGGATCCGGGATCGGCTGGAGGCCGCGGGGCTGGCGCCGTCGTTCGACCCCTTCGCGCCACGGATGCGGGATCTGACCGTCGATGTGCGCAGTCTCCCGGAACGCGCGGTGGAGTACAGCCGGCGCTGCTTCAGGATCAGCCTTTGGGACTTCCGTCTCGGCCACGTGGTGTCGTTCATCATCGCGACGATTTTCCTGCTGCTCGCTGCCGTGTGGCTGTACCCGAGCCCGATCGAAGGCCGGGCGGTGATGGGCGAGATTGCGGGGATCTTCACCGATAGCGTAGGCCCCTGGATGATGACGATCTTCATGATCGGGGCCTTCGCCGCGACCTTCTCGACCGCCTTCAACTACTTCGACGGCTGGCCGCGGATCGTGGGGGCGTGCTGCCGGAACCTCTTCCGGCCGACCGCGGCGCTGGCGGGGACATCGGCCGACCGGGTCACGGAGGTCCACCGCCGCACTTGGTATTCGGAGTACAACGTCTACCGGATGACGATGCTCTTCTCGCTGGTGACCGCAGTCGTCTTCATTGCTATGGTGCCCCGGCCGGTCCTACTCGTGCTGGTGGCGTCGGCGCTGGCGTACTTCGTGGCGCCCGTGATCTTCTGCCTGAACTTCTACTACTGCCTGAAGGTGATCCCGAAGGACGACCCGCACTTCTATCCGTCGGCCTTTGCGCGGGTTTTCACTTGGGTCAGCATCGTGGTGTTCACCGGCATGAGCCTGATTCTCATCCTGGGCAGGATCTTCGACGTGACGCTGTTTGGGGGGTAGAAAGGGCGCGCGTCAGTCACCAGGTTCGCCTCAACGCAACCGACCACTCGAACGGCCTTCCGTACACCTGCTCGAGGTAGGCCGCCGCAGTGCCCCAGGCGGACGTCCCGGTCAGGAGATAGCGCTCGTCCGTCAGGTTGCGGAATGCGGACACCACCTCCCACCTGCCATCCACGGTGGCCAGGCTGATCGTGGCGTGGAGCAGGTGATACCCCTCCTGAAACAGTTGGGGCGTGTTGACGGGGTCGTGATACTGCGACGCCGTGTACGTCCAGTGGATTCGGGGGGTGACGGGCAGACCGCCGGCGTGGAATCTCCTGCCGATCCGGACTGAATGGTTGAAACCGGGTGTCTTGGTCAGCTCGAAGTCCGGCTGCAAAGGGTTCCTGTTCTCCAGCACGGCGGCGCTCAGGCTCTCGTACTCCGCGCTCAGGACACCGACGCTGGCCGCGATGTCCCACCCGCCGGCCGGTATCCACGCCGCCTCCACTTCGGCACCCTGGAGATCGGCCGACCCGCCGTTGACGGTGATGGGATTGATCGACTCGCGGATGACGACCTGCAAGTCCTCGTAGTCGGCTCGGAAGAGCGCCACATTCAGCCTGAGACGACCATCGCCGGTGCTCGACTTCAGGCCGATTTCGTAGCTGGCGACGGTTTCGGGCTCGTAGTCGGTCGGGGGGGCGTCGGGCGAATTCGGCTCGTAGCCGGGTGGGGGAGACGGAACCCGCGCGTCGAAACCGCCGCTCTTGAATCCCTCGGCGAATCCAGCGTAGGCGATCGTGTTGTCGTTCAATCGATGGGAGAGATTGGCCATCACGGTCAGCGCATCGAAGTCCTTGCCGAATTCCTTGTTGGCGAGGATGCGGTCTCCGGGGTTCATCGGCCCGGTGGCGGCTCGGAAGATCCCCTCGGCCAGGGGCCATGTAGGTTCGTGGATGCTTCCCCTGCCCTGCGACGCGTCACCCACCGCGTAGACATCCGGCGTCACGGTCTTCCGATCCCTTGTGTAACGCGCGCCGACCGTCAGCGAAAGCGCCGCCGTCACGTCGGCCGTGGCCTGGGCGAACCCGGCCGCTGACGAGTTGACCAGGTCCCAGTGGCTGTCGAACGCCCCGGTCGGGAGCGTCACAGCGCCCAGATAGTACCCCGTTTCGCGCACAAGGTAGAGGCCGGTTTGCCAGTGCAAGCGGTCGTCGAGGCCGAAGCCGCTCAGCTGCAATTCCTGGCTGAGCTGCTCGGATTCGACCGCGATCTGGATCTGCAGGATGTTGGCGGGCGTGTTGTCGGCGTCCCGGGAGTTCCACATGTCCAGTCCCCGGTAGCCCGTGAGAGACCGGAGCGTGACGCCCCCGCCGAGCGACCAGGAGATCCTGGCGCCCGCGCCCCACGAATCCAGGTCGGAAAACGCCGGAAAGGTGCCCTCCGAGACGTACTCCTCGGCGAAACTGTCGGGCCCGTAGCAACCCGTGGCGCCTCCCGCGCCCTGTCCGGGCGGGGGGAACGTCGGCGGCCCGTTCCCGGGAAAGTTGGGGTTGACGGTGATCGCGGTACAGCCGGGCAGCGCCGCGTTGCCGAACGTCCCGAAGGCCTGCTTGTCGTTCACGCCCCCGTTGACGGTGGG
>VXLT01000160.1 GCA_009841475.1 Gemmatimonadota bacterium
GGGGTGGGCGGGCCGCTGTTCCCGGTCGGCTACGGGCTGTCGTCAGCCGGCGGATGAGACCCCCGCCTACGCTCCCCTTCGCCGCTCCAGCTTCGTCCGCACCTCGAGCGCGCTCTTCTCGGTGATCGGATAGAAGTACACGGCGACGATCGCGATCGCGGAAGCGACGAGCGGAACGAACGCGTCGTAGAAACGCAGCCAGAAGATCGTGCCCTCGGGCTGGTTCGCCCCCAGCGCGACATCCAGTCCCGTCGAGTAGAGCAGGAACCCTCCGAGCAGGATCGCGAGGCTCTGGCCGACCTTCACCACCCACCAGAAAACCGAACCGAACATCCCCTCGCGCCGCTCTCCCGTGGTGAGTTCGTCCAGGTCCACCACGTCCGCGATCATGGATCCCATGAGGGTGAACAGCCCTCCCAGCCCGAACGCCAGGAACGGGGCGGGAAGCAGCGCCAGCATCGGGTAGTCCGGGTTGTAGCAGAACCACTTCAGCGCGTAGCCGAACATCGAGATGCCGGTCGACACGAAGAAGGCGTTCTTCTTGCCGATCTTCGTTCCCAGCCAGGTGACGACGACGATCACCAGGAAGCCCGCGACGATCCCCACGGTCCCGACCAGCCCGGCGAGACCCGCCCCCTCCCCGACGTTCCCCCCGGAGATGTAGAAGGCGAAGACCCAGAACTGGAACTGGGAGATCATGATGAAGCTGTTGAAGATCAGGAAGGTCGCGATGCAGAGCATCAGGAAGGGGCCGGTCTTCACCGTCTGCCACAGGCCCCCGAGAAAATCCTTCACGCTTTCCTCAAGGCTGGGGCCGCCGGAGCGCGCGCGCGCGTCGGCGTGGCCTCCACCCGCGTGCATGCGCTCCCGGAGAAAGATCGCGGGGATCACGCCAAGCGCTATCGTCACGGTGCAGATCGCCAGCGCGAGGAACCGGGCCCCGTCCATCTGGTTCCGGAACCACGCCGCATTGGTCATGATCACCAGGAACCACGGCCCGATGACGAACGCGATGTTCGAGACGAAGTTCTGCACGCCCATCAGGCGCGTGCGTTCGTTGTAGTCGGGAGTGAGTTCGTACCCCAGCGCCACCCACGGCGTGGCGAAGACCGTGTAGGCGAGGAAGAAGACCAGGGAGCCGATCAGGAAGTACCAGAAGTAGTACCCCTGGCTCCGGCCCTCGTCGGTGGGCTCCGGAGTCCAGATGTCCAGATGGATGTGCGTCATCCCGCGGGCGTCGACCGGGGTTTCGCCGAAGTCGATCGCGGCGAAGCGCACGGCTGTGTAGTGCTTGACGGCGTCGCCGCCGGCCTCCGCGTCGGCCACGTCGGACTCGTCCCAGGCGGTGGACCAGAACTGGACCGGGACATCGTCGTAGGCACCGCTGAAGAAGGAGATGACGTCCGCAGAGGGCGCGGTGGGCGTGGGCGCAGCCGTGTTCGGCGCGGTGACGCCCTCCACGTCGCGGCCCGCCGGCTCCGCGCGCGTAGTGTCGTCGGTGCGGTAGAGATAGACGTTGTCGACGTAGACCTCGGTCAGGTCACCCGAGATCAGGATCTGCGACAGGTGCTCGCGGGTGGCGAGCTGGTCGAAATCGGACAGCGGAACATCCAGGCTCACCCACCCGCCGGTCACCAGCGCCGGGGGCAGAATGGTGACCTCGTCCTCGACGTCGTCGATGATCTCGACCGTGACGATGTCCTTCAGCGAGTTGCCGATCGACTCGAGCAGGCCGACCGGCTCGCCCGTTTCGCCGCCGCTGTAGACGCCGTCGGCCCCGTAGTCGACCAGCTTGAGCCGGAACTGGGTGGGCGCGGGCATCTGCCAGAGGATCGCGAAGATGATGCCCGATGCGATCGCTCCCACGAACAGGAACGGCCGCCGACGCCCCCAGCGCGACCTGGTCCTGTCCGACAGGAAGCCGACGAGCGGATCGGTGACCGCGTCGAAAAACCGCGGCAGGCTTCCCAGCAGGCCCACGGCGCGGAAGTCCATCCCCAGGGCCAGGGTCAGCACCACCATCATGTTGCCGATCCCCTGCGCCAGCAGGTTGTTGACGAACCCGCCGATCCCGTAGGCGACCTTGTGCGGAAACGATATCCGGTCTCTTGGGGCGGTCCGCCGGCTCACGGGGTCACTCGCTCCTGTAAACGCGCACCCAGTCGACCAGCATGGTCTGCGGGAAGGTCGTGGACTCGTTGGGCGGCCCGACGAAGCCGCCGCCCACCGCGACGTTCAGCAGGATGAAGAAGGGGTGGTCGAAGACCCAGCGACCGCTCGGGTCGTCCCGGTCCACGGCGTTGAAGCGCTGACCGTCCACGAACCAGACGATGCCGGACTCGGTCCACTCGATCGCGAACTCATGGAAGCCGGTGTCGAAGCGGTCGCCCGTGAGGGCGTAGCGGGTGCCGATACCATTCCCCCCGGAGTAGCCGGGTCCGTGGATGGTGCCCAGGATGATGCTCGGCTCCTGGCCCCGGTACTCCATGATGTCGATCTCGCCGCACTCGGGCCATCCGGCCGTGCCGATGTCGTTTCCCAGCATCCAGAACGCGGGCCAGATCCCCTGCCCGGTGGGAAGCCGGATGCGCGCCTCGAAGCGGCCGTACGCCTGCTCGAACAGCCCCTCCGTCTTGATGCGTCCCGAAGTGTAGGCGCTCCCCATGTACGACTCCTCACGGGCCGTGATCGCCAGATTGCCGTTGCCGTCCAGCGACACGTTTTCAGGGCGGTCGGTGTCGTATTCGAGCTGGTTGTTGCCCCAGTCGGTACCGATGTCGAAGATCCAGTTGGCGGCGCTGGGCAGCTGGCCGGCCGGGCCCTCGAATTCGTCGCTCCAGACCAGGGTCCACCGGGGCTCGTCGTCACCGCCCAGGCTGTCGCAGCCCGGCAGGAGGACGACCGACAGCGCGAGGACGGCCAGTAGTGTGCCCCTGCGGACGCCGTGTCTGCGTTTCGTCTTGGTCATGCTGTCTCCACTCCGGGTAGGGGGCGGGTCGGCCCGCCGTCGCTGATGGGCGGCGCCCTCATCACTTGCGCAGGTATATGTTGTCGACGAACACGGTGTTCGGATCTCCGGAGATGATCAGTTGCGCGAGGTGCCCCCGGTTGGTGAGCCCCGTGAAGGCCGTGAGCGGGATGTCGAAGCTCACCCACTGCGCGGTGGCGAGCGCCGGGTCGGTTCCCGCCGTGAGCGAGATTTCGTGCTCGGTGTCGTCACCGCCGCCGAAGCCGCCGTCCGCCCCGAAGTCCACCAGCTTGATCCGGAACGCGGCGGGGTCCCCGGTCGCGTCTGGCGTCCAGAAATCCATGCGGAAATGCGTCATCGCGGAGGCGTCGATGGTGGTGGAGGTGAACTCGATCCCGGCGAAGACGAGATTCGTGTACTTCTTGGTGGCGCTGCCGCCGATCAGCAGGTCCTCCACATCCGCCTGGTCCCAGGTGGCGGACCAGGTGTCGACGGTGGCGTCCGTGTAGGCGTCGCTGAAGAGCGATATCACGTCGTCGGCGGAGTGCGTGGGGGTCGGCGCCGCCTCGGCGGGCGAACTCGGCACGGCCGTATGGAAGAACAGGTTGTCCAGGAACAGCGTGTT
The DNA here is from genome assembly GCA_009841475.1 of Gemmatimonadota bacterium. Taxonomy (GTDB): domain Bacteria; phylum Gemmatimonadota; class Gemmatimonadetes; order Longimicrobiales; family Gaopeijiaceae; genus Bin94. The sequence continues at coordinate 3,594 of VXLT01000160.1, forward strand.
GGGGTCCCCGGAGATGATCAGCTGGGCCAGATGTCCCCGCGCGGCCAGTCCGTCCATCACCTCGAACGGGATGTCGTAGCCGACCCACTCACCGCTCGCGAGCGGCGGGTCCGAGGCGTCGGTGAGCGCGATCTCGTGCTCGGTGTCGTCACCCCCGCCGAAGCCGCCGTCGGCCCCGAAGTCGACGAGCTTGACGCGCAGGGCGGCCGGGGACGAGGTGGCGTCCGGTGTCCAGACGTCGAAGTGGAAGTGCGTTGCCGCGGTCGCGTCGACGGGCGCGGAGGTGAACTCGATCCCCGCGAAGACCAGGTTGGAATACTTCTTGGTGGTGTTGCCGCCGATCTCGACATCTTCCACATCGGCCTGGTCCCAGGAAGCGGACCAGGTGTCGACCGCTACGTCATCGTAGGCGTCGCTGAAGAGCGAGGTGACCTTGTCGGCGGGCTGCGTCGGCGTCGGTGCCGGCTCGGCCGGCTCGGGCGCCACCGTCCTGTAGAAGAAGACGTTGTCCAGGTACACCGTCGGACTCGATCCCGAAATGATCATCTGGGCCAGGTTTGCGCGGCTCGCCAGTCCGCCGAACGCGGTGAGCGGAATCTCCAGCACATTCCACTCGCCGGTCGTGATGGGCGGCATCGAGCCCTCGTTGAGGGTGATCTCGTGCTCGCTGTCGTCACCACCTCCGAAAACGCCGTTGGCCCCGAAGTCGACCAGCTTGATGCGGAAGGCGGACGCGTCGTTCGTCCACAGGTCCACATGCAGGGCGGTCATCGCCGACGCGTCGACCGGCTGCGAGGTGAACTCGATCCCCGCATAGACAAGGTTCGTGTACCTCTTGGCTGCGTTACCCGCGATCTGCACATCCGCCACATCGGCCAGGTCCCACTCCGCGGACCAGGTGTCGACGTGCACATCCGCGTAGGTGTCGCTGAAGAGCGAGATCACGTCCTCGGCGGGCACCTCCGGGGTCGGCGGCGGGGCGTTCGGGGGCACGGAGACGTTGACGGTCACCTCGCCGCTCGCGGCGGTCGGCCCCAGCGACGCGGTAATGGTGGCGGTCCCGCGTCCGACCAGCTGTACGGTGCCGTCCGGCGCGACCGAGGCCACGCCGCTGTTCGACGAGGAGAAGGTGAAGTAGGCGGGGGCCGCGACGACGGTCTGGTCCCTGCCGTTCACATCGAAGGTGACCCGCGTGCCGCTCACCGAGAGGGTACCGCCGACCTCGCCGCTCACCGACCGGGTGACGATCTCCGGCCTGGGGTTGATAATCGTGCCGAGCCGCTCGAACTGCACGTTGTCGAACCAGATGTCGTAGCCCACCGGGTACTCCGAACCCTCGGCGACCAGGAAGAGCCCCCGCTCCTCAGTGAGCTTGCCGGGCAGCGGGATCGGGAGCGCGAACTTCGTCCAGCGGGTGGACAGGGGCAGGTTCTCCATCGACGCTTCGTAGAGCGAGGCGCCGGTGTTGTCGTTGCCGATCCCTACGGTGTTGAGCGTTGCCGCGGTGCTTGAGCGGGCCCAGAAGGTGAGCGCGTCGAACTGGCTCAGATCTCGTGGTCCGGCCGAGTAGAACACGCCGCCGGCATAACTGCCCGCCGGATCCGACGGGGCCGGCACGGAAAACCTGAGTGCGGCGGTTCCCTCGTAGACCTGGTCCTGCTCGATTCCGAGCGCGTCCACCTTCGATCCCCCGAAAGCCGAGTACTGCACGCCCGGACCGAATCCGTCGATGAACACGGCGGCCTCCGGGGGGAAAGGCGCCGGTTGGAGCATGTCCAGATCTCTCTCGCAGCCGTTGGCGCCCAGGAGGATGAGCAGCGGGACGCCGGTGGCCTTCGCTGCGAGTGTCGGCCGATGGGAGGTGCGCGCTCTCATGATTCCGTCCCCGGTTGATCGGATACCTCCGGGCCCAGCCACGCGCAGAGCGCCGGATCACCACGTAAGACTTTGTTCGGTCGCCGAACAAAGTGCGGGGGCGGATCGTTTCCTGTCAAGCGGAGAAGGGTGCCAGCGGCGCCCGGTGTGCGCACAGATCCCTCAACGACACCGCCTCGATGCCCTCGCGCATCGGGAAGCTCTCGTCGCCTCCGTGCACGACGAGTCGGCGATCGGGCCCGACATCGTCGCACGCGATGTGGAAGCCGCGGGAGACCTTGGGCGCCGAACTCCGCATGATCTCGATGGCCCAGATCCTCCCGCCTCCCAGCTCCAGGACCAGGTCGATCTCCGCGCCGCCCGTGCTCCGGTAGTAGGAACTCGCAACGTGCGCCGGCAGACCGCTCAGGATGTTCTCGATCACGAACCCTTCCCAGCTCCCTCCGGCCACCGGGTGGCCGAGCAGCGCGTCGTACGAGTCGATGCCGAGCAGGGCGTGGCAGACTCCGCTGTCCCGGAGGTATGCCCTGGGTGCCTTGACCAGGCGCTTTCGCGCGCTCCGCCGCCACGACGGCAGGCGCCGCACCAGGAGCAGGTCGACCATCAGGTCGAGATACCGTCCAACGGTCCGGCCGCTGAGACCGAGGGACCTGGCCAGGACCGAGGCGTTGAAGGGCCGTCCCTGATCGTGCGCCAGCATCGTCCAGAAGCGCCGCAGCGTCTCTCGCGGGATGCGGGGGCCGAGCGCGGGAATGTCGCGGTCCAGATAGGTTCGGATAAAGTCGAACCGCCATTCGAAGCTGTCGGCTTCGTCCCCCGCCAACAGGCTGTCTGGCATCCCGCCGCGCTGCCACAGGTCGTCCACGTCGGCGTCCACCGCTTCGCGCACATTGAGGGGTTGCATCTCGCAGTACGCCACGCGCCCCGCCAGGGTCTCTCCGGTCTGCCGCAGCAGATCGATCGACGCCGAGCCCAGCAGCAGAAAATGGCCCGCCCGGCGGCCTTCGCGCCGGCGCTGGTCGACAATTCCCCGCAGCGGCTCGAAGAGCCCCGGTGTCCGGTGTATCTCGTCGAGGACCACCAGGCGGCCGGCGTTCCGCTCACAGTATTTGTGAACATCGGCGAGCTTCGCCCGGTCCCGCGGATCCTCGAGGTCGAGGTAGGCGCCACCGTGCTCACGGACGAACTCCAGGGCCACGGTGGTCTTGCCGACCTGACGCGGCCCGGTCAGGACGACGGCGGGCGCCCGGCCCAGCAGGTGCGCCACCCGGGCGCTGGCTTCGCGGGGGATCATCTTGGTCATAACCATGCAAATGTAACGTGGCGTGCGCGATTTACATAGTTATACTGCCCTATCCAACGGCAAATGAGCCCGTGAGGCCTTGTGAATGGCCGTGCCGGGAACCCCTCTCAGCGGTTCGCGCCCTCCCCGTCGTCTCGCGGACCTCGACCTGCCCGAATACCGGCTATCGAACTGACGGCGCCGCCGAAGCCGGTCCCCGCGCCCCCCCTCAACCCATCCCGTCGAGCACCTTCAGCAATCCCTCCGGCTCCGGCCGTTCCGTGTAGTCCACGTCGACCCCCGCCCACGCCACGATCCCGTCCTTCCCGACCACGTACGTCGCCGGAATCGGCAATTCCCACGTCGTATCGCCATTGAACCGGGCGAGGTCGATCCGCAGGTGATCCCGATAGATGTCCTGCAACGCATCGGGCATCCGGAAGACCAGCCCGTACGAGCGTGCGACCCCGTTGCCGCTGTCCACGAGGATGTCGAACCCGATCCCGTCCTCCCGCGCCCACGCAGCCGCGAAGTCGTGCAGCTGGGGCGACAGGGTCAGCACGGTTGCGCCCCGCGCCGTGAACTCGGGCAGAAGTGACTGGAGAGCAGCCTGCTCCGCGCGGCAGTAGGGTCACCAGCGGCCGCGAAAGAAGCTGACGACCACGGGGCCGCGCCGCAGGACCCGCGCGAGCCTCACCGTATCGTGACTCAGATTGAGCCGGGCGAAGAGGGGCGCCCTGTCGCCGGTCTTCACAACGCCGTCGAGGATTCCCGACGCCTTCAGATCGGCCGTTCCGCGTACGAGTGTTCTGGTGATGGCAGGGTCGCGCCTGGCTGCTCCGGCTTCCCTGATCCGCTTCAGAGTCTGTGCGAGTGTGGGCATGGTGAGCCTGCGGGAAACGGGTGATCCGAACGCTGCGGGGGGGGGTCTGTTGGCAGCTTCCAACCGAACCCGCCGCAATCCATGACATCGCTGCAAGAGCGATACGGATGAAAGAGGCAGGATTGTGATTTCGTTCACAAGGGGATACAGAGGAGGAAGCCCTGGAGAACATCGCGGCCGCCCTCCGGGAATACCTGGAGGTGGCGGTGGAGAACGCTGCGGGTACAGTGCTTCGAGAAATCGAGGTCGCGGTATAGGCTGCGCCGAGGATCCCTGGGGTCAACCATGTCCGAGCCGTGCGGGCGCTCCAGAGAGCGGGATTCCCCTCACCCCACCACCCCCCCCCCCCCGGACCGATTTAACAAAATAGCGAGCCGGCCGAGATAAGCCGGTTGAGA
>VXLT01000115.1 GCA_009841475.1 Gemmatimonadota bacterium
GTGTGGGAGCCGGTCGAGTCCTGGGTGGTGGCGGAGGCCGTACGAGGGGAGGGGGGCATTGCCAGGGTGGCGGACCTGCCGCGCGAGGATCCTCCCGCGCCGGATGTGCTGGACCCCGGGACGGATCTGGCCGGGCCGATGGCCGCGGTCGCCGAGGCGGCCATCCGCACGCGCGAGCCGACGTACCGTCTGGATTCAGTGACGGGGCGGGCTAAGACGGACGCCGCGGCCGGCGAGGATTCGACCACCGGGGCGGTGCCCTCTCTGCACACGGAAGCCTTTGCGCCGCCCGGTCTCCGCCCCGCCACGGGGGGGTTCGAGTGGGGCAGCGTGGTGCACGAGGTGCTGGCGGCGGCCGGCGAGGGCACCACTGGCGATGCCCTCATCAAGCTGGCGCGTGACCTGCTCGTCGAGTACGAACGCCCGGTCGACTCCGCGGGTGCACCCACGGAGCTGGAAGCACTCATCGCCATGGTCGAGTCCGTCCGCGGCTCGGAGATCTGGAACAGGGCCATGGCAGCCGGCGAACGCCACGCCGAGATCCCCTTCGCCGTGAACGCCGGCCCCGGCCCCGGGCGCGGCGACGTGATCGAGGGCGTCATCGACCTCGTCTTCCGCGAGGCGGAAAAGTGGGTGGTCGCGGACTACAAGACGGACACCGGCGACGATCCCGACTTCATGGAAAGGGTTGTGCGGTACCGCGCCCAGGTCGACGTCTACGCCCAGTGCTGGGAGCGGCTCACGGGCGAGGAGGTGGCCGAGCGGGTGATCCTGTTCACATCGCAGGGACGGACGGAGTCGTGGTAATGGTGCGCGAGTGCCGGCAGTCCGGCGAACGCGTGGCGGCCCGGGCGCTCGCGGACAATTGTCGGGCGCTCGCGGACTGGCGCCGGCCGTCCGGCTGACCCCTGGGCTGGCGGACGGGGGCCGGCGACCCGAAGTTGGTGACTTCAACCTCAGACGAAAGGCTGGCAATGAAGCTCACGAGGATGTTCACGGTTCTGGCCACGGCGGCGCTCGCCGTGGCCGGCGGCGTCCCGGCACAGGCGCAGGAGGGGCCCTTCCCGGAAGGCTGGGAGGTTCGATTCGACCGCGAAGGGTCCAGCATGGACGACCTGCGGTTCGAAACCATGCCGCCGGGCATGCACATCACCACCGGCCCCGCAATGATCGCGTATCACCCGGATTCCGTCGTCACGGGCGACTTCCGCATCGAATCCGAGACCTTCCTCTTCGATCCCGGCAGGCGCCGCGAGGCGTTCGGCTTCTTCGTCGGCGGCTCGGATCTGCAGGGGCCCAACCAGCGCTACACGTACTTCCTCGTGCGTGAAGGCGGGGAGTTCCTGGTCAAGACCCGTTCCGGCACCGAGACCGCGCTTGTGCAGGACTGGACGGCCCACGCCGCGATCGTCGCCTATGCCACGAAGCCCGACGACGCCAGCACGGCGAAGAACGTCCTGGTCCTGGAGGCGGAGGGTGACGATCTGCGCTTTTCGATCAACGGCGAGCAGGTCTGGAGCGGTTCGCGGCAGGGGCTGGAGATCGACGGAATCTTCGGCCTGCGCGTCAACCATGGAATCGACATTCACGTGACCACGATCATGCGGAGCCCGCCAGCGGCCAGCGCGTCGCGGGGTCCCGGGGCCTCATAGCGGCAGATTAGCCTAAGATTTCTTAAGTTAACGAAACTTATCCAGCTAAACACTGCTGGCCCGTGGCCGGGGCGGAATTCGTCGCGGGCTGCCCACCACCGGAGAGGCCGCACGCGCCGGTGAGGTGTCGGATCGAGATCCCGTCCCGGCGCTGTCTCAGAAGTCGATCCAGAAGCTGGCCTTCGCCAGGAGCACGTTGCGCATGGGGTCGGAGAAGAGGTTCTGCAGGTCCCCGACGCCGTCGAAGGCGGGATCGCTGATCCGGTCAGACCGGTCCTGGGCCCACACCAGGAAGAAGGTCGACCCGGGGACGTACTCCCAGCGCAACACCACGTTGCTCCTGAACGATCGCAGGCGGAAGTCGGGGTTGTAGAAGCGGATCGTCCGCGCGGGGCCCGTGCCATCCGCGTCGACCGAGTAGAAGTCGCCGGTTCGCTCGATGGTGGACGCTCCCTCCCCGAAGCGCCGGAAGCTGTAGGTCCGGGGTGCCTCCAGAGCCGCGAAACCCTCATAGTCGCCGGTCGACACGAACGGTTGCGCATACACCTGCAGCGTCAGCTTCGGGGTGAGCGCGAGGTCGGTGCGGAGTGTGACGTTGATCGACGACCGCCTCAGCTCCGCGAAGAGGTAGCGGCGCCCGTAGGTGGCTTCCGCGGCCGGATCGGCGGACTGCGTGACGTAGAATGCAGGCGTCATGCTGCGGGTGTAGCGGGGCCGTATGCTCCAGCTGAACCACCCGTCACCCCGCCCGGAGAGTGATGGCGCCAGGGTCATGGACCAGGCACCCTCCACATCGCCGCCGTAGCTGGCCCACATCCCTCCCGAAATGCGCTGCCGGCCGTCGCTGTTCACCGCCAGGCTTCCGCCCCAGCTCGCGGGGTTGAGCATGGTCGGTCCGCCGCGAGTGGTGCGGTGGGCCATCGTTTCGAACTGGTAGCGCGCGTCGAGCCGCAGGTAGTGGAAGCCGGTCGTCTGCCCGGACGCGTTGAGGTTCAGCCCGCGGTTGTAGACGAGGTTGCCGAAGTTGCGCCGCTCCGACCCCGAAAGCGTGATGCTGCCGGAGCGGAAAAGCCGTCCGGGGCGCACCCAGCGCCGGGTCCCCCTGCCGGTCAGCGCGTAGGTGTCGGCTATGGTCTGGTAGCCGGCGTCGTTCATGTCGAAGCCGGGGGAGATGACGGTACCCTCCATCCCGAAAAGCCATTCGCCCGCGACCTTGTTGAACGCGAGCTCCCCCGCGTAGCCCGCCAGTTCGGTGAGATCCGGATCAAGGCTCACATAGTCCTGGTCCGGACGCTGGAAGTAGCGCACCGACGAATACTGCGCACGCAGCATCGCCTCCGGGCTCCCGCTGATGTACGATCCGCCGGCCCAGCCCTGCAGCCGGTACGTCCGGTTGGACAGGTGGTGCAGAAAGTCGACGCCGCCGGCATACGCCCGGTGGCGGAGCCGGTGGAACGCCTCGGCGTCCAGATCCCTCTCCACGCCGGTCGCGATTGCTCCGAGATAGCTGTCGCCGTTCCGCAGGTCCCGGCGCACGCGCACGGCGGTGATGTTGGAAAGCGGATCCACCGGCACCTCGGTGAACGGGGTGTCGTCACCCTCCGCGACCCGCGCCGTCTCGCGCTGGGTGGTCGCGTTCACGAAGCCGATCACCCAGCCCGACTCGGTCCGTCCCGACACCTTGGCCGCGCCCAGGATGGTGGACGCGGTGGGCTGGTCGACGTAGGTGCCCTGGCCCCGGGCCGAGAGGGCGGGCCGCTGCCCGATCCGCCGCGAGTAGAAGAAGCGCTGCCTCTCCAGCCCCCCGAATCCGAAAAGACCCGAACCCTCCACGAAGAACGGACGGCGCTCGTCCAGGAAAGTCTCGTAGGCCGTGAGGTTCACGACCTCCGGGTCGGCCTCCACCTGGCCGAAGTCCGGGTTGATGGTGGCGTCCAGCGTCAAACCGCTGGTAAGGCCGTACTTGAGGTCGAGGCCCGCCGAGCCCCAGTATGCGGAGCCATCGTCGAAGGGGCTGAGCGGATTGGCCCGCTGGTCGTAGGTGGCGCGGGTGACCGCGTAGGGAAGGAGTTCGACCCGGCCCGGGCGGCGGACATCCTCCAAACCGACGAGATGCCCGAACTGCGACGCCCATCCGCTCACCGTCGGCGGGTTCCAGTTCCACTCGACCCCCTCGCCCGCATGCAGTATTTCGCGCCGGAAGTTGATCCCCCAGATCTGCCGCTCGCCCTCCCGGAAGCGCAGCTGTGAAAACGGGATGCGCATCTCCGCCACCCAGCCGAGCGAATCGACCTCCGTGACCACATCCCAGACCGGATCCCAACCGGAGTCGGCTCCCCGCGGACTGTCGTTGGGAGCCGCCAGGTCGTTGCGGCCGCCCGCTGGCGTCACGCCGAAGACGAAGGCGGTGCGGTGGTCGTGGTAGGAGTCGAGCTGCACCTGGAACTGGTCGTTCTGCTGCAGGAAGGAGTCGCGCCGGCCCCTCCGCCGCGAAATCCTCGCGGGGTCGCGGTGGTACATGCGCGCACCGATGTACAGGGCGTCGCTCGTGTACGCGACCCGCACCTCGGTCCGTTCGGAAGCGGGGAGGCCGTCGCCGGGCCGGTCGCGGCGGAAGCCGGTGGCGGGCGTGGCCATCTGCCACGCGGGGTCGTCGAGGCGGCCGTCGAGGATCGGGGCGGGGCTCGCGCGCACGGCCGTCACCACCTGCGGGACGCCGCCGCGGTGGGCCAGGCCGGAGTCCGCGGCGGCGGTCGGGACGGTGGCCGCCGCGCCGTTGGAGTGCGTGGGGGCAGCGGCCTGCAGGACCAGGAGAGCGGTTGCGAGCGTCATGTCGGAATCCCGTCGAAGCGGCCGCGCGGAGCCGGGCAGGCGCGGATCATGTGGTTGCGGGGCCTGGCGGACATGCCGGGAATCCCCCAGCGGACGTTCTCATCCACCGTACAGCGCCGACAGCCCCTACTTGCAGTCACCCTTCCGCCTCGGTTCGTTGAACCGGCTTCCGGCGGGTGGGGATCGTGATCGCCAGCCAGCCGAGAAGGGCGAAGAGGTGGGAGGTGTAGAAGCGCCACCAGAAGGTCACTGCGCCCAGCTGTTCGCGTGGCAGGTAGTCCCCCAGAAAATAGGCGAAGCCGGTTTCGATGGCGCCGCCTCCGGCCGGAGCCGGGATCAGCGGCGCGCCATAGAGCAGGAAAAAGGGCCAACCCAGCAGTTCCGCCAGGTTGGCGGATGCGAATTCGGCCCCGACCAGCGCGGGGAGCGTGAAGAGACGCGCGGCGATGTGGCCCAGAGTGGCTGCGGCCAGAAGCAGAAGGTGAGCCGGAGACATGCGGCGCAGGGCGCCGGCGGCCTGGCGAAAGTCTGCGGCGACCGCGACGACGCGCTTCCACCTCTGGCCCGTGACACCGAGCCGCTGCAGCAGCCGGGGTGCGGTGGAGTCACGGGTGGGCGCGAGCCGCACCGCCAGCCCGACGAGGGTCAGCGAGACCACGGACCAGCTGAGGGTAGCACCCATCGCCGTCAGGGGGACGTCCAGCGACAGGGCCAGCACGAGCGCGCATACAGGCAGCAGGGTCGCCTCCGACACCGCTTCGCCGACGAGCAGCGCGCCGATGTGGCCGCCGCGAATGCCGTGCCGCGACAGGATGAGCGCCTTGGCCGGATCCGACCCGGACCGCGAGGGGGTCACCGCCCCGCCGCCGTCCCCCGCCAGCTGCGCCATCGTCGCGCTCATGATCGGCACCGTGGCTCCCATGACAACGCCCAGGACGACAAACCGCGCTCCTCGCAGCAGGACCTCCAGCACCATGGCGCCGAATGCCCCGAGGTGGTTCCCCAGCGGCAGGACAAAAAGCGCTTCCGCCCCCCCACTCCTGCGGAGGACCAGCACCGTGGCGACCGCGACTCCCGTGAGGCTGAGCGCGACGAAGAGGCGCCGGATCAAGACTTTCCGCTGCTGCTCGTGACCCGCTGGTACACCGCCAGCAGCCGCTCGAAGGTTACGGACCAGTCCATGGTTTGTTCGGCGTGGGCACGGGCTCGCGCTCTGGTTTCGGGACCCGTGCGGCGCCGCATCGCCCTCATGCCGCGCGCGACGTCGGCCGGGTCTCCGTGGCGATACAGTTCACCCGCGCCCGAGCCCTCGATCCGGTCGGGCCCGGCGCCGCGCGCGACGCAGAGGACCGGCAGGCCACACGCGAGGGCTTCCCCAATCGACAGCCCGAAGGTCTCGCCGGGGCCGGGGGCCACATAGTAGTCGGCGGCGTTGTACATGCGCACGAGTTCCTTCCGGTCGGAAACGTACGGAAGCAGCGTGACGCGGCCGCCGTCTCTCGCCCTCGCGGCAATGCTGTTGCGGATGTTGCCGTCGCCCACGAGGAACAGGTCCGGCCGCTCGTCCCGAGGCAGGAGGGCGTGGCCGTCGAGGAGCACGTCCAGGCGCTTTTCGGGACAGAACCGTCCCACGAAGAGCGCCACGGGCGCGCCGTTTTGCGGCAGGAGCGGGTGCCCGTTGGCACCTTCCAGAGGCCGGAACGTATCGAGGTCGACCCCCAGGGGGACCTCGTGAACACGCTTCACGCCCAGCGACCGAAGCTCACGGGCGACGGCGGACGAGGCACACACGGTCGCGTCGAAGCGGTTGTAGATGGACCGGATCCCGCGCCGGGCGGTCATGCGCAGGACAACCCGCAGCGGACTCAGCACCGCGTGATCGACGAAGGGCTCGGCAAAGGTCCTGACCAGGTCGGCATGGTAGAAGCCCACCACCGGAACGCGCCGTCCGCCCAGCGCGAGGCGCACCAGAAAGGGGTCGGCAAAGGGACTTCCGACTTCGATCACCGACGGTTTCACCGCATTGAACACATCGGCCAGCGCGCGCCAGTCGACCAGCTGGCGGTACGCCGGAGCGAACGGAATGACGGGGCTGCGGATCCGGGCCAGCGTGGCTCCTTCCCACTCGTCCATCCTGGTGGTCTCGCCCGGCACCACGATGGTGTGGCGGATTCCCGGCCGCCCGAGCGAGCGCGCCTTTTCGGTCAGGTAGGTGCGAACCCCTCCGGAGGCCGATGTGGAAAAGAACGAAGTGACGTCGACCACCGACAGCTCGGAGGAAGCAGATGCGTTCCGCCGGCCGTTGGCGCTGGGGACACTTGTAGCGACGTTCACCATTCAGACCGGGTCTCTTGCAGTCCGTGAAACAAGTCCCGCTGCATTCGGTCGGCGAGGCATCCATGCCTTCTCAGCGCGGGGCCGCGAGGCGTTTCTCAAAGCGGCCAGCCAACATAAGTCCGAGGGCCCGGGACTGGCAATGGCGCGCGGGTGGTCCGCGAGACTGGCCCGCAGTGTCCGTCACGGCTATTAACAATGCCATGTTCATGCCCATCCGGTTCGCATCGTGCGCGCTTGCCGCCGCCCTCATCGCCGCCGGATGCTCGGGTGCGCGGCCCGGTGCGCCGCCGGGGCCGTCCCCTGCGCCCACCCCGGAGCCGGCCGGTTTCACCATCCGCGAGGCGCCGGTGGAATTCACCGAGGTGGATGTCGGCGTCGGCGCCGCAACCGATATCGAGGCGCTGATCGCGCCCTACCGCACGCAACTGGAGGACCAGCTCGCCGAGGTGCTTGGCCACGCAACGGGGGAATTCCGGAAAGCCGATCCGGAGGGGACGCTCGACAACCTCGTGGCCGACGCGCTGCTGCAGGTGGCCAGGGAGCTCGCGAGTGACACGGTGCACGCCGCGCTCGTCAACGAAGGCGGCTTGCGGGTGCCGATCGCGGAGGGTCCGATCCTGATGCGGCACGCGTACGAACTGCTTCCCTTCGAGAACTACGTCACGGTGCTCTCGCTCTCCGGGACACAGATGGAGCGGCTCGCCGACGAGATCGCCGCCGCGGACGGGGAGCCGATCGCGGGGTGGACGATGCGACTTGACGACGATGACGCCGTCGGAGTCCTTGTCGGTGGGGAGCCGATCGATCCGGAACGGACCTATCGCCTGGCCACTGTGGACTACCTCGTCAACGGCGGCGGCACGTGGACCGTGCTGTGGGAACCCGGCCCGGCCGCGCGCGAGGACCTGCCGATCCTCATACGGGACGCTTTCGTCGCCTACCTCCGGGCGCGGGGCACGGTCAGCCCGGCGCTGGACGGCCGCATCCGCCCGGTTCCCGGCCGCCCCGCGCCCCCCGGCCCGGCTTCCAC
>VXLT01000006.1 GCA_009841475.1 Gemmatimonadota bacterium
GGGCCCGGACATGTGTAAAACACACAGGGAATGGACGGGGTGGGGTACCGCGAGATGGCGGACCACCTGGAAGGACGCATCACGCTGGAGGAGGCGGTGGAGCGCACGCGTGTGGCCACGAGGCAGTACGCGCGCCGCCAGGTGACGTGGTTTCGCCACCAGCTCGGACCCGGTACGGTCAAGGTCGACGGCACGGCGCCGCTGGAGGCGCAGTGCGCCCATGTGACCCGTGCCTGGCGGGAGCGAACGGTGAAGGCGACATGAAGATCGGGATCACCTGCTATCCCACCTACGGGGGTTCGGGCGCCGTGGCGACCGAACTCGGGATCGGTCTGGCCGCGCGGGGGCACGAGGTCCATTTCATCTCCTACGCCCAGCCCTTCCGGCTCTCGGGGTTCCACGAGCGGGTCTACTTCCACGAAGTCGAGCTGGAGCGCTATCCGCTCTTCGAGACCTCCCACTACACACTGGCGCTGGCGGCCGCGATCCACGACACGGCGCTGCGCCAGGGCCTCGACATCGTGCACGTCCACTACGCCATCCCCCACGCCACCTCGGCCTGGATCGCCGGCGAGATGCTGGAAACGGCACCTCCGCTCGTCACGACGCTGCACGGCACCGACGTGACCCTGGTGGGACTGCACCCTTCCTTCAGGGCCATCACCCGCTTCTCGATCCTGCGCTCGCAGGGGATCACCGCCGTGTCCCGATTCCTCAAGGAAGTGACGGTGCGCGACTTCGAGGTCCCGGAGGAGCAAGTGCGAGTGATTCCCAACTTCGTCGACACCGAACTCTTCCGTCCGCGCGACAACGCGGCACGCAAGAGGGTATTCGCGCCGGCGGGCGAGAAGATCCTGATGCACGTGTCCAACTTCCGCCCCGTGAAGCGGGTGAGGGACGTGATCGATGTGTTCGCGGGGGTCCGCCGGGAGATGCCGTGCCGTCTGGTGATGGTCGGAGACGGCCCGGACCGTCCCCGTGCCGCCCAGCGGGCGATGGAGCGCGGCGTGGAACGAGATGTCGTCTTCCTGGGCAAGCACGCCTCGGTGGAGGAGCTGCTTCCTTGCGCCGACCTCTTCCTCCTTACCAGCGAGAGCGAGTCCTTTGGGCTGGCGGCGCTGGAGGCGATCGCCTGCGGCGTGCCGGTGGTGGGCTATCGGGCGGGCGGTCTGCCCGAGGTGATCACGCACGGCGAAAACGGGCTCCTCGTGCCGGTGGGAGACGTGGAGGAGGCGGTCATCGCCGCAGCCTGTCTGCTCGGCAACGCCGAGCTGTGGCACCGCTTCAGCGAGGCCGGGCGCCACGCCGCGGTCGAGCGCTTCGCGGTGGCGCGGGTGCTGCCCCGCTACGAGGCCCTCTACCGGGCGCTGGCGTGACCCGCGCGCCATGACCTGGTACGAGGCCGTCTTCCTGGGCGCGCTGCAGGGAGCGACCGAATTCCTTCCGGTCTCCAGCTCCGGACACCTGGTCATGGGGCAGGCGCTGCTCGGGATCGAGTTGCCCGGCGCGGATCTCGAAACCGTGCTGCACGCGGCAACACTGCTCTCGGTCGTGATCGTCTACCGGGGGCGGATCGGCACCCTCCTGTCCGGGGTCGCACGCGGTGACCGCGACCAGCTCGGCTATGCTGGTCTCCTGCTCCTGGCCTCCGTGCCGGCGGCCATCGCCGGACTCGGATTCGGCAGCTTCTTCGAGTCGCTCTTCGACCGTCCCTGGATCGCGGGCGCGGGTCTGCTGGCGAGCGGATGCGTGGTCTGGACCGCCCGGAAAGCACTTGCGCAGGGACCGGCCGGCGCGCCGGGCGCGGGGACGGCGCTGGTGATGGGGCTCGCGCAGGCCGCGGCCATCCTGCCGGGCATCTCCCGCTCGGGGACGACCGTCGTGGCCGCCCTTTGGCGGGGGGTCGGCCCCTCCGAGGCGGCGGCGTTCTCCTTCCTGATGTCCGTCGTGGCGGTGGGCGGCGCCGCGCTGGTCAAGCTGCCGGAGGTGATGGCCGCGGACGGACCGCTCGGTCCCGGTGTGCTCGCCGCGGGCGGCGTGGCGGCCTGCGTGACCGGGGTCCTCGCGATCCACATCTTCCGCGCCATGCTCGGCAGCCGGTCCTTCCACCGCTTCGCCCCCTACCTCTGGGTGGCCGGCGCGGCCTTCCTGCTGTACACGAGCCTGTGATGACGGCGTCGCCAGAGCCCCCCACCCTCCTGGCATCCTGGGAGGGCCGCCCCGGTTCGGAGTGGCGCGAGCGCCTGGGCGTGGCCACGGCCGAGTTCCACGCGCGGACCGGCTCCACGAGCGACCGCGCGCGTCGGCTCGTAAGAGAGGGTCTCCATCTTCCGGCGATCGTCGTGGCCGACCGGCAGGCGCAGGGCAGGGGACGGAGGGGGCGGCGCTGGATGTCCGACACCGAGCGCGGCCTGTGGTTCACCGTGGCGCACCACGCAGGCCTGGTTGTGCCGCAGGTGTTGCCGCTGCGGGCGGGGCTGGCGGTGGCGGAGGCGCTGGAGGCCGTCGCGCCTTCGGTCCGGATCCAGGTCAAGTGGCCGAACGACCTCGCAATCGGCGGCCGCAAGCTGGGCGGCATCCTCTGCGAGCGAGTGCACGAAGCCGTCCTCGTCGGAATCGGCCTCAACCTGAACCACCTCCCGGGTGAGCTGCCCGCCGTGACGCCCCCCGCCACCTCCCTGCGCGTCGAATACGGCCACCCGATCCACCGTGGCGAAGTGCTGGCAGGCGCAATGGATGCGCTGGGCACGGTGTGGACGCGGCCCCACGAGGGCATCCCCGCCTCCGAGCTCGACGCCCTCAACGCGCGCTCGCCCCTCAGCGGCCGCCCGTTGTCCGTCAGCGGAGTTGTGCGAGATTCCACCCGGGGCCCGCTGACGGTGGAGGGGCTCGCGGCCGTGGGCGCGGGTCTGCTGCCGGACGGGGCGCTGAAGGTGCGCGACCGCGCCGGGAACAGGTGGCGCGTGATCGCGGGAACCGTGGAAACCTGGAGCTGACACATGCACTGCCAGCTGGTCGCCGATGTGGGGAATACCGAGACCGTTTTCGGGCTCCTGGACCTCTCCGGCCTGGAAGTTGTGCAGAGCTGGAGGGTCAGTACGCGCGTCCCGCGAACCGCCGCCGAGTACCGGGTCCTGCTGACGGCGCTTCTGGCGGATGGCCCGCAGGGTGTCACCTCCATCCGCCGCGGCGTGATCGGCTCGGTGGTGCCGACCGTGACTCGAACCCTGCGCGAGTCGATGGCCTCCGTCACCGAAGGCCCCGTATTCGAGGTGACGGCGGACTCGGGCCTCCCGATCAGCCTGGACGTGGAGGAGCCGCGCACCGTCGGCGCGGACCGGATCGTGAACACCCTGGCGGCGAAGACCCGCTTCGCTCGCAACACCATCGCCGTGGACCTCGGAACCGCGACGACCTTCGACTGCATTACCGCGGAAGGGGTGTTCTGCGGCGGGGTGATCGCGCCCGGGCTGAGCGCGGGCCTCGACTGGCTCGCGAGGAGCACCGCCAAGCTGCCGACCGTGGAGCTGGTGCCCCCCGGGACCGTGATCGGGCGACGCACCGAAACCTGCATTCAGAGCGGCGTCTTCTATTCCGCGATCGATGCCGTGGACGGGATGGTGGCGCGCATCCGTGAAAGCTGGCGACCCGACGAAGGCAGCGGCGCGGGCGAGGGTCGCCAACCCGATGACATCCTGGTGGTCGCAACCGGCGGCTTTGCGCCGGTGATCGCACCGCACACCAGGTCGGTGGACCGGGTCGAGCCGTTCCTCACCCTCCAGGGCCTTGGGATCGCCGGAGCGTACTTGGCTGACCGCTGACACCGGGGTTGACATCAACCTGCCCCGCCGCGAAACTCCGATGCTGTTGTTAGCACTCTGTGAGCGCGAGTGCTAACAGGCGCGGAAGGCTGCCTCGCGCGGGTGGCCGGCCGCAACTCCCAACCCAACTTCATCCAAGGAGGAGCGCATGTCTGCCGCAAAGAAGATCCAGCCCCTGGCGGATCGCGTTGTGGTGAGGGCCCTGGAAGAGGCCGAGCAGATGCGGGGTGGCCTGTACATCCCCGACACAGCCAAGGAGAAGCCCCAGGAGGGCGAGATCGTGGCTGTGGGACCGGGCAAGCCGAACGACGATGGCGGCCGGGTCCCGATGGAGGTCGCCGAGGGCGATCGCGTGCTGTACGGCAAGTACAGCGGCACGGAAGTGACCGTCGACGGCGACGAGTATCTGATTCTCCGCGAGTCGGACATCCTCGCCAAAGTCAACTAATCCACCCAGGAGACAAGCGAAATGGCAGCGAAGGAACTGGATTTCGATATCGAGGCACGCGGACGCCTCAAGTCCGGCGTCGAGCAGCTGACGCGGGCGGTCAAGGTGACCCTCGGGCCCAAGGGCCGGAACGTGGTGATCGACCGCAAGTTCGGCTCGCCGACCGTGACCAAGGACGGCGTTTCGGTCGCGAAGGAGATCGAGCTGGAGGACCCGGTCGAGAACATGGGCGCCCAGATGGTGAAGGAAGTCGCCACCAAGACTTCGGACGTGGCGGGTGACGGAACCACCACCGCGACCGTGCTCGCCCACGCGATCTTCGTCGAGGGACTGAAGAACGTGACCGCGGGGACGAACCCGATGGGCATCCGCCGCGGCATCGACAAGGGCGTCGACGTGGTCGTCAACGCGCTCGCCGGCGCGTCGACCGAGACCAAGGGCAAGCGCGAGATCGCGCAGGTGGGCGCCATCTCGGCCAACAACAACATGGAGATCGGCGAGCTGATCTCCGAGGCGATGGAGAAGGTCGGCAAGGACGGCGTCATCACCGTCGAGGAGGCGCGCGGCCTGGAGACCGAGCTCGACACGGTCGAGGGCATGCAGTTCGACCGCGGCTACCTGTCCCCCTACTTCGTGACCGACCCGGAGCGGATGGAAGCCGCGCTCGAGGAGCCGATGATCCTCATCCACGACAAGAAGGTGTCTTCCATGAAGGACCTTCTGCCGATCCTCGAGAAGGTCGCCCAGATGGGCAAGCCGCTCCTGGTGATCGCCGAAGATGTCGAGGGCGAGGCGCTGGCCACGCTGGTGGTCAACAAGCTGCGGGGCACGCTCAAGGTGGCGTCGGTTAAGGCGCCGGGCTTCGGCGACCGCCGGAAGGCCATGCTGCAGGACATCGCGGTGCTCACCGGCGGCCAGGTGATCTCGGAAGAGGTCGGCTTCAAGCTGGAGAACGCGGTGCTGAGCGACCTGGGGAGCGCCAAGCGTGTCGTGATCGACAAGGACAACACCACGATCATCGACGGCGCCGGGGACGAGGACAAGATCCACGGGCGCATCGAGGAGATCAAGGTCGCGATCGACAAGTCCACCTCGGACTACGACCGCGAGAAGCTGCAGGAGCGCCTGGCGAAGCTGGCCGGGGGCGTGGCGGTGATCGATGTCGGCGCGGCCACCGAGACCGAGATGAAGGAGAAGAAGGCGCTGGTCGAGGACGCCCTGCACGCCACCCGCGCGGCGGTGGAAGAGGGAATCGTTCCGGGCGGCGGCGTCGCGCTCCTGCGTGCCCAGGAGGCGCTGGACGGCCTCGAGCTCGACCGCGAGGACGAGCAGATCGGCGCGAACATCCTGCGCCGGGCGCTGGAGTCCCCCATCCGCCAGATTGCCGAGAACTCCGGCGCGGAGCCCTCGATCGTCGTGGCAAAGGTGCGGGACGGTGAGGGCGGCTACGGCTACAACGCCCAGACCGACGCCTACGAGAACCTCGTGAAGGCCGGCGTGATCGACCCGACCAAGGTCGTGCGCAGCGCGCTGCAGAACGCCGCGTCGATCGCTAGCCTGCTCCTCACTACCGAGGCGGTGGTCGTGGAGCGGCCGGAGGAGGAGAAGGCGGCCGGACCGCCGGGCGGCGGCGACATGGGCGGGATGTACTAGCCCGGCCGGGCCACTTGGCCCGGAAGAGCAGGGAGGGGGCCGGGCGCGGGACAGCGTCGGGCCCCCTGCATGCCTACATCCCCCACACAGTGATCTCCCGCCCCTCGAACGCTTCGGTCCGCCGGAAGATCCTCTCGCTCCACGGCTTGCCGGATGTCCGGTCGAAGACCGCCAGATGGCCGTCCTCCGCCCCCCACCGGTCCATGTAGGTCGCCGTCTGCGGCAGACCCTCGGCTACCGTGGCATCGACGCTGCCACGCACCACCTTGCACTCGACCACCACGCGCTGCTCCCGCCGGGGGCCGACATCCCCCACCGGCCAGATCACGGCCAGGTCGATCCGCCGCCGCCCCACCCCGTACTCGCGCTCGATCCGCCCGCCCGAGTTGACCACCCTCTGCAGGAACGCCTGCAACAGCAGCTGCGGGCCCGCCTCCTTGTACTGGAAGCGCTCCACCCAGTGCTCTGAATGGTCGCGGAAGAACTCTTGGAACGCCCGCATCAGGGCGTCCATGTCCAGGTACCCGTCCCTCACGAACCATGCCGGATCGTGCGGCAGCGCCTCCTGCTGCGGATACGACAGTTCCCGCGGAATCACCTCCTGGTAGATCGGATTGGCGATCGCCACCGGAGCCGTCTGCCTTACCATCCCCAGGTCGCGAACGTACTGCAGGTCCTCCGTGCTGAAGCCGCCCGCATCGGGGTCGCCGCTCAGGACGGGCTCGATCACCCTCCGCACACGGGGCTCCTCCAGCTTGTGCACCAGCTGGTCCAGGTGCGTGTCACGGCGCAGGATCAGGCGCTCGCGCGCCTCCTGAACGGCGTCCAGGGTCACTTCCTGCGACCTGTCTCGCACGCCGTCTCTTTGGAAGCAAGCCTCCCTCGCCAGCGCATTCACCAGCCATGGCTGCCCGACAGAGAGACGCCAGACCTCGGCAATGGCGGCCTGCGCGAAGGGCTGGCCGGTCTCGGCGGTGTGCTGGGCGAGGAGGTCGCGCACCTGGCCCTCTCGGAAATCGCCCATCCGCAGCGACTCGGCCTTGACGTTGAAAGCGCTCCCGCCGAGCACCGGCTCTTTTTCGGACGATGCGTGGATGCGGTAGTCTCGCACATCGCGCACACCGCAGAGGATCACGGTCTGGGGAAAGTGCCTTGGGCGGTCCGCGTAGCCCGCCCGAAGTTGCCGCAGCACCGACACCAGCGTGTCGCCGATGAGCGCGTCGATCTCGTCGATGAGCAGGACCAGCGGCTTCGGTTCTGCTGCCGCCCAGCGCCCGAGGGTTGCCTGCAACGCGGCGTCCGGTCCCCTTCGCTCCAACAGTTGCGGCCAGAGCTCCTCGACGGTGTGATCGCCCAGGGCGGAGATCGCTTCGTCGCCGATTCCTCCGAGGATGGTCCGCATCCCGCGCTCCACGTCCTCCCGCGCCGTCTGGGCGGGCTCCACGTTGACGTAGACGCAGCGGTAGTCGCCGCTCCCGGTCAGCCGGTCGCGAAGCGCCCTCAGCGCCGTGGTCTTCCCGGTCTGACGGGGAGCGTGCAGAACGAAGTACTGCCACTCGTCAATCAGTCGGTCCAGATCATCCAGGTCGAACCGCGACAGGGGCGGGAGGTGGTAATGCTTCTCCGCGATGATCGGACCGGACGTGTTGAAGAATCGCATGGTGGAATGGTGGCGAAGGCGTGCGGCCAACCGCAACCGTCAGCCGGAGCCCCGACCCCTTGGTAGGCGCTGACCTTCGCCCCCACTGGCGGACTTCGCCACCATTCCCCAACTTCGCGAGTGCCCCGAGTCCCCTTCATCCCGGGAGGACCCCCTTCGTGAAAGTTTACACAAATGCCGCGGGCGACGCGGGTTCGGGTGTTGGTCGCGGGGGGGGGGGGTT
>VXLT01000072.1 GCA_009841475.1 Gemmatimonadota bacterium
CCGGCCCTCCCCCACCACCTCGAGCTTCCCCGCGTCCACCAGCCGCCGCAACGCCCGCCAGACGGTGGACGTGCTCGCTTCCGGCGCGACCTCGCGGCGAATCTCCGAGCGGGCGCACCCCGGGTGATTCGACACATAGGTCAGAACGGCGCGGTCGATGAGGATCATGAAACGTATTCTGGTCGCTTGTGAAACGATTAGATCCGAAATCGACCGGAATCAGGCACCCAAGTCAAGTATCGTGTCACCGCCATGACCCGTATTCTGGACCCCAAGCACGGTACCGTTCAACCGCCGACCACCCCAAACGCACCGCGGGGGGCCCGCCGTCCTCCGGCGAACCCCCCGCGGGCGTCCACGCCGTCCGCGAGCCGGCGGCGGGCCGAGCCGAAGCCGGGCCGCCGCCGACCGCACACTCGTCAGTTGGCCGTGATCGTCACCTTGATGAAGTCCATCGCGTTGGTGATGTCGGGGTAGACGAAGCAGACCTTCCGCTCGTCAACCATCTCCATCTCGGGCGTGCCCATGTCCGGCATCGCCTGGCGCAGCACCTGGTTGAGCCCTGAACCGGGCCGCTCATTCAACTCGGTGCCCGCGTCCCAGAGCGTGAGCATGTCGGTGACGTCCCCGGAGAAGGGCCGCGCACCGTCCGGGAAGAGGGCGATGCCGTCCGGTCCGGGGGCGTAGAAGAGGTCGTTGGCCTGGGCGAACCCGGTGGCGAAGGTGAGCATGTCGCCGGGCCGGCCCATCACGGTGAACTCGTATGCCATGCTAGGAAGCAGGGGCCCGGGTTCCATCCCGCCGGCCGGTACGAAGAACGCCCCCATCTGGTGGATGCCGTCTTCGGGTGTCACTTCTCCGGCGAGCATTGTGGGGTCGCCGGTTTCGGCGTAGGCCTCCAGGCCGGCGCTTGCCGGCGTTCCGGGCATGAACAGCACCCCGGATCCCGTGTGGGAAGCGTAGGGCCCGGGCCCGAGCACTCCGGTGATTCCCGTGTGCGCGCCCAGAGCGGCCGCGAGGCCTTCCGCCATGCCCCTTCTCGCGAGCGCGGCGAGTCCCGCACCCCGGTCGGGCATGCCCGCCGTGAACAGCGGGTCGGGCGCGGAGTGCACCACGGCCACGCCCGGCGTGAGCATCATCATCTGTTCGCCCTTCACCTCTTCGGTCACGTTCAGGATGTTGAGGTGGAAGGACGCCGGCCCGATCGACTCGAGCGTGACCATGACCACATCCGACACCTCGGGCATGTCGTCACCCATGGCCGCGGTCACGTTGTCGCCCATCTGCCAGAGCATCACCTGGTCGGTCACGTCGCCCGTAACCTGCGTGCCGTCGTCGTTCCAGAGCGCGATTCCCATGCCGTCCGGCGCGAAGAACATGCCTTCCGAGCCCATCAGCCCGGCCGCGAAGGAGATGCTCATGCCCGGGGTGGCGTCGAAGTTGAAGCCGTAGGACATCCCCGGCGCCATGTCGTCCATGGTTTCGCCGAGCGGCGTGGCGAGCATGCCACTGAAGGTGAACGCCTTGGGCATCGACATGTTCTCGATCCGCACCGTGAAGGGGATCTCGCCGATCATGCCGGTGAAGTCGGCGGTCACGGCCTGGCCGAGCCCGGGCGAGACCTGCTGGCTGGTGGGGTCGAAGACGTAGCGCGGCTCCTCGTAGCCGGAGATCGTGACGGTGTAGCTGCCCATCCGCAGGTTCGAGATGTTGAAGGTTCCGTCCGCGCCGGTGGTGCCGCTCCCGGACTCGGTGCCGGTGAGGCTGACCGACACGCCCGCAATCCCCATGTCGTTGACCGAAACGGTCCCGTTGACCGAGGCGGTGCGGATGTAGTCGCCGCCGAAGTCGATCACCTGGGCGCGTCCGTGGGTGGCGACCGTCGTGCCTCCCGAGGTCTGGGCGAAGGTCACGTCCTGGGGAAAGCCGCTGATCGTGACCGTGTAGCTTCCCGCTTCGAGATTGGGGAAGGAGTAGTTCCCGCCGCCGCTCGTCGTCGCCGTTGCGGAGGCGCCGCCGGTGAGCGAAACCGTGACGCCGTCGAGCCCGGTGCCCTCAACGGTGACCGTGCCCTGGACCGCGCCGATGATAGGCGGCTCGGTCGCTTCCTTGCAGGCGCCCGACAGACCCAGCACGAGCGCCAGACCGCAACTCGCCAGGAACTTGCGCGACATCCGAACCCCGCCTTCTGTACCTTGGTTGTTCACAGCTTGACCATCCTTTCGGTAGTGGACGTGGAGACTAGCCCACAAGCTACTATGCGCGCGCCCGACTTGCCACCCACGGCCGATTCGCCGCCGCCGGTGCCGGCGGATTTGATCGCCCATCTTGCGCGCTTTTCCGACTCCCTGCGGCGCGGCGGGGTTGCTGTCGCGCTCGGCGACGAGATCGACTCGGCCGCGTCCCTCGGCCACATCGACATCGGCGACCGCGAAGAGGTGCGCCTCGGCCTGAGGTCCGCCCTGCGCGTCGAGCACCGGGCTTGGCCGCTCTTCGACCGACTCTTCGACCGCCACTGGAGGGTGGGCGGCCCCGGGCGCGAGAGGCGGGGCTCGCCACGCGGCCGGACCCGCCGCGCCCCCCGTCCCTGGCCCGGCCAAGCCAATCCCCTGGAAGAACTTCGGCGATCTGCGGGTCGATCCGGCACTGTCGAGCCGGCGGACGCGGCCCCCGGAGGAGGGCGTCCCGGCTACAGCCCGCGCGCGCTCCTCAGGCGCAAGTCCTTCGAGGCGTGCACGGAGGACGAACTGCGGGAGATGGAGCGACTGCTGGCGCGCCTGGCGAAGCGGTTCGCGACCCGGCGCAGCCGGCGGCTGGTGCCGTCAAGGAGGGGGCCGGAGGTGGACCTGCGGCGGAGTTTTCGCGGGGCGCTGGCCCGCGAAGGCGAGCTGATCGAGCTGGCAAGGCGCGAGAGGGCGGTGGAACTCCCCCATTTGGCAATCTTATGCGACACGAGCGGCTCGATGGACCCGTATTCCCGCTTCCTCCTGACCTTCGTGCTGTCGCTGGGAAGGGTGGCGCGCCGCACCGAGACCTTCTCCTTCAACACCTCCCTCACGCGGCTCACCCCCTGGATCACCGCGGGGAACGTCCAGGCCACCCTGGCCCGCTTCGCCAGCCGGGTGGAGGACTGGTCCGGCGGGACCCGGATCGGGGAATGCCTGCGCGAGTTCGTCGACGATTACTTGCGGCAGACCGTGACGGGCGATACATCCGTCATGATCCTGAGCGACGGGCTCGACCGCGGTGACACCGGAGCCCTGGAGAAAGCCCTCCTGGCGATCCGCCGTCGGGCCCGGCGCGTGATCTGGCTCAACCCGTTGATGGGGGATCCGCGCTACCGCCCCGAGGCCCGGGGAATGAAGGCGGCGCTTCCGCATGTTGACCACCTCGTGCCGGCGCACAACCTGGCGTCGCTCGAAGCGCTGGCGGAGATGTTGTAGCCGCCTCGCGCGCTGCCGGTCCGGCACAACGGCGGACATTTCAGCACCATGTTGCTTTTTCCGCATCACCGTGTTACCGTGCAATCCTACCCTGGTTGACCGACATCCCGGTTTCTCTTCCACTCCACCTGAAAAGCGAGGCGCCACTTGGCCGAACTGCCCCGGCTCAGCCGACGAGAGAGCGAAGTCATGGACATCGTCCACGAGCTGGGCGTCGCCAGTGCCGCCCAGGTCCGAGAGCGAATGTCCGACCCTCCCACCAATTCGGCGGTCCGTTCGGTGCTGAGTATCCTCGTGAGGAAGGGACATCTGGTGAGCGAGTATGACGGGCCTCGCTACGTCTACTCACACACGGTCCCCGTGCAGCGCGCACGGAGATCCGCGCTCATGCATGTCGTCAGGACATTTTTCGGGGGTTCGGTGGAGGGTACGGTTGCGATGCTGCTCCAGTTGGAGGACAGCAAGCTCACGCCGGAGGAGCGAGCTCGAATCAAGGCGCTGATCGACCGGGCGTCGGAAGAGGGAAGGTGATGGGCTCGCTCGCACCATTGGGCACGTCGAGTCTGCTCGAACTTGTCGTCCGGGCCACGATCCTGTTGTCGGCCGCGCTGGCTCTGGCGTGGCTCGCCCGAAGGGGACCCGCTGGGGTGCGTCATCTGCTGTGGACGATGACATTCGCGCTGCTACTCGGACTACCTGTCTTGGGCTTCATCGGGCTTTCATGGGAAGTGCCGATTCTCCGTTCCGGCAACACCGCGACCGAGCACCGATTCTCCGAGATCGCTCCGATTCAGGCTGGCGCGGACGGGTCCATCACCCCGCCGGCATCTGGCCCATCGGCGGTGGCCGGGTCCGGGGCAGTCCCGGCCGGAGAGCCTGAATCACCGGCGCGCTCGATCCCCCGTCCACTGCTCTTCTGGGGAGTTGGCTGCGCCATCGGGCTGGTTTCGCTGGTTTTGGGAGGGGTCCGGTTCGTAAGACTTGTTCGCACTGCAAGCCCGGTGCGCGACCCGGTACTCTTGCGACAGGCCGAGGCGGTCCGCCGACGGCTGGGGATCCACGGCGACGTGCGTCTCCTCCTCAGCCGGACAGCCACGATCCCGATGACCGGTGGCTTGTTGAGGCGCGTAATTCTGTTCCCGGCGTCGTCGGCAGAGTGGTCGCCCGAGCGGTGGCGGGTCGTGCTGATGCATGAAATGGTCCACGTGCGCCGCCGCGATGTACTCCGCCAGCTCATGGCTCGGGCCGTCCTTGCGATCTACTGGTTCCATCCCCTGAGCTGGGTGGCGGCGAGGCTCGCCGCTACCGCGAGCGAAGAGGCTTGTGACCAGGAGGTGTTGACGCTCGGCACTCGTCCCTCGGAGTACGCAGGCCACCTTCTCGCTCTGGCCGGTGGCACGCCCGCCTGGCGGTCGGTCTTAACGCTGCCCATGGGCCTACAGTCGCAATCGCAATTGGAGAGCAGAATCATGGCTATTCTCACGCCATTTCGACCGGTCCGGAGTGGCATCGGTACCTTGCTGATGGTGATGGTGCTCAGCGGCACTGGAGTCTCGGCGGCCATCGTGCAACCGGTCCAGCAGCGGAACCTGCAGATCGACGACACTCCGCTGCTTACGATCGGCGACGATCCGGACGAGGCGCTTCATGGGATAACGGCCGCGGTGCTCACGGACGATGTCCTCATTCTGGCCGAGGTAAGCACTCACTCGCTACGGTTCTACAACCGCAGGACCGGTGCGCTGATTCGTGCGGTCGGGCAGAAGGGCGAAGGCCCCGGTGATTTCGGGAACCTGAGCCTGCTACAGGCCGTCGGGGACCGGCTTTACACCTTCGATAGCTGGCTCAGGCGTGTGACTGTGTGGACCCTGGACGGCGAGGTGGAACGCACCGTGCGGATCCAACCCTGGGGAGACCACAACGCCTTCGATGTCGAGGGGTTCTTCCCCGATGGCTCGATGCTTGTCTCCGGCTGGGCGAACGACTGGGCCGAAGAGCCGATGATCTTCCGGGACGAACATGAGTTGGCGCGGCTCGACGCGGATGGCAACTTCATCGGCGTTGGCGGCGAGTACCTGGGCGACGAATACTACTCCTCACCGGAGAGCAAAAGGATCTATCCCCACCACCGCAGAACGTGGCCGATTGTCACAGGCGAACGGTATCACATCCTGGACAACAAGGATCCCGTCATCCGGGCATTCGACATGGCGGGCAATCCGGCTGGCGAGCTGGCACCACACACCGTGCCCAGCCCGACGCCGCTCACGTCTGCAGCACGCGACTCGCTGCCCGAACTGGAGGGCATCGACCGTGACGCCATGCCGCGGTTCTACCCCTTCTACGCACGGCCATGGTCCGCCGGCGGGATGCTGTGGGTGCCCGACTACGACGGGTTCGTCCCCGGCGGCGGCACTGCCTGGACTGTGTACTCCGAGCAGGGCGACATCATCGGCCGCGTGAGCGTGCCGGAATCCACCATCTTCGTGATGGCGGTCGACGGCGACATCGCGGCCGTCATGATCATCGACGAACTCGGCGTCCAGAGGGTGGAGCTGCGCAGGATCGTCGGGCTGCCGTAGCCGGACGGAAATGCGTCCTTGCGGAAGCGGGTCCCGCATGGTACATCGACGAGGACGCAAACCCCGACTGGAGAGCCCATGCGAATCGAAGAAAAGTTCACCGTTGCCGCCTCCGCCGACACCGTCTGGGCCTTCCTCACCGACCCCGAACGGGTCGCGGCCGCGCTCCCCGGCGCCGAGATCGCCGAACAGATCGACGAGAACACCTACAGCGGCGGGATGGCCGTGAAGGTGGGCCCGCTCGCCGCCGCCTACACCGGCACCGTCGCCTTCGAGCTCGACGAGGAGGACCGCTCCGCGGTGGTGCACGCGAAGGGGCAGGGGAAGGCGGGGATGGGGAGCGCCGACATGAAGATGACCAGCCGCGTGGTGGCGCTCGGGCCCGGCGAGACCGAAGTTACCGTCGTGGCCGACCTGAGCGTGACCGGGATCCTGGCCCAGCTCGGGCGCGGCATGATGCAGCACGTCAGCAAGAAGATGTTCAAGGAATTCACCGAGGTTGTAGAGAAGGAGCTGACATGATTCCCCCGCAATTCGACTATCATGCCCCCGGCAGCCTGGAGGAGGCGCTCGCGCTCCTGGGCGAGCTCGACGACCCCAAGGTCTTGTCGGGCGGCCAGAGCCTGCTGCCGATGCTGAAGCTGCGCCTGGCGTCACCGGCCAACATCGTGGACATCAGCCGCATCCCCGGTCTGGATTCGATTACCGAAACGGCCAGCTTCCTGAGGATCGGAGCGCTGGTGACCGAGACGGCGCTGGAGGAGAGCGAGGTGGTGGCGGAGCGCTATCCCATCCTCCTCGACACCGCCAAGGTGATCGCCGACCCGCTCGTGCGGAACCGCGCCACGATCTGCGGGAATGTGGCGCATGGGGACCCGGCCAACGACCACCCGGCGACGATGATCGCGCTGAGGGCGCAGATGGTCGCGACGGGGCCGGAGGGCGAGCGCGTAATCGGGGTCGACGACTTCTTCCACGGGCTGTTCATGACGGCGCTGGAGCCGGGCGAGATTCTGACCGAAATTCGCATTCCAACGCCCGGGAGCGCGGGCGGGGGCGCGGGCGGCAACGGACTTCGTTCGGCTGGCGAACAAAGTGGCGGCGCCTACCTGAAGCTGGAGCGCAAGGTGGGCGACTACGCAGTCGCCGGCGCGGCCGTGCAGCTCACGCTGGACGACAGCGGCAAGGTCGCCAGGGCGGGGGTCGGGCTGACGAACCTGGGCATGGCGCCGATCCGGGCGACCGTGGCCGAGGAGGTGCTGACCGGCGCGAGGCTGGTGGCGCGCGGGGGGTTCCGCGGCGCGCTCGACAAGATGCGCGACGCGATCACGCGTGCTCCCGACGACGACGAGATCATCAACGCCGCCGCGCAGGCCGCCGCCGACGCCACCGACCCCGTCGAAGACCGCCGCGGTTCGGTCGAATACAAGAGGAACATGGCCCGCGTGCTGACCGCGAGGGCCATCCGCAAGGCGCTGTCGCGCGCCGCTGGGGACGCCGGCGCCGCCGGCCACACGCCCGCAGGAGGATAAGGACCATGGCCAAGCACCATATCACCGTTACGGTCAACGGAGCCGAACACGCGCGCGAGGTCGACTCCCGCCTGCTCCTCGTCCACCTGATCCGCGACGAACTCGCGCTCACCGGCACCCACATCG
>VXLT01000101.1 GCA_009841475.1 Gemmatimonadota bacterium
GATCGGGGCGGTGGTGGGGTGCCTGGTCGCGGCCGGGTTCGGGATCTACAACATGGAGATCGTGGGCGACGCGCTCTGGTTCGGGGTGCCGGCGGCGGGGTGGCCGGGATTCGACTTCGGCCTCGGCCCCGAATTCTGGGCGATGCTCCCGGCCTTCATCTTCGTCACCCTCGTCGGCGCCATCGAGACGATCGGCGACGGGATGGCCATCCAGCGCGTGTCGTGGCGGAAGCGCCGCGCGACCGACTTCCGCGCGGTGCAGGGTGCGGTGGCGGCGGACGGCGTCGGCAACCTCCTGTCGGGTCTCTTCGCGACGGTCCCCAACACGACCTACTCGAACAGCGTCTCGATCGTCGACATCACCGGGATCGCGGCCCGGCGCGTGGGCGTGTGCATCGGCCTGATCTTCATCGCGCTCGCCTTCTTCCCCAAGGCGGCGGCGGTGCTGCTCGCGATCCCCGACCCGGTGGTCGGCGCCTACATCGTCGTGCTGATCGCGATCCTCTTCGTGCTGGGCCTGGAGATGGTCGCCCAGGACGGAATCGACTACCGCAAGGCCACGATCATCGGCGTCTCGTTCTGGATCGGCGCCGGCTTCCAGAGCGGCCAGATCCCGGCGGAGTACTTCGGTTGGGCGGGCCCGCTGCTGGAGAACGGGATGACCTCGGGCGGGCTGACCGCGATCCTGCTGTCGACCTTCATGGAGCTTACGGGTCCCCGGCGGCGGCGAATCGAGACCGAGCTGAACGTCGAGGCACAGCCGAAGATCCAGCAGTTCATAGACGCATTCGCCGGCCGCGCGAAGCTGTCCGAAGAGACGGCCCACCGGGTGAGCCTGGCGGCCGAGGAGACGCTGCTGGTCCTGCTGGAACAGACCGAAGGGGACGACGCCTTCGGTCCGCGACGGTTGCGGGTGACTGCCCGGTCCGAGGGAGGCGGGGCCGAACTCGAGTTCCTCGCCGCCGCGGGGGAGGGCAACATCGAGGACCGCATGGCCTTCGTCGGCACGCACGCGGCCGAGATGCCGGTGGAGCAGGACTTTTCGCTGCGGCTGTTGCGGCACGTCGCCACGAGTGTGCGCCACCAGAAGTACCACGACACGGACATCGTGTCGGTGCGGGTGGAAGGGGAGGCCGGATAGCCCGGCTCATCGGCTCGGCGGAGACATTCTGACAGATTCCACCCACTATCTGTCAACTCCAGACCGCTGACCGACTTCGCCGGTCACGACTGATCCGCCCGGCGGCCGCGTACCGGGCCGACCCGGATGCGCGTCTCGGGGGATCCCTTTCGGCGCTGGGTAGTAGTACAGGACGGCCCGTCCGTTTCGAGTGTACGGAAGCATCCGAATGCTCGTGCCCGGAAACCGTGCAGCGACGGAGCCAGAGAGTCCCGACTTCCATGCGACACGCCGCCTCCACAGCGAGAACCGACCGTACCTTGGCCTCAGCCGACAATGACAGCTTGCAGCGCCTGATGGCCGGTATCAAGGAGGGCTCGTCGATGGCCCTCGGCCGGCTGATGGAGGTGTGCTGGCCGGAACTGGTCCGCTACGCCACGCGGCAGCTTGGGGATGTCGAACTCGCGCGCGACCTGGTGCAGGAAGTCTTCATACGCGTGTGGGAACGACGGCTCACGTGGGTGCCGGACGGGTCCGTGCGCGCCTACCTGTACCAGATCCTGCGGCGCCTTGTGATAGACGAGCAGCGGAAGCTCACCGTCAGACGCCAATGGCGAAAGTGGGTGACGTTGGCGGGGCCGCCGCGTCCCGCCACCCCTGCCGAGGAGTTCGAGGCAAAAGTCCTGGCCGACCGTTTCGAGGCTGCGGTAGCGTCGTTGCCTGTGAGGCGCCGAGAAGTGTTCGAGCTGGTGTTTCAGAGGGGGCTGACCCATTCGGAGACGGCGGCCGTCATGGACATCTCGGTGCAGACGGTCGCGAACCAGATGAGTGCCGCGCTGCGCACCGTGCGGCAGGCAATCAAGGAGGATTGAATTGAACGAACTGCTGCTTCCGTATCTGCGTGGCCAGACAACGGGAGACGAGAACGCGGAGGTGGATGCATGGGTTGCCCGTTCGGTGGACAACCGGCACGTCATGTCGGACCTCCGCCGCATGATCCGCGCCGGCGAGTTGGCGGACCGGCGCGTGCCTGCCGGTGGCCCGCCTCCCTCGTCAGAAGTCGTCCGGAGGGCCGAGGCCCGCGCAATGCGAGCGCTGGAGCGCGGCGGTTCCGGTGCCGTGACAAGAGTCCGGGCCAGCGCCCGCCGACGCTGGCTGATCGGTGGGCTGGCGGCTGCGGCCGTGGCCACCGTTGCGGTGCTCGGACTGTGGAATGCAAATACCGGTTCCGCCGATGGAGGTCCCACGGCGCAGACCCGGGAGTACACGACCGTGGCCGAGGAAACGGAGATGGTTCGGCTGGTCGATGGCAGCATGATTCGCCTCGGTCCCGAGAGCCGGTTCTCCACGGGCGGCGGGGACTCCGAGAGAGAGGCCACCCTGGAGGGCGAGGCATTCTTCGCCATCAAGGCCGATGAAGCGCGCCCCTTCCGGGTCGTGACGAAGGCGGGCACGGCATGGGTGCTCGGCACGCGTTTCCATTTGGCAGCCCTCGGCGAGGAACTCTCCATCACGGTGGTCGAGGGACGGGTAGCCCTCGCGGGTCCGGACAGCGAGGTGTGGGTGGGGTCCGGACAGGCGACCAGCCTGGTGCGGGGACTGCCGCAAGCCGTTGTGGAGGCACCGCCGATGAGCACCATCGCGCCCTGGCTGGAGGACTACCTCGTCTTCCTGGACACGCCGCTGGCAGTCGCCATGGAGGAGGTCGAGGAACGGTACGGGATCGAGGTGCTGGTCGAGAGCCGGACTCTTCTGGATCGAACACTCACTGTGTGGTTCCACGAAAAACCGCTGGAGGAAGTCATGACCGTAGTGTGTAGCGTTGTAGACGCCCGTTGTACCATTGGCGACCGCGTCGTGAGGATGCGGGCGTCCGCTGGCGGAGCCGGATCGTGAGGGGCCGGCCGAGGAGCCGGACCGCCGCCGTCGCCATAGCGATCTCCGGGCTCCTCTCGGGCTCCGGGCCAGCAGTGCTCGCCGCGCAGGAGGGCCGGGAGTTGGGAGGGCTGAGAGGCAGGACCGGCATCGACCCGGAGCCCGGCACGCTGCTGGCTACGGCCGCACGCCTGTCGATCGAGCGGGCGCCGCTCGCCGACGCCCTCTCGCGGGTCTCGGAGTCCTCACAGGTCCAGATCGCTTTTAGTCCAAGCCTATTGCCCGCCGACATTCTGGTCGATTGCGCCTGCGCCGAGCTGCACCTCGCCCGGACGCTGGATCGATTGCTCGCCGACACCGACCTGGGATACGTCGAGGTGGGACTGCAGGTTCTCGTCGTGAGGAAGGATGGCGCACCCGATGCCCCGCAGCAGCAGGCGCCGCAGGTCCCGCAAACGGGTTCCATCACGGGCGTGGTGTCCGATGTGGAGAACGGACAGCTGCTGGAGTCCGCGCTCGTCACACTCGACGACGCCGAAGCCGGCGTGCTGACCAACGAGTCGGGGCGGTACCTCATTCGTGACGTACCGGCGGGACCCCACCAGGTCACCTTCCAGATCATCGGGTACGAGAATCTGACCCTGGATGTCGAAGTCGTCTCCGGTGAGGCCGTTGAGGTCAACGCGGAGCTCACCGTCGGCGCGCTGCCGTTGCAGGAACTGATCGTGACGGGCGTGGCGGCGGCGACGCCCAGAGTCAAGCTGCCCTTCAGCGTTGAGAGGCTCAATGTGGCCGATCTGCCCGTGCCGGCCATTTCGGCCGAGGGGTTCCTGGCTGGAAAGCTCGCCGGTGTGAAGGTGCTCAGGGGGCGTGGGACGCCGGGCACCTCCGCCCACATCATGCTGAGGGGAGCGACCTCGATCATGCTGTCGCAGTCTCCGCTGATCATCGTGGACGGAATCCCCGGTTCCCTCAGCGACCTGGTGTCTCTGGACATCGAGGCCATCGAGGTCGTCAAGGGCGCAGCCGGAGCATCGCTCTACGGATCGCGCGCCGCCAACGGGATCGTGCAGGTCTGGACCAAGCGCGGAACCGGGTTCGGGGGCCGGGACTACAGCCAGATGCAAGTGCGGACCGAGGGGGGGATGCAGCGGCTCATGGGCGACATAAGCCTGTCCCGAAACCATCCCTGGAAGACCGACGAGTCGGGGCATCTGGTCGGTGCCGACGGGGAAGTCCTCGACGTCACCGACCCGGAGATTCCCGGCACCGCGATACTGAACGGGGCCAGCACCGCCACCTCCTTCCAGACGAGTGAGTGGCCCAGCCACCTTCCCAGCTATGATCACGTCGAGCGGATCTACTCCCACGCGGTCTACCAGACCCACCACGGAGCGGCCGAAGGCAGGAACGGGGCCACCAACTACCGGATTTCGTTCGATGTGATGCGGGAACCCGGCGTGCTGTCGCGCTGGAACGACGGCTTCCGCCGCACGGGCGCGCGTATCAACATGGATCAGCAGCTCCGTCCCAACCTCGATCTCGCCATTTCCGCCGCATACACACAAAGCGAACTGCATTTTCCCGTGGCCAGCCCGTTTCAGGGGCTCACCTTCATGGCGCCGTACGTGGACCTGTTTCAGAGGGACACGACCACGATCGGGCTGCCGCACTGCCCCGAGCAGGGTTGCTATCATGTAAACCCGGATCCGCTCTCCTCCGAGGACAACCCTCTCTTCCTGTTCGAGTTGTCGGATTCCCGGCTCAGAGAACACGACATCACTGCCGTGGCCAACCTCGAGTGGAGGCTGGCCTCGTGGATGGATGTGCAGGGAGTCTTCGGACTGGACCGCGGCAGCGGGACGAGCACCTTCTTCAGGCCCGACGGAACGACATTCTATGGCTGGCCGCTCCCGGGGGCCCTGAGCAAGTCGCAAGGCAACGGCCAGCTTCTCCACGGTTCGGTGACCGCAAACCTCACAAGGGCGTTCGGGGATCTGACGGCGCGGACGCGCCTTCACTACCTGCAGAGGAGCGGCTTCGCCGACAACTTCACCGTAGAAGGGCAGGACTTCCAGCTCGGTAGTGTCCCGCATCTGGACAATCTCGACTACCACCGGGGAAGATCCTCCCGCTCCGACGACCGGGAAGAGGGATACCTCGCGACCCTGGGGCTGGACTACCGCGGCAGGTACATCCTCGACGGCCTCGTGCGACGGGATGGATCCAGCGTATTCGGAAGGGACCAGCGCTGGCACACCTATTC
This sequence comes from Gemmatimonadota bacterium, assembly GCA_009841475.1. Classification (GTDB taxonomy): domain Bacteria; phylum Gemmatimonadota; class Gemmatimonadetes; order Longimicrobiales; family Gaopeijiaceae; genus Bin94. Next base: position 5,262 of record VXLT01000101.1, read on the forward strand.
CCGCACCTCGGTGGCGTGGAGGGCGTCGCAGGAATCGTGGTGGCCGTTCCGCTCGGCGGTCAACGAATTCAAGGTGCGCGGATCGCGAGGTTCCGCCGGCCGACGCCCACCGTGGATCGCGCAGTACGAAACGTATGCGCTCTCCCGTGGCAGCATCTACCCGAACAGACTGGGAAACATGTACATCAGGCCCCAGGAGGGGGTCGAGAACGAGTTCGGGGTGGACATGGTGCTGTTCGGCGCTGCCGCCATGTCGATCAGCTACGCTACGACGACCAACTACGACCAGATCCTCACTGTGCCGCTTCCCCAAATGACCGGGTACAGGAGCCAGATACAAAACGCCGGCACCCTGAGGTCGAATACCTGGGAGTACAGCGTCGACGTACCGATTCTCCGCGGTCCGGATCTGTCCTGGAACGTGCGCCTCAACCTAGACCGCAGCATTGCACGGATCGTCAAGCTGAACCGGGAGCCGTGGCACGACGGATTCTTCTACTACCGTGAAGGCGAGGTCATGGGTGCGCTGAACGGAGTCAAGTGGGCCACCTCGTGCGACGATCTGCCTGCGGGAGTGCCGTGCGATCAGTTCAGGGTGAACGACGACGGGCTGGTGGTCTGGACGGGTGGCGCCGAATACACCGAGGGGATGTCCGGGTCCCTGTGGGGCACCGACAGCAGCGGGCAGACGGGTTCGGACATCTTCGAATGGGGCATGCCGATACACGCGTGGGGGGAGTGCGAAACCCGCCGCGCCTACGATCCCGGATGCACGAACCTGCTCGAACTCGGAAACACCACCCCGGATTTCAACTTCGGCTTCATGAGCAGCTTCCGCTGGCGGGGACTGTCGGTGTACGCGCTTCTCGACGGCCAGTACGGAGGGTTGATCCAGAACGCCACGCGCCAGCGGGCCTACAGGTCACATCGGTCCCCCGATCAGGATCAGGCCGGAAAACCCGACGAAATGAAGAAGCCGGTCGCGTACTATCAGGCGCTGTACGCGAGGGGCGTGACCAGCAGCTGGTTCAGCGAACGCGGCGACCACATCAAGCTGCGAGAGGTATCGGTGCGATACCGCGTCAGGCCCGAATGGCTGGATTCGTTCTTCGGCGGCCGCGTCACCGATGCCGACATCAACCTGATCGGCCGGAATCTGCTGACCATCACCAACTATCTCGGCTATGACCCGGAGGTGGGCACGGGGCTGGGCGGTTCCGCCGTGGTCGGGCGGATCGACTCCTACGGGTATCCGAACTACGCAACGTTCAGCGCCGGCCTGCGGCTGGTTTTCTGATTCGTCGACTGCCAAAGAAGGGAGCAGCGGGCCAATGAAACACGGAAGACTACACCGAATTGCCGTCATGTGTGCGGCGGCGGTCGCGTTGGCGAGCGCCTGCCTCGACCTTGAGGTTGAGAATACGAACGCGGCCGACCGGGCTGCTGCCCTGGCGAACCCGTCGGATGTCCAATTGCTCGTGACGGGTGCGTACCGCCAATGGTGGACCGTGGCTCACGGGCACGAACCGGCCGGAGCCCTCAGTACCGCCGCGGATGCCCACTCGAGCACCTCGGACAGGTCCGGGCAGTTCGAGTCCGGGAGGGAGCCCCGCCGCGCGCTGGACAATAGTCCCGTAGGGGCCACCAGCTTCATAGCCCCCGTAAACGTAAGGCCCTGGGCAATCAGCTATGTGGGTCTCGCGAGTGTGCGGGATGGCCTGTTGGCCATCGAGGAGGGACTGAGGATCGTTGTGGAGGGCGAGGATCACACCGAGCGGGTGGTCGCCTTCGGCAAGTTTGTTCAGGCGCTGACGCTGGCCAACCTTGCCGTCCTCTACGACCGGGCGTTCATCGTGGACGAAACCGTTGATGACTTCGCCGCCCTGGAGGTCCAGTCCTACACCGCGATGTGGGCTGCTGCCGAGCATAAGTTCGCCGAGGTCATCGAGATGGCGAGCGGTGCCGACTTCACGATCCCCTCGGAGTGGGTGGGCCACAACGGCGACTGGTCGGCCGACTACCTGGCGGAGGTGGCCCGGGCCTACTGGACCCGCTACCGCACCCAGGTCCCGCGCAACCCCGCCGAGCGCGACGCCCTTGATTGGGAGGCGATACGCCGGGAAGCGATGGCGGGCCTGTCGAGGGACTTCGCCGGGCGCTGGGTGCGAGGGCAGTGGCCAGCCTATCACATATCCAAGCTCACGTACGCGTGCTGTAGTTTTGTCCGCATGGACTACCGGACGATCGGCCCCGCGGATGCGTCGGGACAGTGGGAGGCTTGGATCAACGCCCCCGTGGACGAACGGACGCCCTTCCTGATCGACACCGACGACCGGCGGATTACGGGTGCGAGCCCGACGACGGACGGCAGGTATATGGCATACGTGGGGAACAGCCCGTTTCCGCCCGAA
>VXLT01000206.1 GCA_009841475.1 Gemmatimonadota bacterium
AGCCAGTCTTCCCTCCGGCCCGGCAACCCGCGCCCCGGCGCGCCCCCTACACCCTCCCCTTCGCCAACGCGCCTCCTCTCACCTGAGTCTCGCGCACCCGGCTCCGGGTAATCCGACGCCCCTACGCTGTGGGCGGCGTGCGCACCCGCGCCCCCGGCGCGCGCAAAACGGCCGAATCACCACCCAACGGCCGATTCACCATCCAATGGACTCATTTGAGAGGATACTCATATGCACATGTTAACATGTCTGTGCCTGGCGGCCCGTGCACGGAGCCCGCGCGGGCTCATCCGCGGACTGTTGGCGGCGGCGACCGCGGCCGCCCTCCCGGCACCCACCCAGGCCCAGTACGAATGGACCTCGTCGCGCCCCGACGGACACGCCCCCATCGGCGTGATGGGCGAGCACACCCACGAGCACGGCGAGTTCATGTTCTCCTACCGCTTCATGCAGATGTCGATGGCGGGCAACCGCGACGGCACCGAACAGCTCGACGTCGCCGACGTGCACGCCAGCTTCATGGTGGCGCCGCTCGACATGACGATGACGATGCACATGGGCGGCGTGATGTACGCCCCCAGCGACAGGATCACGCTCATGGCGATGGCCAACTGGGTCGACCAGTCGATGAACCACGAGACGCGCCCGGGCGGCGTGTTCGAGGCGACATCATCGGGCCTCGGCGACGCCCGCCTGAGCGCCCTGATCAGGATCAAGGGCTCGGGATCGGTCCGCGCCCACCTCAACGCCGGCATCTCGCTGCCCGTCGGCTCCATCGAGGAGACCGGCCCGAACCCCATGAGCATGGGACGGCCGGTCCAGATGCCCTACCCCATGCAGCTCGGTTCCGGGACCTGGGACGTGACGCCCGGGATCACGATCCTCGGCATGAGCGAGCGGACGTCCTGGGGGATCCAGGGCAAGGGCACCTTCCGGATCGGCGAGAATAGCCGCGGCTACAGGAAGGGGAACGGCACCGAGGCGACCGCCTGGTTCGCCTACCGGGCATCCAGCCGGATCAGCCTCTCGGCGCGCGCCTTCCTCAGCATGTGGGGCGACTACTCGGGCCACGACGAGGCGTACGGCAACCCGATGATGGTGCCCACGGTCCGCGAGGAACTTCGCGGCGGCACCCGACTCGACATCCCCTTCGGGCTGAACTTCCAATTCCCGGACGGCCCGCTGAGCGGACACCGGATCGCCGCCGAGTGGCACGTTCCGCTGTATCAGAACCTGAACGGTCCGCAGCTGGAGACCGACTGGGTGCTGACGATCGGCTGGCAGAAGTCGTTCGCGCCTCCGGGACACGGCTGAGGGCGGCCGCGGGCCAGTAGAGCCCGGCACGATCCGGTAACGCAGCGGGGGGCGGTCGCGGCGGCCGTCCCCCGCTGGAACCATTTGCCCTCTTCCTGCGTATCATATACCTTGTAGTGCAAGGTACATTGCAGATCATGGTAAAGGGGGCCGTCATGAGGGAACCAGGACCCGGCGATTTCGATCTCGACGCGCAGGTCGGCCGTTGGCGAGCGCGCCAGCAACGGACTTCCTCGCTGTCGCCGCGCGAGCTGGACGAACTGGAGGACCACCTGAGAGCTCGGGTCAATCTCGAGATGGAGTTGAACGCGGCGATCGCACCCGCACGGGCGTTTCACATCGCGAGCCGGGAAATGGGGACGGGCTCCGCGCTGTCGCGGGAGTTCGCCAGGGCGGGCAAGCCAAGGTGGAAGGGGCTGTTCGCGGCCGGCTGGGCGATGTTCGCGGCCTCGTTCCTTCTTCCCGTGACCGGGTTCGAGTTGCTCCCCGAGTACCTCCACTACGGTCGCGCCAGCGGATTCGAGGTCTTCCTCCGATGTCTCAGACCGTCCCCGTTCCTCCTGCTCACCCTTCCCAACCTCGCGATGCTGTGTGCGATCCCGGCATTCAGGGGTGGAAGGCCCGCAGGCTCGCGCCGGCTTCGGCGATTCCTCGGATGCGCGGGAGTGGGCGCCCTCGGGCTCGGGATCGCCCTCAGCTCTCTTCATCTGACGGTCATGACGAGCTCGGGCGCCTCTTCCGCGATCCGTGCACTTCTCGGCCCCGGGTACTGGACATGGGCCGCCTCGTTCCTCTGCGTCGCCACGGCCCTTCACCTCCGCGCCCGCGGATGGGCCTCCGCGGCACTGAACGGCCCGGCTCGTACCGCCGCGCCGGAGGGCGACCGTGTTTGATCTCGATGCCGAACTCCGTCGTTGGCGGGAGCACCACGAGCCCACCTCCTCCCTTTCGCCGCGCGAGCTCGACGAGCTGGAGGACCATCTGCGTGCACGGATCGACCTGCTGCTGGAGACGGATGCGGCGCTGGCCCCGGAGCAGGCGTTCGCGGCAGCGCGGCAGGAACTCGGCAAGTCGGCGGCGCTGTCCAGCGAGTTCGCCAAGTCGGGCAAGCCGCGGTGGCGAAAGCTGCTGGTGGCGGGTTGGGCGATGTACGCGGTTTCGTTCTTTCTGCCGGTCACCCACGACTTCTATTGGGGTGCGGGTCCGGGTGCCCGGCAAGGCATCCTCTGGGGATGGCAGGCTCCCATCGGAGCGCTCCTTGCGGCGGGGGACGGCGGCTTCTGGCAATCGCTGATGCGGGTCTTGAGCGGACTGTCCAACGCTCTGGCCCTTGCAACATTCCTGAAGCTGAATGGCAGTCGGCCTCCCAAGTCCGTCTGGCTCCCACCCGCCCTTTTTGGAGCGACCCTGCTCAACCTCCAGTGGATCGGGCGACAGCTCGATCCCGGGATCGGGTACTGGGTGTGGGTCGCATCGTTCGCCTGCATCGGCTCCGCTCTCTGGATGCGCGCCCGTGAGCGGGCCCCTGCCAGGTCGCCAACGCCGGTCCACGCATCGGGCGAGGGAGCATTCGAATGACGAAACGGTTTTCCAAGGAACTCGTCGCGGCCTCGTCGCGGCCGATGGTCCTGTCGATCCTGGCGGGCGGCGAGAGCTACGGCTACGAGATCCTGAAGCAGGTCAAGCTGCTGTCGGGCGGCGAGCTGGAGTGGTCCGACGGCATGCTGTATCCCGTCCTGCACCGTCTGGAGCGCGACGGGATGATCGCGGGCCGCTGGGAGTTCACTGACGAAGGACGGCGCCGCAAGTACTACAGTCTGACCAGGCGCCGAAAGCGCCAGCTGGCAACGGACCGGGAGGCTTGGCGGACTGTGCACGGAGCTCTCGAGGTGTCATGGGGAGGGAGCAATGTTTGATCTCGATCGCGAAGTAGGGCTGTGGCGGGAGCGCCAGGAGCGGACTTCGTCGCTCGCGGCAGCCGAGCTGGACGAGTTGGAGGATCACCTGCGCGCACGCGTGAATCTCAACGCACGGATCCGGGACTGGAGGCAGCGGCAGGAGCGCGAGACCGCACTGTCCCCGCGCGAGCTGGATGAGCTGGAGGACCACCTTCGGGCGCGGGTCGATCTGGAGATGGAACTGAACCCTGTGCTGGCGCCGGAACAGGCGTTCGCGATCGCGCGGCGCAATCTGGGTGAGCCCGTGGCGCTGTCGAAGGAGTTCGCGAAGGCCGGTCGGCCGCGCTGGCGGCGGTGGCTCCTTGCAGGCTGGGCGATGTACGGCGCGTCCTGGTTTCTGCCGGTCGTCGACTCACCGGTTTACGGGACCTTCCAAGGGTACGAGGTGCAGCTGGCCATGGCCCGAGGTGTGCCCGGTGCAGGTGCAATACTCCTGTTCTCCAACCTGGCCATGCTCTTGACTGTGCCGGTTCTCTGGCGCGCCCGCGTCTGCGCCAACCGCTGGTTTTGGCGATCGGTGGGAGCCGTGGGCGCGGCGTGGATCGTTTCGCTGACCCCAGGGTGGGTTCTTGGCTCGATACTGAGCGGCGACATGAGCGAGCTGCTCCCTCCCCTGCTCACGGTTGGCTTCTGGACCTGGACCGGCTCGTACATCTGCGTGGCGGCCGCGCTGCGGCTGCGTGCGAAGGACGGGGCGTCTGCAGCGGTGAGAGCGGTGGACGGATTCGACGACGGCTCCCCCCCGGGGCGCCCTCCACGATGCAACCGGAGGTCTTCGGGGATCGTATCGAACAAAGGAGCGCTGCAATGAAGAAACAGGTATCCAAGGAACTCGTGGCCGCCTCGTCGCGTCCCATGGTGCTCTCCATCCTCGCGGGCGGAGAGAACTACGGCTACGAGATCCTCAAGCAGGTCAAGCTGCTCTCGGGCGGCAAGCTGGAGTGGTCGGACGGAATGCTCTACCCGGTCCTGCACCGGCTGGAGAGGGACGGGGTGATCGCGGGACGCTGGCAACTGACCGCGGAGGGCCGGCGCCGGAAGTACTACAGGCTGACGGGCCGCGGAAAGCGCCAGCTGGCGACCGATCGCGAGAACTGGCGCACGGTTCACGGAGCCCTCGAGGCATCATGGGGAGGCAGCCATGTTTGATCTGGATGGACGGGTTCGGCAGTGGCGGGAGCGGCAGGAGAGCACCTCGTCGCTGTCGCCCCGGGAGCTGGACGAGCTGGAGGACCATCTCAGGGCGAGGGTCGATCTGGAGATGGAGCTGAACGCGGTGCTGGGGCCGCAGCAGGCGTTCGCGATCGCGCGGCACGAGTTGGGCGAGGCGGCGGTGTTGGAGAAGGAGTTCGCGAAGGTGGGCAAGCCGAGGTGGAAGCGGTGGCTGGTGGCGGGGTGGGCCGCGTACGTGGCGGCGTGGTTCCTGCCGGTGCTGCGGTTTCAGGTGCTTGGTATGGTGGATACGCTTTACGGCCATCAGCTGTTCCTCGATTCGGAGCTTCTCGTTTTCGTTCCGCTCCACCTGGCGATGCTGATAACCGTTTCGGCACTCTGGGGTAGCCGCATCTCCCGCGCGCGGTGGTTGCGGCGGCTCCTCGGATGTGCGGGTGGCCTGGTGCTCGGGGGATTCGCCGCACTCGCAGGGTACGCCGTTTTCGACATCGGCTGGGGCGTGCTGCCCAAATTCATCTACATGCCGGCTTCCCTGGCCTGGGGTAGCTCCATGATGTGCACGGCGGTCGGGCTGCGACTGCGCGCGAGGACGTGGGCGTCGGCGACGCCCAAGAAAGTGTCCGCATAGCGCGCCGGAGGTAGAGATGTTCGATCTGAATGCCGAAGTCCGGCGCTGGCGGGAGCGGCGGGAGCGCCAGACGTCGCTGTCGCCACGGGAGCTGGATGAGCTGGAGGACCACCTGCGGGCGCGTGTCGACCTGGAGATGGAGATCGATCGTGTGCTCGCGCCGGAGCGGGCGTTTGCAATCGCCCGGCGGGAGCTGGGGAAGCCGGCAGCACTCGAGCAGGAGTTCGCGAAGGCGGGCAAGCCGCGCTGGCGGCGGTGGCTGGTGGCGGGGTGGGCGGCGTTTGCGGCTTCGTTTGTGTTGCCGGTGGTGAAGGGATTCCCGTCGGAGGGATGGGTCCGGGGCTGGGAGGCGGCCATCCTGCCTTTGACCGGCCTGGCTTTCTGGCCTCCTCCAAGCCTTTGGGATCTCGTGCCGGTCCTCAGCTCGCTTACCAACCTCCTGATGTTCGCCACGCTGCTGGAGCTGCGCACCCCCCGGCCACGCCGGACTCGGTGGCTAGCCGCGCTCGCCAGCGGTGCCGCAGTGCTCAACCTCCAGTGGCTGTTGGGCTGGGCGGAGCCGGTCATACTGCCGCCGCTGGGGATGGGCATCGGCTACTGGGCGTGGGCCGCATCCTTCTTCTGCGTCGCCGCCGCCCTGTGGATGCACGTCAGGGAGCTGAAGCCCGCCACGCCGAAGCCGATCGGTGGCTCCATAGCCTGATTCGCAACGGGCTTGTACACTCTACCTTACAATTGGTAAGGTAAACATGACATCAAAGCTGCTCGACCCAGTGCCCGCCGCGCCGTCGTCAATGTGACGCATGAGACGCTGGAGGCGACTGTTGCTGGCCGGATGGGCGATGTTCCTGGCGTCGTTCTTGCTGCCGGTCCTGGGAATCGAGATCATGGGGACCATCAAATGGTTGACCGTCTTCCCGGGAATGCTGGAGGACGCACTCGCAGCACCTGAGACTGCGGAGTTGGAAACCCGGGACGTCTTGATGGGTCTGGGACAGCTGAGCCCGGTGATCCTCCTGCACGTGCCGATGTTCATGACACTGCCAGCATTGCAGGCCGCGAGGGTGCGCGGCGAACGCTGGCTCGGATGGGTCCTTGGAGCGCTGGGCTGGACCGCCCTCGGCGTCGGAGTGCTGCACCTGGTGTGGCTCTTGGGAACCCAGGCGCTCGACGGGTCGGATTCCGTGAGATTCCTCGGCCCGGGGTGGCTCGGTCCTGGGTACTTCGCGTGGGCCGGTTCGTTCCTTTGCGCGGCGTTCGCGATGCGCTTGCGGGCGCGCGAATGGGCGTCGGTGGCGGAGGATGGCAGCAGGGATTGAGGCGGGGTGCCAGCGGTCTTCCGGACCACGCCGAATTCGTCGAGCCGTCGGCTACGGAGCCTCCCCCACCACCCACACGGCTTCCGCATGCATCATGCGCGCAAACCGGCCGCCTGTCCGCCTCATGCTCTCCCACTCGTCAACCGTGTAGACGAGCAGGTCGGCGGGCACCGGCAGGCGCTCATAGGGCCAGTCGCGGTTGCGTTCAAGGCGTGTAAGGTCGCTCTTGCTGACGATCGCCACCAAGTCGAGATCGCTTCCGAAACCCGTGTCGCCTCGCGCGTGGGAGCCGAAGTAGCCGAGGGCGACCAGGTCGGGCCGGGACGCCGCCTGGACGTTTGCCCAACCCCGAAGCTCGTCCAGGACCTGATCAGGTGTCGGCCAGCGCTTTACGGATGTAGTCGAGGACGTTACGGGCATATTCGACCGCCTGCGAGCTGTGCAGTGATCCGTAGTGCTCGAAAGCCGGGCCCTCATCGTGCCCGTTCGGATACCTGGCAGGAATGTAGTAGTTGTCCAACACGCGCGCCTGCTCGATCAATTCCCTCGGCGGCGCGACGGGCAATTCGCCGAGCAGCCGGGCTGTGGCATGTCCCCACGCCTCCTGGCCGAGCGCCAGATGAAGCGCCCTGGCGGCCTTCTCCGACGCCTGATGAGCGGCGAAGCACGCCCAGTCGTGCCTGCGGTCCTCGTGCGAAGCGATGGCCTGCTCCAGGTCATGTTCGGCCTGGGCGAACCGGTCTTTTGATCGGTTCGGCATGGGTCGCTCATCGCTGATCGGTGGATCCCGACACGGAAGTGTCCCTCTGGTGTCGAAGCTAACGCCCGATGGCAGGGGAGCGAACCCACGGCGGCAGCTCCCAGGCGACAAGTCAACCACCGCCAGTTCGGGAGAGGACAATCCTTCGGATTCGCCGGTGGCACGCTGGCTCCGGTCTGCGGTCGCGGCTACCTTGAGCGCCATGACCAAGCCGGATCCAACCCTGATGAGACGGCCGGTGGCCTCGTTCACGGAATCTCTCGGAGACAGCTACGTCGTCTGCGATGACGGTGCGGTGTTCATGTACGATGATCCGGGCTGGGCGGAGGTATCGCCGATCCCGGGCTCGCCACGGGCGGAAGAGGTGGACCACCCGGCACCGAAGCTCCTCGGCCCTTCTGGCGCGAGCACGCTACCGAGGGCGGCGTCCGAGGGGTGACCCCGGCATGCGACTCCCCATATTCGGCCCCACCCCAGTCTCTTAATCACATCTACGAGCCCACGAGCCAA
>VXLT01000055.1 GCA_009841475.1 Gemmatimonadota bacterium
CGATGGACCGGGACCCGCCGCCCCCCCACAACCTCCCACGCGCGCAGTTCCAGCCCCAGGCGGATGCCGAAGTCCTCCAGCGTCTCGGCTACCGGTTGGGCCAGTCCCACCTCGGGCGGCGTGGTTGCAGGCGGCTCACGCAGGACGAGCGTGACCTCGTTGCCCCTGCGATTGAAGCGCACTTCGTCCATCAGCGCCCGCATCAGAAAGACACCGCGGCCGTCCGGCAACAGCAGGTTCTCGGGCAGCCGGGGATCGGGAACCGCCTCGGGGTCGAATCCGTCCCCCTGGTCGGACACGCGCACGCGAACCTCGCCGGGGACGGCCCTGAGCTCCACCCGCACCCGCGTGTCAGGGTCACCGGAATTCCCGAACAGGATCGCGTTGGAAATCGCCTCGGTAAGGCCCACGCGGAAGTTGAACAACAGCCGGCGACGGTCGAGTCCGGCGGGCGCGCAGTGCTCGACCGCATGGTCCACCGCTCCCTCAATCGCAGCGATGTCGTTGGGAAGCTCGAAGACGAGAGTCCCGGCTCCCGCGGCGTCCGCGGAACTGCGATCGGCTGGGCTCACAGGTTCACCGCTCCGTCCCCCTACTCGCTGAGCGCCTCCTCCAGGCTGTCGCAGATCTCGAAGAGGGTGTAGAGCTTGGTCAGCTCGAAGAGTGTCCGCAGATCCTCGTTCAGGGAGGCCAGCTGCAGTCGCCCGCCCGCTTCGCGGATCTTCTTCGAGAGGCTTACCAGAATCCCGAGGCCCGACGAGTCGATGTACCCGGTCAGGGCGAAGTCCACGACGAAGCGGCGACTGCCCCCTTCGAGTTCGGCGAGAATCATGCGCTTGAGTTCCTGCCGGTTGCCGACGATGAGCTGCCCCTCCACCTCTACTACCGTGACCTGACCGAACCTTCTCAAGTTGAAGGACATGCGCTTCCATCCAGACGGTGGGAATCCGACTCTCTGCCCCGGCCGTCCGCCGCTTGCGGACCACGGAGCCGCAGAAGAAGATACACGGCACGGACCGGGACGCGAGAAGTCCTCAGTCCGCTGCGGCCGACATCAGCGCCGTAATCGCTGCCACGCGCACGATGTCCATCACCGACGCGCCCCTCGACAGGTCGTTGAGCGGCGCGCTCAGTCCCTGCAGGATCGGTCCCAGCGCGACGGCCCCGGCGAGTCGCTGCACCAGCTTGTAGGCGATGTTGGCTGCGTCCAGATCGGGGAAGACCAGGACGTTGGCGGTGCCGGCGACGCGAGAGCCCGGAGCCTTCACCAGCGCGACCTCGGGGATCAGGGCGGCGTCGGCCTGCAGTTCGCCGTCGGCGGCGACATCGGGACACGCCTCCCGGAAGCGCCCCACCCCATCCCTCACCTGCTCGACCGAGCGGCCCCCGGCGCTACCCAGCGTGGAGTAGGACAGGAACGCGACCCGGGGTTCATCCCCCACCACCAGCCGCCGCACGCGCACCGCCTCGGCCGCGATCGCGGCCAGTTGGCGGGGGCGCGGCTGCGGCACCACCCCGGCGTCGGTGAAGCTCAGCACCTCGGTGCCCGCCCCCCTGAAATCGTTCACCTCCAGGAAGAACGACGAGGACAGCGTCCGCACCCCCGGCCTCAGTCCCACGCCCTTCAGTCCGGCCCGAATCACCTCCGCGGAGGTGTGAGCGGCTCCGGCGACCACCCCGTCCACCTCCCCACCCTTCAGCATGCCGACCGCGCGCTGCAGCGGTCCCAGTGCGTTCGCGTTCTCCGCCTCCGCCACCAGCAAGACCGGCCGGACCACGCCCCGCCGTCCCAGGATCGCCGCGGCCTCCGCCACGCGCGGATCGTCCCCCTCGGGAAAGGCGATCCTCCGCCCCAGGCGCCGGGCACGCGCCTCGAGCCCGCCGGTGAAGGTCACGAAAGGTGTCGGCGGAGGCGTTCCAGCACCGGGGGCGAGACGAAGCTGCTCACGTCCCCGCCCAGGGCGGCCACCTCCCGCACCAGGGACGCCGACAGGAACGAGTAGCCCAGGTCGGGCACGAGAAAGATCGTTTCCACCCCGTCGTACAGCTCGCGGTTCATCTGGGCCATCTGGAACTCGTACTCGAAGTCGGCCACCGCCCGGAGTCCGCGCACGATGAAACGGGCGCCCACGGTCCGCGCGAAGTCCACGAGGAGCCCCGAGAAGGAGACGCACTCGATCCGCGGCTCGCCGGCGAAGACCTCCCGCATGATCTCGAGGCGCTCTGAAACGCCGAAGAGGTGGTGCTTGCTCTGGGACGAGGACTCGGCCACGGCGACCACCAGGCGGTCGCAGACGCGGAGCGTGCGGCGGGCGACATCCTCGTGTCCCCGCGTCACCGGGTCGAACGACCCCGGGTATACCCCCACGACCGGACGGGAGTTCGTCATGCGACTTCGTCTCCTGGATGCCTGACTCTCGTGAGGGCGGTGTCTCCGTATCGGCGCTGTTCGGCGACCGCGTCCGGCGGTAAGGGCTCGGCCGCCCGGTGCTCCACCCAGAATTCCCGGGCGAAGGGGCGCGCTCGGTAGCGATCCACCAGCCGCGACGAGTACTCACGGTCGTAGGGAGGGTCCGCGAGGGCAAGGTCGTACGCGAACGGATCCAGTCCGCGAAGGTGCGCCATCGCGTCGCCGCGGATCACGGCCGAGTCGGGGCCGGCTCCGAGCGCGCGGATGTTCCGCTCCAGGACGCGCACGGCCCGGTGACTGCGTTCCACGAAGGTGACGTGCGCCGCCCCGCGGCTGAGCGCCTCCAGTCCCAGCGCTCCCGAGCCCGCGAAGAGATCCAGCGCGCTGGCGCCCTCGATCCGGCCGGCCAGGATGGACATCCAGGCTTCACGGACCCGGTCGGTCGTGGGGCGGACGCCCCTCCCCGCCGCCGCCGCGATCCGGCGGCTCTTCCACTTTCCGGCAATGATTCGCACAGTAGGGCAACCTCGCTGGCCGGCGCGTGCGGCATGGCAACGACGCGCTCAGGGGGAGGGACGGATGTCCAGGGTCTTCGCCTCGATGGTGGTGTGTCCCCGGAAGGTATTCTCCATGAGGTTGAAGGCGACATCCACGGGTCCTTCCATGAGCGCCTGCACCGGCGGCACCCGGTCGGCGAGGCGAAACCCGATGGCCCCGAGGCTCGCACCGTTACGGGCCATTCGGAACTTGAGGTGGTTTCCCTTGAGCACCTTCGGCGCCGCCAGGTGGACCCGGCGGGCGATGAACACGGGTTCGGGGTTGCCCCGTCCGAAGGGGCCGACATGGCGCAGGTAGCGGCAGAGGTCGGGCCCCACCTCGTTCAGTCCGAGTTCCAGGTCGGCGCGGAGTTCGGGCCGGGGCTCGGCACCGCCCAGCGTGCGACGGGCGAGGGAGCAGAAGGCCTCGCGGAAGGCGGAAAGGCGGTCACGCTCGATGTCCAGCCCCGCGGCCTGATGGTGGCCCCCGAAACGCTCGAGGTGCCCGGCGCAGGCGGCGATTGCCGCGTGCAGGTCGAAGGAGGGAATGGATCGCGCACTCCCGCGTCCGCGGTCTCCGTCGAAGGCAACTACCACGACGGGCCGGCAGATGCGCTCGACGAGGCGGGACGCTACGATCCCGATCACGCCGGGGTGCCAGTCGTCCCCCGCCACGACGACCGCCCGGTCGCGGGACGGCTCGTACTCGTCCCGCAGCGCCTCCAGGGCCTCGGCGGTAGTGCGTTCCTCCACGCTGCGGCGCTCCCGGTTGCTGGTTTCCAGCGTCTCCGCCAAGCGCCCCGCTTCGGCGCGGTCATCGGTCAGCAGCAGCCGGAGCGCGGCGGTCGCGTCCCCGACACGTCCGGCGGCGTTGATGCGCGGGCCGAGCTGGAAGGCCACTGCCGCCGAATCGAGCGGGTTGCCGGGACCGGGGCCGAGGCCCGCGCGCCGGATCAGCGCCGCCAGTCCCGGGCGTGTGGTCTGTGTGAGGGCGCGGAGGCCGTAGCGGGCGAGCACGCGGTTCTCCCCCGCCAGCTCCACCTGGTCGGCGATCGTCGCGAGCGCCACGAGGTCCAGGTATTGCCAGCCTTCCTCCTGCGGGCGCCCAAGCGCCGCCGCCAGCAGCTGTCCCACCTTGAAGGCGACGCCCGCGCCGCAGAGGTGCTTGTTCCGATAGGCGCAATCCGGACGGTTCGGGTTGACCACGGCGAGCGCGGGGGGTAGTTCGGGGCCGGGCTGATGATGATCGGTGACGATGACGTCCATCCCGGACGCGACGGCGCGCCGCACCGGGTCCAGTGCCACGATCCCGCAGTCCACAGTGACCAGCACCGCCGCGCCCAGTGCCGCGGCACGATCCACGCCTGGGCTGGAGAGGTCGTAGCCGTGCTCGAGGCGGTCGGGCACGATCGCGCCGGCCCTGCCGCCCAGCGCCCGGATCCAGGCAGCGAGAAGCGCCGCCCCGCTGATTCCGTCCACGTCGTAGTCGCCGTGGACCACCACCATTTCGCGCTGCGCAACCGCCCTGGCCAGCCGCCGGGCGGCCCGGTCCGCGTCCGTCAGGCCGGCCGGATCGTGCAGCGAGCCGAGCATCGGACGAAGGAATGACCTGGCCTCCCCGATCGTACGGTGCCCCCTGGCCGCAAGCAGCCGGCACAGCGCGGACGGGAGCCCCAGACCGCCCTGCAATGCCCGAACGGCATCCGGGTCCGGCTGCGGCTGCATCCTCCACAGCGGGCGCGCCGAGAGTGGGACGGCGCTCACGCGGGTTTGTCCACGGGCTCCCGCGGACCGGAACTCACCTCTTGTCCGCCGGCTCGGCGAGTCAGTCCGGGACCACGTCGGGCGGCGCCGTAACTATGACGCCGCAGGCCTCGCAGCTCACCAGCTGCTCCGAGGAGCGGATCTCGTTCTGAAGCTGCAGGGGGATCAGCGAGAAGCAGGCCCCGCAAGCACCGTCATCGGTCATCGGCGCCACGGCTACCTTCCTTCCTCCCTTGGCAAGGTCCTCGTAGACGCCCAGGTACCTGCGCTCGATGCCCTCGGCAAAGAGATCGCGCCGCACCTCAAGCGACGCCGCCTCGGACCGGATCGCCTCCTGTTCCCCGAGGATCTCCTCCTTCTTCGGAGCCACGGACGAACGGGCTTCCTCCATCTCGGCCCGCTGACCGTCCAGCCGTTCCTCGAAGCGGCTGATCTGGTCCAGGAGACTGATCACCTCCTGTTCCTCCTGGTCCAGGGCGCGGCGCACCAGCCCGAGTTCCGCTTGCACAGCGGCTTCCTCCCTGACCGTCCTCACCAGATTGAGGCGCTCCTCCAGCCGGTGCACGCGCAGCCGTTTCTCCTCCGCCGCGAGTCGCAGCCGCCGCTCCTCCAGGTGGAGGTCCCGGACCCGGGCTTCGGTCGCGGCGACTTCTTCAGCGAGTTGCCGGGCCGGTTCCTCGACCGCCTCCAGCTGCCCCTGAAAGGTCTCCACGCGGTCCCGGATGGCCCGGATCTGCCGATCCATGTCCTGGAGTTCCAGCAACCGGCTGGATACCGGGCCGGTTTCGACCGTCACCTTGCGCCTTCCCCCTTCCGCTGCGTGGTTCCCGCGGCCCTGTGGGTGGACCTGCGCCAGTCCGCACCCAAGGCCCGTTTTTCCTTGTTGAGTTCGTCCTTGTCCTTGAACAACCTGCGCTTTTCCACTTCCTCGACCGTGCCGCGCATCTGAATGTCCAGCGCCTCCAGACGGCGGTCGATCGTTCGCACATCAATTCCCCGGGCCACGTCCTCGAAGACCTCGTCCGGCGGAGTCTCCCGGCTGCGGCTCAGTTCCTCGAAGCGTTGCACCGCCTCCGGCATCGCACCTTCCGGTGGCGCTGCGAGTTCCGGATCGTCGATCAGCCATTCGAAGATGGCACGTAAGGCATCATCCTCCAAGTCCGATGGCCCCACGCGCTCGCCGGCGCGTTCGATCCAGTCTCTTCGTTTCAGGATGAAGTGAACGAGTTGCCAATCCGGACCGAGGCCTCGGAAGCGAGGCAACGGCCTCTGTCGCGGGGTCTGCGCCGTCGTTGCCCGGGCTGGGCGCGGGCGCGCCCCACCCCTCATTTCGGCTTCCAGGGTGTCCGCGCGGACGCCGGTTCGCTCCGCCACTCTGGTCAGGTAGATGTCCCGCAGCCGCGGATCCGTGACGGCCCTGAGCGTCGGGAGAAGCCGGTCCAGCGCCGACCGCGTCTTCTCGATCGAGGAGAAGTAGTCGTGCTCTTCGAGAATCGCGATCTTGCGGTCGAGCACGTCGACGGCCTCGCCGACGAATCCCTGGACCGCCTGCGCTCCCCCGTCACGCGCGACCGAATCGGGATCCTCGCCTTCCGGAAGCGTGACCACCGCCGCGTGCAGCCCCCGCGCGAGGAGGGTGTCCGCAGCTCTGAAGGTGGCCCGCAACCCCGCGGCGTCATTGTCGAAGAGGATCCGTACCTGCTTCGTGTAGCGGCCGAGCAGCCGCGCGTGCGCCTCCGTGAGCGCCGTGCCCAGCGGCGCCACCGCGTTCGCGACACCCACGGCGGCGAGCGACAGTGCATCCATGAACCCCTCGACGAGGAGCGCGGCCCCCTGCCGGCGGATGTGGTTGCCGGCCCAGCTGAGTCCGTAAAGGACCTCTCCCTTGTGGAAAATCGGGCTCTCGGGCGAGTTGAGGTACTTGGGCGCCCCCTTGCCTTCCGGTCCGAGCAGCCGCCCGCCGAAGGCCAGCACACGCCCGGAAACCGATTCGATGGGGAAGATCACGCGATTGCGGAAGGCATCGTACAGCCGCTCCCGCTTCTCGCTCTTCTTGAGCAGTCCGAGCTCCAGCAGGATCCCTTCGCCGATGCCCAATGCCGACGCGGCGTCACGGAGCGCTCCCCACTCGTCGGGAGCGTAGCCCAGACCGAAGCGTTCGCCGGTCTCGCGGGAGATGCCCCTCCGCTCCAGGTACTCGCGGGCGGCCGTTCCGCCATCCCACTCCCAGAGCCGCTCCTGGAAGAAGGCGTTCGCGTGTGTGGAGGCCTCGTAATAGGGACGCCAGGGGTCGTCGCTCTTCCTGCCGCGCCTGACTTCCTTCACCTCGACCCCGCTACGCGCCCCGACGTACTTGACGGCATCCGTGAAGCTCATCCCCTGGTGTTTCATCAGGAACGAGAACACGTCCCCCGATTCGCCGGACGAGAAATCGTGGAAGAACGCCTTCGCGGGGATCACGAAGAAGGAGGGCGTCTTTTCCTTCTTGAAGGGACTGAGCCCGCGGAAGTCCTTGCCCGCCTTCTTCAACTGCACGAAATTGCCGATGATCCCGACGATGTCGGCCCGGGCCCGGACCTCCTCCACCACGTGATCCGGAATCATCCTACCGGATCCTCACCACGGTGACGCCGTGGCCGCCCTCGCCCGGCCGGCCCGCGCGAAAGTCCTCCACCCGCGCATCGCGGGCGAGGACCTCCGACACCCTCTTGCGCAGCGCTCCGGTGCCCAGGCCGTGGATCACCCGCAACTCGCGCAGGTCGGCCACCGCGGCCCCGTCCAGCGCGCGGCAGAGCGCCATTTCGGCTTCGTCGGCGCGCTGCCCGCGCAGATCCACCTCGGTGGCCGGGTCCGCGATGCCGCCACTCCACCGCTGTCTGGTAGACACATCTCGGAGGCCACCAG
>VXLT01000177.1 GCA_009841475.1 Gemmatimonadota bacterium
CCCTTCACCCGCCCCCACGGCCTCCATCGCCGCGCCTACCATCTCCACCACGCGGCCGACCACCTCCCCGGCATCCGCCCCCTCCCGGGTCGGCCCGCTCTGCACCCCGGCGGGCTCACCCCCCTCGAACGGGACCATCCCCGCACGCAAATTGGTCCCCCCGATGTCCACCCCGGCGATCCAGCGCGGGGCCTCCTCGCTCACGAGCGGCGACCTCTCCTCACGAAGCGGGTACCGTCCCTCACGAGCGGATAGCCCCCCTGCACGAGCCGGCGCGCCCCCTTCACGACCGCGTATCATCGAGCTGCAGCACCGCCATGAACGCCTCCTGCGGGATCTCCACCGAGCCGACCTGCTTCATCCGCTTCTTCCCCTCCCTCTGGCGCTCCAGAAGCTTGCGCTTGCGGGTGATGTCGCCACCGTAGCACTTCGCGGTCACGTTCTTGCGCACGGCCTTCACCGTTTCGCGCGCGATGATCTGGCCACCGATCGCGGCCTGCAGCGCGACATCGAACTGCTGCCGGGGGATCAGCTGCCTGAGCTTGCGCACCAGGGCCAGCCCGTGCTGGTAGGCGTTGTCGCGGTGAAGGATCACCGAGAAGGCGTCCACGGGTTCGCGGTTCACCATCACGTCCAGCTTCACCAGGTCGTCCCTTCGGTACTCCTGGAACTCGTAATCCAGGGCCGCGTACCCCCGCGTGCCGCTCTTCAGGCGGTTGTAGAAGTCGAGCACGATCTCCGCCAGCGGAAGCTCGAAGTCCATCTCCACCCGGCGCGGATCGAGGTAGCTCATCCCGCGAAAGGTCCCCCTGCGCTCGTGGCAGAGCTTCTGCACGTTCCCGATGTACTCCGCCGGCACCACGATGTGCGCGCGCACCACCGGCTCGGCCACCGAGTCCACCAGCGCCCGGTCGGGAAGCTCGGACGGATTCTCGACCCAGCTCCGCGTCCCGTCGGACATCGCCACCTCGTACTTCACGTTGGGGACCGTGGTGATGAGCTTGACGCCGAATTCCCGGTCCAGCCGCTCCTGCACCACCTCCATGTGCAGCAGCCCCAGGAACCCGCAGCGGAAGCCGAAGCCGAGCGCCTTCGAGGTCTCCGGCTCGAAGTGGAGCGAGGCGTCGTTGAGGCGCAGGCGGTGCAGCGCGTCGCGCAACTCCTCGTACCCGTCCGTATCGGTCGGATAGAGGCCCGCGAACACCATCGGCCTGGCTTCCTTGTATCCCGGCAGCAGTTCTTCCGCGCGCCGGGACGCGTCGAGCACGGTGTCGCCCGGCCGAGTGTCCGCGACGGCCTTGATCGCCGCCACCAGGTACCCCACCTCCCCCGGTCCCAGCGACGCCGCGGGGACGCGTCCGAGCTGCATGTGTCCCACCTCCGTCACCTCGTAGCAGGAGTCCACGGTTCCGAAGGTGATCGTCACGCCGGGGCCGACCGTACCGTCGACCACGCGGATGGAGGGCACCGCCCCGAGGTACTGGTCGTAATAGGAGTCGAAGATGAGGGCCCGCAGCGGCGCCGCCGGGTCGCCCCCCGGAGCCGGGATGCGGCGTACCACCGCTTCCAGCACCTCGTCGATCCCGCGCCCCTCCTTCGCGCTCACCTCGAGCACCGACTCCGCGTCGATGCCCATGAGGTCGGCGACCTCCTGCCGCCGCCGCTCCGGCTCGGCCCCGGGCAGGTCGATCTTGTTCAGCACGGGAATGATCTCGAGGTCGGCGTCGAGCGCCAGAAAGAGGTTGGAGAGGGTCTGGGCCTGCACTCCCTGGGTCGCGTCCACGACCAGTATCGCGCCCTCGCAGGCGGCGAGCGAGCGCGACACCTCGTAGGTGAAGTCGACGTGTCCGGGGGTGTCGATCAGGTTGAGGGCGTAATCCCGGCCGTCCCGGGCGCGGTGGGACATCCGGACCGCGTGGAGCTTGATCGTGATCCCGCGCTCCCGCTCGAGTTCGTTGGAATCAAGGACCTGCGCGCGCATCTTCCGGCTGTCCAGGGTGGCGGTCGACTCCAGGAGCCGGTCGGCCAGGGTGGACTTGCCGTGGTCGATGTGCGCGATGATGCAGAAATTGCGAATCAGGTCGGTCCGCACTTGGAAACAAAGCCGGAATCTGGGGGTGAAGGGAGCGCGGGGCGCGGCCGCGCCCGGCCACCCCGAAGGCGACGAACGAAGGTAACGGCGGCGCTTTTTCGGGGTCAATTCCGGCCCGGCCTCGGTCGGCGCCGGGGCGGCCGGCAGCCAGGCGAGTGTCCCCGCGCCAGCACCCAGCCGGTTGCATATCGCCATCGTCCGGCCAATACTCAACACTGCCGCCAGGTGCGAAAACCGCGCCTCCCGCCTGCACTCCCAGTGTCCGGAGCCATTCGCATGTCTGACAAAGCAATGAGACTGTCAATCGTCTTCCTGGCCATCCTCCTCGCAATCGAGGCCTCGCCGATCCACGCGCAGACCACCGGAACCATCACGGGAACGGTCGCGGACGCCGAATCCGGGGAACTCCTGGACGGGGTACAGATACATATCCCGACCCTGGGCATCGGGGTGCTCTCGCGCGACGGAGGGCGCTTCACCCTGGAGGGAGTTCCGGCAGGGACGCACGAGCTGCGCGCCGAGCTTATCGGCCACCTGGACGTGGTCCGAACAGTCACCGTCACAAGCGGCGGGACGGTGTCCCTGGAACTGGAGATGGAGCATTCGGTTCTTCACGTGGACGAGCTGGTGGTCACGGGCACGGCCTTCTCGGAGTCCCCGGTGGAGCTGCCGTACGCGGTGTCGGTGATGGGGCGCCGGACCCTGGCCGAGCAGGGCGCACCGCAGTCGTTCGACCTCTTCCGCAACGTGACGGCCAGCAGCGGCATCCTCGGTGCCCGCCAGGGCTGGTATACGACCCGCCCGCCCGGCCTCGTGACCGAGACGGCCGCCAGCGTGAACCTGCGGGGGATCGGCGCCTCCCGTACCCTGGTGCTGCTCAACGGCAGGCGCCAGGTACAGTTTCCGATGCGGATCTCCGGCGGCCGGTTCGTGGATGTGAACGCCTTCCCGTCGGTTGCGGTGGACCGCGTGGAGATCGTGAAGGAGGGAGCTTCGGCCGTCTACGGCTCCGACGCTGTGGCCGGGGTGGTCAACTTCCTGACTCGCGACGATTTCGAGGGGCTCGAATTCACGGGCGCCCACGAGTACTTCGCGGGTGCCGGCGAGACCAACGTGGGGGCGATCTGGGGCTCTCCCCTGGGCGAGAGCGCCCACGCGGTCGTCTCCGCCGAGGTGTTCGCGACCCAGGAGCTGTTGCCGGAGGAGCGCGACTGGATGCTCCAGGATTTCGTCGCCGGCGGCGGAGGCTGGTCCTACACGGGGAACCCCGGCGCATTCCTCTTCCCGAGGTTGACCGGCGACGAGACCCGGGAGGAGTTCATCGCGGCCCTGACGGACGCCCATTACGGGGGATGGGGCGGCATATTCATCGATCCGCAGTGCCTGGACTTCGGAGGATTCAGACAGTCCGACACCTGCAGGTTTCGCTACGCGCCCTTCGACAATCTGGCGGAGGAATCCCGGCAGATCCGGGCCTTCGCCGAGTTGAACGGCGAAGTTGGCGACCGGTCGCGCTACCACCTCGAGGCGTTGTGGGCGGAGGCCACGGTCCCCAACTGGCTCACGACACCGTCGTACCCGCCGATCTCGCCGTACAACGGCACCCAGTTGATCCAGCCGGACCACCCCGGGCGGAGCGTGTTCTGCCAGAGCTACGGACAGAGCGCGGGATTCGCCACGCGCGGGGAGTGCCTGGAGAACGACTGGTACTTCTTCGGCCGCATGGTCGGCAACTCCGGCCCGCCACGCACCCTCAGGCGGGACTTGCGCACCCAGAGGATCGCCGCCTCGCTGGAACGCGACCTCGAACTCTTCGGAGAGCGGGAGGCCGCCTTCGAGGTGGCCGCCAGCTTCTCCCGTTCGGCGGGCAATGCGAACCTCCCCGGGGAGTACCTGTACCGCAAGTTCCTGGCTTTCCGCGGCTTCGGGGGCCCGAACTGCGGAGTCGGCGTGGTCGTGGATCCGTCTACCCCGTCCGGGATGGCCCTCGGCCCCGTGGGAGGAGCGGTGGCGGGCCAGGGGGGCTGCATGTACTACAACCCCTTTAGCAGCGCCCACCAGCATTCCGCACAGCCCGGCGCGACCTACCATGGCTCAGCGAACCCGGACTACGTGCCTGGAATGGAAAACACCCAGGAGCTCATCGACTGGATGAACGACGAAGTCAACCTCGACAACGCGGCCAACCTTGTGACGGTCGACGCGATGCTCAGGGGCACCGCCGTCGAGGAGGTGGCCGACTACGCTTTCGGGTACCAGTTCCGCAGGCTCAGCGTTTCAGCCGTTCCGAACGAGGCCGCGGATCTCGCGATCAACCCCTGCCCCGTTCCCGGTGACCGGAGCTGCCTGGAGAAGGTCGGACCGTTCCACTTCACGACCGGCTTCTACAACTACGACGACGCCCAGACCGTGCATCGCTTCTTCGCCGAGTCCCAACTCGAGCTCGGGGATCGCATTCGCGGCCAGGTGGCGGCGAACTACGAGTTTCACGGCTCCGTGCGCAGCTTCGACCCGAAGGTCGCGCTCAGAGTGGCGCTGGCGGGGCCGCTGGCTCTGCGCGCCTCGGTCCAGACGACCTTCCGGACCCCATCGGTGGACGACCTCAACGAGGACCTCCACACATCGCTGGAATATGTGAGCGAAGCCGGCATCTACAAGGCCATCGACACGTACGGCGACAGGCACCTCGTGCCGGAGCGGGCCTTCACCTACAACGTGGGCCTCAACCTCCAGTTGCCCAGGTTACGCGCGTCGCTCGACTACTGGGACTACGACTTCCGGGATGTGATCGACGTGTTGCCGTACGCGGGCATCAGCAGCCTGTACGACATGGGGGGAAGCGCGCGGGCCGCGATCCAGCAGTTCGTGACCTGTCCGGACGGGCGCGGCACCGGCAGTTGCGACGTGCAGTCCGTCGAACGGATCGAGGTGCGCAACGTCAACTGGCCGGGGATCGAGATGTCGGGGTTCGACCTGCACGCCAGTGCGCGGATTCCGGTGGGCGAAGCCGTCGTCTCGCTCGGACTCGACGGCACCTATACGAACCAGTTCTTCGTCAGGGCGCTGGATGTTGGCGGAACGGAGGTATTCGCCGAGCACGACGCGGCTGGCAAGCTGAACTGGGGCAACCCGATCGCGCCGCCGCTCCCCCAGTGGAAGTCGAGCCTGTCGGCCGGCTACCACTTCGGCGACTACAGCCTGGTCAACCATCTCCACATGGTGGCGGGCTATACCAACGAGCTCTTCGTGGGCACCGATTTCGAGGAGATCGACCAGTTCGTGACCTGGGATCTCAACCTGCTGCGCCGCGCTTCCAGCAAGCTGGACATCGGGCTCTACGTGATGAATGCCCTGGACGCCGATCCGCCGCACGTCCGCTGGGAGCAGTCGTACGACGGGTATACGCACAGCCCCAAGGGACGCCGGATCAAGATGTCGGTGACGTACCGGCCGGGAGGCTGAACGACCCTCGCCCGGCTCAGTCTCGAGCGCCATGGCCGGCGGCCGCCCGGCTCTGACCCCGGGGCTGAGCCGGTGCAACCGGCAGCCGCACCACCCGGGGGCGCTCCCGGCACCCTTCCCCGCGCCGGACACCCGCCACAGATTCAGTGGCCATGGCTACCAACGAAACCGTCACGCCGCACCTGGACCGGCGCACCGACCTGCTGGATCCCGCGACGCTGGCCCAGCTGGGTGGAATCGACATCATCGCCCGGCAGGTGGTACACGGGTTCATGCTCGGCCTGCACCGCTCCCCCAATCGCGGCTTTTCGGCCGAGTTCGCGGAGCTGCGGGCCTACCAGCCGGGCGACGATCTGCGCACGCTCGACTGGAGGATGTACGCGCGCTCCGACCGCTTCTTCGTGAAGCAGTACGAGGAGGAGACGAACCTCCGCGCCTACATGCTGATCGATGTGAGCGAGTCCATGGAATGGTCCTCCCGGGCGGGGCTTCCCACCAAGCTGTGGTACGCGAAGCACCTCGCCGCCGCCATCTCGCTCATCCTGACCCGCCAGGGCGACATCGTGGGGTTCATGGCCTTCCACGAAAGGATCGTGCGGCAGATCCGGGCGCGCGGAGGCAAGATGCACTGGCGGATGCTGCTCAGGCACCTGAACGCGCTCAAGGGGGGCGGCCGGACGGACTCGGAGTCCGCGATCAAGCGCGTCGCCATGCGCCTGAAGCGCAAGGGGCTGGTGATCCTGATCTCGGACCTGCTCGTGGATCCGGCCGCGACCGCCAAGGCGCTCGTATACCTGCAGCACACCGGGCACGAGGTGCTCGTCTTCCATCTCATCGATCCCGGCGAACGCGACCTGCCTACGACCGGCGAAACGCGGTTCGTGGACCCCGAGACGGGTGATTCGCTGCGCACTTCGGTCGCCGACATGCGCCGGCAGTACCGCGACGCCGTGAACAGCGCAATCGCCGACTGGACCACCGAGTTGACGAGCCGCGGCATCGCATACTCCACCATCGGAACCGACGAGCCGCTTTCTCGCGCCCTGCGCTTCTACCTCTGGAAGCGCCAGCGGCTCCCCTGAATGGGCTTCCTCAATCCCCTCTTCCTGCTCGCCGGCGCGGCCGTGCTGGTGCCCATCATCCTGCACCTCTTCTATCGGCAGGAGAGCAAGATCTTCACCTTCCCGGCGATTCGCTACCTGCTCCGGACCGAGAGGGAGCATGCGCGCCAGATCCGCACCCAGCAGCTCCTGCTCCTCCTGTTGCGCGCGGCGATCGTGGTTCTGCTCGTTCTCCTGGGCGCCCGCCTCCACCTGCGGGGATCGGGAGGGAGCCACGACCCCACCGCGCTGGCCCTGGTGATCGACAACTCCCTGAGCACGACGATCATCCAGGACGGGCGCCGGTTGCTGGACACCCTGAAGGCCGTGGCCCGGCAGAGCGTTGCGAACGCCAGCCACGACGACATCATCTGGGTGTTGCGGGCCGGAACGCCCTGGGAGCCGGCGGTGCCGGGAGGGGTTGTGCAGGCGCGGTCCGCGATCGACGCCACCATGCCCGCTCACACCTTCGGCGATCTCGGTGCGGCGATCGAACGGGCCCGCGCCCTCGTCGCGCAGAGCGAGTTGCCTGACCGCGAAATCCATGTCTTCACCGATCTCCAGGCCGCGGCGATGCCCGAGCCCCCGCTCGCCCCCGACGACACTCCCATCGTTGCGTTCGGCGCGCACGCCCCCGGGGCGAACAACCGCGGGATCGCGGCGGTCTCTTTCGGCGGGGGTCTCCCTCCACTGGCCGGGCGCCGAACCGAGGCCGCGGTTACGATCGCGGGTGCCCCCGCGAGCGACACCGTCGGGGTTCGCCTCTACATCGGGGGACAGGTCAGGGCCGCGGCCCGGGCCCCCGCCGGCACGACGGTCCGCCTCCCCGCCGGCCCCTTCCCCGCCGGCCGCCGGAATGGTCACGTAGACGACGACGCCGCTCCACACACCCCCGCCGCCCGGCCGGAAGTCGAC
>VXLT01000263.1 GCA_009841475.1 Gemmatimonadota bacterium
GGGTTCGGTTTTGGTTATAATCCCCAGCCGCCACCCCCCCCCCCCTTCCCGCGCAGGAAGTCCTCAACTGGAGCGACTTCGAACTCTGCAACGACTGCGAACTCGAGGCCACCGAACTGGTCCGGCTCGGCGATGCGGACGGACCCGGGATCATCGAGGGCGAACATGTGCGCGTCGTCTGGGACGAAGAACTCGGGTATCTGCACTTTCTTCCGGGGGACACCCGCATCAAGATCTTCGACCACGACGGAACGTTCCTGCGGGAAATCGGGGGAGAGGGTGATGGACCGGGCGAATTCCGCGGCATCGGCGATGTCCATGTGATCGACGGGCGAATCGTGGTGCTCGACATGATCAAGAGCGCGCTGGTCATCCTGTCGCCCGCCGGGGAATACATCACCCGTCACAGCTACCGCCTGCCGGAGACCGGACCGATTACACCCGTCGGCCAGGACCGGATCGTCGTCACTACGACCACCTGGCGCACGAGGGTTATCGAGCACCCGCTCCACCTTGTGGACCTGTCGAGCGGGGCGATCACGCTTCGCTTCGGTGCCGCGAACGAGGGAGCCGAAGTGACCGGACTCCAGTGGAACTTCGGCAAACGCGTAGCGGCGAGCGTGTCGAGCCGTCCCGGTACGGTGTGGTGGGGCTGGATCGCGACCCCGGCGGTCCAGGAATGGTCCGTGGAGGGCGAGTTCCTGAGAGACTTCGACGGCGACCTTCCCTGGTTCCCGGAGATCTACGAAGAACCGGACCTGGCCAGGGAGCCGCCGGCAACGCTGCTGCGTGAGTTGGCGGTCGACGGGGACGACAACCTCTGGATGCTGATCCGGACCGCCGACCCCGAGTGGGATGAGGTGCCCATGGTGCAGGGACGGGGAGGGCCGTACCCGGCCCCGAACACCGAAGACGACTACTTCGACATCCGCCTCGATGTGTTCAGCCTGCGCGAGCGGCGGCACCTCGGGAGGCATGTGTGGGACGGGTACACCCCCGCGCTGTTGAATCGTGGCGGGGAACCGGCGGTGTATGCGCTGGAGTACAGCCGCGCGATGGTTCCGCAGATCGTCGTCTATGGGGTGCGGGAGTGAGGAACGAATCCAGGCCACCCCTGGCGGGCTGGGTGCGCAGGGCCGGCGGCGTCGGCTGGTTCATCCGGCGTTTCGGCTTTGCCCAGCTGTTCTTGAAGCCGGTTCGGACGGTGATGGCGCCGCTGGTGATTCCGCTGCTGCGGGAGCGTGCGGTGGAGTTTCGGGGCGATTCGATCCCGCTGGTGTACGCTCGCCACAACGTGACGTGGGCCAACGAGCGCTGCGTTGAGCTGGCGCTGGCCCGGCGGTTTCTGGCCGGGGTTCCGGAGGAGCGCGTTCTCGAGGTCGGCAACGTCACCGCGCACTATTTCGGCGGAGGGCACACCGTCGTCGACAAGTACGAGCCCGGGGCGCTTCAGGTGGACATCGTCGACTTCGCGCCGGGGCGGCGCTTCGACCTGATCCTGTCGATTTCGACCTTCGAGCACATCGCCTTCGACGAAGCGGGCGGGCCGGAGGGGCCGGAGGCGGTGGCGGCGAAGGTTCGCGCCGCGCTGGATCGATGTCTCGGGCTACTGGCGCCTGGTGGGACCTTCGTCATCACGGTGCCGATGGGCTACAACCCGGCGCTCGACGCGATGATCGCGGCGGACGGGCTGGGGTGCGGCCGCGCGACCTGGTTCAAGAGGTTGCCGCGGCGCGACTGGCGCGAGGTGGGCCGGGAGGAGGGGATGGGGTGCCGTTATGGCAGTCCGTATGCGTTCGCAAACGGGATCATGCTGGCGGAGTGGGACGGGTGACTTAGCCGCGTTGTAGGGTTGGGCTCCATGCGGCTGGCGTGGTCTGGCTGCCGTGGGCACCGGGGCGTACCTTTTGCTCACATTGTCGCGAACGCAGGAGGTTGCGATGAAGCGCCCGTCTTGGCCCGTCCCGGGCTTCCTTGCTGTGGTCTTCCTGTTGCCGCTTGCGCCGGCCACACCCGCCGCGGCCCAGTCGGGCAAGGTGCGGATCGTCCAGACGAATTCGGCCGGCGACAACGTGCACATCATCGACCCGGCCACGCACCAGGTCGTGCAGGTGATCGAGGGGATTCCGAAGGCGCACGGGGTCGCGGCGGCGCCGGACGGGAGCGCGCTGTACTTCAGCAACGAGATCCACCGCACGCTGGAGATCGTGCCGACGGATGTGATGACGGTTACGGAGCGGATCCCGCTATCGGGACGGCCGCACAACATCGCGATCAGCAATGATGGCCGGAAGGTGTATGTGGCGATCATCCAGGGGTGCAGCTGCGTCGATATCGTGGACCTGGAGCGGGGTGAGGTGGTGAAGACGATCCGGACGTTGGGGACGGTGCACAACGTGTTCATGTCGCCCGACGGACGGCACGTCGCGGCCGGGATGATCGGCGCGCGCACCCTGACCATCATCGACACCTCGATCGACGAGCCGGTCTGGTCGCTCCACTTCAGCGGCCGTTCGACGGGCGGCTACCCCGACGGGGGCGTGCGGCCGATGGCGTTCGAGACCCATCCGGACGGGTCGACGAAGCGTTTGTTTGTCCAGATCTCCAACTATCACGGAGTCCAGGTGGTGGACTTCGCAACGCGCACGGTCGTGGAGAAGCTGGACATGCCGAGCCTGCCGATCTCGCGGGTGACGAACGATGCGCTGCAGGGATCGCCGGGCCACGGGCTCGCGGTTTCCCCGGACGGGCGCCAGCTGTGGTCGACGAGCAAGCCCAACGGGCACGTGTATGCGTGGTCGCTGCCGGATCTGGAATATTTGGGGGGCGTCGAGGTTGGCCACATCCCCGACTGGCTGACGATGACGCCGGACAGCCGCTACCTGTACGTGGCGAACGCCGGGTCGAACGACGTGTCGGTGGTCGACACGCGGGAGATGAGGGAAGTGGCCCGCATTCCGGTGGGCCAGGTGCCGAAGCGTAACAAGACGGTGGTTTTCCGGTGAGGGGAGTTGTCACGGGGATGGTCGGCGGTCCGCTGCTGAGCGTTCTCGGTCGGCTTGGCGTCGCGCGGGGCCCCTGGTGGCGGTCCGGGCTCGCGGTGGTCCCCCTCTGGCCACCGGCCCGCCAGCGCACAGTTTTCGCAGTGGCTGTGGCGCTGGTGGGGTGCGCTTCCGGCGCCGCCAGGGTCGCGGGTCAGACGCCGCTGAGCTTTGATCGCTACCGCGCGACCGTCGAGCCGATCTTCCTGGTTGACCGCGGCGGGTGGGGTCCCGGGCGCGCTGCATGCGTCACCTGTCATGCGGAGCAGGGGACGCCCCTGCGCCTCCAGCGGCTCCGCGAGACCGCCGAAGGAGAGGTGTTCTGGTCGGAAGAGGATTCCCGCAGGAACTTCCGGGTCGTGGCGCGCCTGGTCACGCCCGGCGATCCGGACGGCAGCCGGCTGCTGAGGAAGGCGCTCGCAAGGTCGGCCGGCGGCGCGGCCCTGCATGTGGGCGGGAAGTTCTTCCAATCGCAGGCGGACCCCGAATGGCGGGCGATGGCCGACTGGGTCGCCGCGGCCGATCCGGTCGAGCGCGCCCTCCCGCCGAGCCTGGACTTCGACTTCTTCCGTGAATGCGTGCAGCGGGTCTTCCTCGACAAGCGCCCCGGCGACGTGGAGTGCGTGCATTGTCACGAGTCGGGTTCGCGCGGCTTTGCCCGGCCCATCCCCGAGGGGCGCGATTTCTGGAACGAGGAGGAATCGGAGCGCAACTTCGCAGCCGCACGCCGCTTCGTGGAGCCCGGCCAGCCGATGATGAGCCGGCTTCTGACGCATCCGCTCGCGCCGGCGGGAGGGGGCGACTACTTCCACGGCGGGCCGCGGCGGTGGGCGACGACGGACGATCCCGAGTGGCAGATGCTGGCGGCGTGGGTGCGGGGGGAAACGCCGGAGTGCGTGGTGGGGCGGGGGAATCGCTGAGGGATGGATTCCCGCTAGCGGATCTCGAAGAACTCCTCGCGGCGCACCATCGCGCGCCGAAGCGCGGCCGGGACCGCCCGAACGAATCGGACGGGCGAGCCGGGCCGGGCCTGCGCGAGGGTGTCGAGTGAAATCAGGTCGGTTCCGCCGAGTTTCGGGTAGCCGCCGATCGTGGGACGGTCGCGCATGAAGACGAGCGGGCGGCTGTCGCCGGTCACCTGGACCGTGCCGTCGACCAGGGGTGAGGAGTCCAGTGTCTCCGGACCCGACGCCAGTTCGGGTCCGTCCAGCCGGATCGCGGTCCGGTCGCTTGCCGGGCCTATCGTCCACTCCTCGCCGAACACGCTCTTGCGGTCGGCTTCCGAGAATTCGGACCACTCGTAGCCGACGATGAGGGGCAGGATCACGGGTTGCTCGGCGCTCGCCGGAGGGACGAGATGGGCGGGTACGTGACGGTTTGGGAAGACCCGGTGGGGGTCCGCCCAACGTAGCCGCTCCCCCTCCAGGAGCGGCCGGCCAAGCAGCCCGGGCAAGCCATCACGTGCGACGCCGGAGGCCGAGCCGAACGCGCGGTCGGTCGCGAGGCCGCCCGGGAATGCGAGGTATGCGCGCATGCCTGTCGCGCTGTACGCGAGTCGCAGGACCTGGCCCGGCCGCGCGCGGATGGTCCTCCACCCGCCCATCTCAACACCGTCGAGGGTGGCAGCGCAGTCGGCACCGGTGAGGGCCACGACCGTCTCGACGGCGAAGGTGAGAGCGAGACCTCCCAGGGTGACCTCCAGTGCGGCGGCGCGCGGGTCATTGTCGAGCAGCCGGTTGGCCCACAGGTACGCGCGCTGGTCCATCGCGCCGCCGGGCGCGAGTCCGGCGCGCAGTCCGCTCGTCCTGCCCAGGTCCTGGACCGTGCAGTACGGCCCCGGGCGATCCACCACGCCGTGGGGCGCGCCGCTGCGGTCGGGCGCGTTCAGCCGCACTCCGCCTCGTAGTCCTTGCGCCCGATGGGCTGGAACTCGACCGGCCCGCCCGGGGTGAAGCGCGCGATGCGCTCGGCGGCATCCTCAAAGAGCGCCGGTGGGACGCGGCCGACCAGTTGCCAGCCGCCAGGTCCCGCGGTCGGGTAGACACCGGTGCGCCGGTCGGCGATCCCGACCGCACCCTGCGGGACCCGGGCTCGGGGTGATGGACGGCGTGGCATGGCGATGCGCGCGTCGACATCGCCCAGGTACGCGAACCCCGGGGCGAATCCCGTCGCGAGCACCAGGTAGGTCGGCGCGCTGTGGAGTCTGGCCACTTCCCGGGCGGTCAATTGCGCCCTGGTTGCCAGCTGTTCGAGATCGGGCGCCAGATCGAGGTCGTAGCACACCGGCAGGGAGACTGTCGCGGTCTTCGGCGTCTTCGTCGCGGCCTGGAGTGCGTCCCGTGCCGCGCCCTCCAGTCGGCTCGCGACCTCGGCGGGGTCCCACCGGCGCGGCGTGCCCTCGACCAGGAGGCGATTGAAGGCCGGGATGGTCGCCCGCACACCGGGCAGATTCTCCTGCGCGAACCGCTCAAGGCTCAGCACCCGGGCGATTCCGTCGCGGTCGGGCGCGACCGGCAGGGTAACCAGCGCGCTGGCGGGCCCGGGGAAGGTGATCATGCTAGCCAGCCCGGCACCTCGTCGTCCTCGCCGCCCTGCGGGAACTATCCACGGGCTGCCGGGCGCGGAACCAGCTCCCGGATGCGGCGCAGCGACTCGAAGGCCGAAGGGTTGTCGCCGTGCACGCAGAGAGTCTCGGCCGCCACCGCCACGGGACCCGCCGGAGTCTCGACGAAGCCCCCCAGGAGACGTTTCACATGAGTAGCGACCGCGTCGGGGTCGGTCAGAACAGCTCCCTCGGCCGACCGCGGCCGCAGACGACCGTCCGCCCCGTAGGCGCGGTCCGCGAACGCCTCGAACACCAGCTTGAGTCCCGTGTGTTCGAGCAACTCCTCGTGCCGGTCGCGATCCGGCGTCGCCTGCAACACGAAAGCGAGCGATCCATCGACGGCCGCGACCCCCTCGGCCAATCGCGTGAGCAGCCGGTCGTCCGCCATCATGGCCAGATACAGGGCCCCGTGCGGCTTCACATGGTTGAGCGGTGTGCCCAGCGCGGTGGCAACGGCCTGCAAAGCACCGATCTGCGCCTGGATCTCCAGGATGAGCGAGTCGATGGGCCAATCCAGTCGCAGACGGCCGAAGTTGCGCCGGTCAGGGTAGCCCGGGTGGGCACCCGGCTTCACACCGTGCCTGGTGGCCAGCCCGAGCGTGCGGGCCATCGTGTCGGGATCGCCGGCGTGGCCCCCGCAGGCGATGTTGGCCCAGTCGATCAGCGGCATCACCGCTGCGTCGGCGCCCTTCTCCCAGGGGCCGTAGCTTTCGCCCATGTCGCAGTTGAGAAGCATGCCGAAACATACGTTGCGGCGCGGGCGGCGGCGAACCGGGTTACCGCCTGATTCGCGCCTTCTTCAACTCCCTCAGCGGCACCGGTGGACCGCCCCACGAAACGCCGCGGAAGATCGTGATCAGCGTGGAGCGCCAGATTGTGAAAACGATCACAAGCACGGCCAGCGGAAAGGGAAGGACGTACTGCCACGGGTAGGAATTGTCCCTTGAAACGGTCGTGGCCGCCGCCCAGCAGATGACCGGGCAGGCAGCGTAGAGCGCACCGGCGAGGGGTTGGCCGGTCGCCAGGAGGAGCGGCGCCATCACGATGGGCCCGGCGGCGAGCCAGGCAAGCGTAACGGTGGAGCCCGTCACCATGAAGACGCTGTAGTCGAGGGCGGCGAAGAAGTTCTTGTCGAGGCCCCGAACGAAGTCGCCGAAGGAGTGGTACCAACGGATCTCCAGCAACTCGACCCCCTTCAGGAATCCCGACCGCATCCCGGACCGCTTGACGATCTGGCCCAGGCGAAGGTCCTCGTCCGGCCGGAGCGCGACGCATTCGTGTCCGCCGATGGCCCAGTAGGAGTCGGCGCGCATCATCGTGTAGGCGCCGATTCCGATGAAGGCGGAACTGCGCGGGTCGCCCACCTTCCAGAGCCTCTGCCTCGCGCCGATGAACAGCTGCGTTGCGATGGTGCAGGCCCGGAGCATGGTGCCTGTGACTGTGACACGAGGCGCTGCGGCAAGATGATCGAGGCGTTCCCTGAGCAGGTGCCTCGCGCCGCACGCTGCGGCGTCAGGGGCGAAGACCACATCGGCGTCGGTGAAGAGCAGGATTTCACCGGTGGCCGCCTCCGCGCCGCGCCGGGCCGCGTGGGTCTTGCCGAACCAGCCGGCGGGAAGTTCGACGATGTGGAGCACCCTGAGACGCGCGTCTCCGGCGCTCAGCCGTTCGGCGATCTCGCCGGTGCGGTCGGTGGAGCGGTCGTTGACGAAGATGACCTCGTAGTTTGCGTAGCGCAGGGCGAGGAGCGAGCGAAGGGCCCGCTCCATGGACCGCTCCTCGTTGTGCGCGGTGGCGATGATGGAGAGGCGGGGGAGCGGGGGGTCGTCGGGGCGCGCCGGGGCCGCGTGGTGCCGGCGGGGGCCCTTGTAGGGGGGGGGGAGGGCGGCGCCGGGGTGGGCGCGCC
>VXLT01000017.1 GCA_009841475.1 Gemmatimonadota bacterium
CCCCCCGCGAGCCCCAACGGCGGCCCCCCTGCGCGCCGCATCAACGACCTCGCCTTCAAGATCGGAACGGTCAACGGGACGGGGTCGGCCAGCGCCAATGGACTGCTTCGCAGCGCGATCTTCCGCATGGGGATCCCCGTGTCGGGGAAGAACCTCTTCCCGTCCAACATCCAGGGGCTGCCGACCTGGTACGAGATCCGGGCGAACGGGCGGGGACACACCGCTCGCACCGCGCGCTTCGACCTCACCGTCGCGATGAACCCGGCGACCTACAAGCGCGACATCGAAGAGGTCACGACCGGCGGCTGGGTCCTGCACGACTCGAGCTGGCCGCTGCCGCGCGACCTGAACCGCGACGACGTCACTTTCCTGGGTGTCCCGCTCGCGAAGATGACCGTCGACAACTTCCAGGGATCGCGCGTGCGCATCCTGATGAAGAACATCTGCTACGTCGGCGCGCTGGCCGCCCTCCTCAAGATGGACCTGGACATCGTCCGGGGCCTGCTGAACGAGACCTTCGCGGCCAAGGCGAAGCTGCTCGACGCCAACCAGCTCGCGATCGATCTGGGCTACGACTACGCGATGAAGCACTTCGACTGCCCGCTCCCCGTCCACCTTGAGCCGATGGACGGCAACCGCGACTCGATCGTGATCGACGGAAACACCGCCGCGGCGCTCGGGTGCGTGTACGCCGGCGCGACCGTGGCCGCCTGGTACCCGATCACGCCGTCCACCTCGCTGGTCGACGCCTTCACCGCCTTCTGCCACCAGTTCCGCAAGGACCCCGAGACGGGGAAGAACCGCTTCGCGATCGTCCAGGCGGAGGATGAGCTGGCGGCCGCGGGGATGGTGATCGGGGCCGCGTGGGCGGGCGCACGCGCCTTCACCTCGACGAGCGGGGCCGGCCTGTCGCTGATGAGCGAGTTCATCGGGCTGGCGTACTACGCGGAGGTGCCGTCGGTGTTCTTCGACGTGCAGCGGGTGGGGCCGTCGACGGGGATGCCGACGCGCACCCAGCAGGGCGACATCCAGTTCGCGGCGTATGCGTCGCACGGGGATACGCGCCACATCGTCATCTTCCCGGCCAACCCGCACGAGTGCTTCGAGATGGCGGTAGAGGCGTTCGACCTGGCGGAGCGGTTCCAGACGCCGATCTTCGTGCTTACGGATTTGGACATAGGGATGAACGACTGGGTCATCCCCAAGCTCGAATGGGACGACGCCTACCGGCCGGACCGGGGCAAGGTGCTGACCGCGGACGAGCTGGAGAAGGCGACGGGACCGTTTCACCGCTACCTGGACGTGGACGGCGACGGGATCCCGTGGCGGACGCTGCCGGGCGTGCACCCCAAGGGGGCGTACCTGACGCGCGGCTCGGGTCATGACCGCTACGGGAACTACACCGAGGACTCGGAGCCGTACGCGGATGTGCTCGCGCGCGTAGGGAGGAAGATCGAGGGAGCGGCGCCGCACCTGCCCGCGCCGGAGATCCGGCTGCAGGAGGGCGCGAAGATCGGGCTGGTGACGATCGGCGGGTGCCGCGGGGCGGTGCTGGAAGCCGTCGAAGAGCTGGCCGAGCGCGGGGTCGCGGCCAACTACATGCGTGTAAGGGCGTTCCCGTTCCACCCCGAGGTCGAGCCGTTCCTGGCGAGGCACGAGGTCAACTTCATCGTCGAGCAGAACCGGGACGGGCAGTTGAGGAAGCTGCTGATCGCGGAGACGGGAGCCGCGAAGGACTCGCTGGTGTCGATCCGGTACTACGGCGGGTACCCGATGAGCTGCCACCATGTGATGGACGGGCTCAAGTCCCATATCGACATTGGAGCGCCCGCCGCCGTCCCGCAGTCCGCCGGCGCCGGCCATGCCGCGGCCGCGGCCGGCCCGCGCACGGAGGCTTCGGAGGGCGCCGCCTGATGACCTACATCAAGAAGCCCCGCATCCACCACCCGGGCCTGGCCAAGAACCGCCTCGGCCTGACCCGCCGCGACTACGAGGGCACGATGTCCACGCTCTGCGCCGGGTGCGGCCACGACTCCATTACCGCGGCGATCATCGAGGCCTTCTGGGAGCTGGAAATCGCGCCGCACGAGGTGGCCAAGACGTCGGGGATCGGGTGCAGCGGCAAGACCCCGACCTACTTCCTGAAGGAGGCGCACGGCTTCAACGGCGTCCACGGCCGCATGCCCTCGATCACCACGGGCGCCCACGCCGCCAACCGCGACCTCATCTGCATCGGCGTCTCCGGCGACGGCGACAGCCTCTCGATCGGGATGGGCCAGTTCGCCCACGTCGTCCGCCGCAACGTCGACATGCTGTACATCATCGAGAACAACGGCGTCTACGGCCTCACGAAGGGGCAGTTCTCCGCGTCCGCCGATGTCGGCTCGACCGCCAAGCGCGGCGAGATCAACCGCGAGCACCCCATCGATTCGGTCCTGCTGGCGCTGAACCTGGGCGCGGGCTTCGTGGCGCGGAGCTTCTCCGGCGACAAGGAGCAGCTCGTCCCCATCCTCAAGGCGGGCCTGCGCCACCGTGGCTTCGCCCTGATCGACATCATCTCGCCCTGCGTCACCTTCAACGACCACCGCGGCTCGACCAAGAGCTACCAGTACACCCGCGACAACTACAACCAGCTGGTCTACGCCGACTTCGTGCCCCCCGCCGAAGAGATCGCGGCGTCGTACGAATCCGGCGACGCCCGCTCGGTCCAGATGCACGACGGCAGCCGCATCCAGTTCCGCAAGGTGCCCGAGGACTACGATCCGACCGACCGCGACGCGGTGTACACCTACATCAGGGAGCGGCAGCGGGCGGGGGAGGTGGCGACGGGGCTGCTGTATGTGGAGGAGGCGCCGGAAGCGGGCGAGGAGGCCGACTTCCACGGGATCCAGGGGACGGTAGCGGAGCCGCTGGCCGACTACCCGTTCGAGGAGCTGTGTCCGGGGGCGGCGAAGCTGGAGGAGCTGCAGGGGCGGTTTCGGTAGGGGGATCCGGTGCCGTTTGCTTGCGAATCGCCGTAAGCAAGGTTACCTTGCATCCATGCCAATGGAATCCGACGTCCGTATCGGTCTCCGACTGAAGGCAGCTCGCGAGAGATCCGGACTGACCCAGCAGCAACTGGCCGATGCCTTGGGGGTGCGACACCGGCAGACAATCGCCAGTATCGAATCCGGAGACCGCCGGCTAAGCGCCCCAGAGTTGATCCGCAGCACGCAGGTCCTTGATGTCGACCTGGACTACTTCACTGACCCATTTCGCCTGGTGGGCGAGGGGCAGTTCTCCTTCAGGACCAGCACCGATGTAGAGAATGAGGCGCTTGACCGATTCGAGCGTCGCGCCGGGAAATGGATCGCGATGTATCGGGAATTGTCTCAAGAGCAGGGCCATCCAACTCGTTGGTTGGGCTACAAG
Source organism: Gemmatimonadota bacterium (assembly GCA_009841475.1). GTDB lineage: Bacteria > Gemmatimonadota > Gemmatimonadetes > Longimicrobiales > Gaopeijiaceae > Bin94. The sequence continues at coordinate 3,412 of VXLT01000017.1, forward strand.
CTGGACTTGAGTCCGGATTCCTCGTTTGAGGACGCGCAGGCCGCAGGCGAGGCGGCGGTTGAGGCCTGGAACCTCGGATGCCATCCGGCTGAGCGTTTGCGGTCCGTGATGGAAGACCGACTCCATGTGTTGGTCCTGTACATCGACGCCCCGACCGGCATTTCAGGGGCTGCCTCGCGGGTGCCGGGATTGAACTGCGCGCTGGTCAATCGCCAGGAGTCGGAGGGTCGCCAGAACTTCGACTTGGCCCACGAGCTGTTCCACCTCCTCACTTGGGACGCCCTTCCACCTGCGCGCGCTACCGCAGTCGACAGGCGCCGGCGCGGCAAGCGTTGGCGAATCGAGAAGCTGGCAGAGAACTTCGCAGCCGCGCTGCTAATGCCATCCGCGACGATGGACCGCGCGTGGAACTCGGGCAGCCGCGCTGCCGACGTTCACGACCGGCTGAACACCATCGCCGACGCGATGCGGGTCTCGGCGCAGGCGTGCAAGTGGCGCCTGTTCAATTTGGACTTGCTTTCCAAGAGCGATTTGGACGGGATTGAGGATCGGCGTCTCTCAAGGAACGGCAACGTGCGATGCGGAGACCGAGAACCGTCTCTATTCAGCGAGCCCTTCGTGGAGCGGCTGAGTGTGGCGCTCGACTCCGGTCGCTTGTCGGTCAAGCGAGCCACGGGTCTTCTCGGAGTTTCCGTGACGCAGTTGGCGGAGGTCCTTGGAGCGTACGGGCATGAGGCGTATTTCGACGCTTGAGGGCTTTCTCGTGGCCGCGGCTGGCATCGTGCTGGTCGACACGATGATCGTCATCGAGGCGGTTGACACGGGTTGCTGGAACGCGATAGCGGGACAGAAGCGGGTGGTGACGGTGCGGGAGTGCGAGGACGAGCTACGCCGGGGAGACATGGGGACGCCCGGGTACGTGACCGTAACCGACGAGAACATCGCCCGCTGCCGAGTCGTGGCGCTCTCTGACGCTGACCGGGCTGAATTCCAACTCTCCTACCCTGGGGCCCACCGGCTCGATCCCGGTGAGCGCGACCTCCTGGCCTTGGCCTCATCCTTCCAACACAACTTCGAACTCTGTTGCTGCGACAAAGCCGCGGTCGTTGCCGCTCACGCGCTCGGCCTGCTTGGTCGCGTGGTTTCACTTGAGAGTCTGGCTGAATCTGTAGGTGGTCGACCCCGCCGAGCGTTCAAGCGGCAGTACACCGAGAGGACCCTGGCGACGTGGCGAACTGCCTTGTTGCTAGAGAGCAGCTTGTGAGCGGTGAATGACTCCGTTTGCTTGATAGTTGTCCCGCGAACTCGATGGCGTACGATGGACGTGTTCTTAAGGCTGCCACCACCTCACACCACCTCACCCCCCCACAGCCCCTCCAGGAACAGCTCCCACGGCAGGATCCAGATCCCGTCCTCCGTCCGTCTCGGCTCGCTGTCGTTGCACACCACGAAGGCCTGAAGCGGCGCGTGCTCGTCGGCGAACGACCGCACGCCCTTCAGCTCCCTGCGGCCCACTCTCCCCCCACCCACTACCTCGACCGCTGTGGCGCCATCCGTCCCCAGCACGAAATCACACTCCACTCCCGACCGCGTGCGCCAGTACCGGACCGGGAAGTCGCGGCCGCTGTAAGCGCGGTACGCGAGGATCTCCATCAGGATGAAGTGTTCCAAGGCGCGCCCGAAGTCCTCGCCCGCTGGCCGCGCGATCCGCCTCCCAATGAGGTGGCCGGCGACACCCACATCGAACAGGTAGAACTTCGGCGCCTTCGTGATCACCGCGCGGGAGCCGCGGCGGCCGAACGGCTCCACCAGGACCCCGACCAGGGTGTCGGCCAGGATCCGGAAATACTCCTTCACGGTCTTGGAGGTCACGCCGCATTCCCGCGCGACATCGCTGTGGTTCACCATCCGTCCATGACAGAACGACAGGGCGTCGAAGAAACGCGCGAAGCCGGGGGCATTGCGCGTCAGGCCCTCTTCGAAGACCTCTTCCCTGAGGTAGTCGTCCACGTAAGCGGCCAGCGCCTCGCCAGCGGACGGGGAGTCGTAGTGGGCGGGCAGGAGACCCCGGTTCAGCGCTCGCAGCAGGTCGAAGTCCGGGATCTCGGGCCAGGTCAGCGGATGCAGATCGAACCGCAGGGCGCGGCCGCCCAGGAGGTTGGCACCCCCTCGCCGGAGCTTTCTTGCGCTGGAACCGCAGAGGACGAAACCGAGGCCGTCTTCGTCGTTCAGCCGGTGAACTTCGTCGAGGATCGACGGGACCTTCTGGATCTCGTCGATGAGGATGGGCTGGTTCCGCTGTGCGGGCTCGAGGGCCTGGATGCGCTCCGATAGAGTCCAGGGGGCGCGGGTGAGTTCCAGCATCAGGCGGGTGTCGAGGAGGTCGAAGCGCGCGGATCGCGGAAACCGCCGCCGCAGGAGGGTCGTCTTGCCCGTCCCGCGGGCGCCCCAGAAGAAAGCCGACTGGTGTGGGGGCAATTCCAGGTCGGGAGTGCGGGCGTATATCGCCATGGATTCGTAGTGTACTCCGAAATAGTTGAGTTATTTTGGATAATACTACGACTTCATGTGAAGGCCAAGTGCGTTTGCCGGATCCTGGCCAGGACGGGTCAGCGGAACCGTAGCGGCATCCGCCGAGAGGCGATCACGACAACGCGCTCCCGCTTGGACGTTGGGCTCAACGCCATTCTCCCACATCGTACCAGTCGACTGCCCGGTCCGCGATGCTATCTGGATCGTCGGGGGTGATTCGGCGCTCGACCAGCACGGCCAGAGTGGCTCCCACAAGGTCAAAACCCCGTAGGCGGCCATCGATCCGGACGCTGCCGAAATAGGTCGCATCGCCGGGCAAGTAGATGTCGATATAGGAGAACTTGTCGCGGTCCCGCTGAGTGGCAATCCATAGCCGACCCTCTTCGTCGAACTTCTGCTGCCCAGCCAGCAACTGGTAGTTCTTCGGCGTCGTCCGGTATCTTTCGAGCGCTGTAGGATCGCCCGAGACGCCGTATCGCGCCGAGGCTCGGTACAAGCTGTTCAGGGCCTCACCCCACTCGCCGATATCAAGTTCGCCAGGCAGCTCACCCGTGTAGGTCGGCGCCTGGATCACCTTGGTCGCTCCATCTTCTGCGACGAAGACCAGGTGGCCCTCGCACGCGACGAAGACCCAGCCACCGGCCGGATCAGGGAAACCGTAGTGAATCTCTCCGCATGCCACCTCGGCGTCGACCGGAGGTAGGTCTACCTTGTGGACGAGCTCACCCGATGCGATTCCGATTTCTGCCAGGACTTGCAACCTGCCGAATCCGGCCTCCTCCAGCACCACGCTAGGATCCATGGTCGACAACCCCAGTACCGATACGGTCTCTCCAAACCGCCCGACAGGGTGCAGGGGGAAGGCAACGCCAGGAAGAAGCGGCACATCGGCCACCCGGGTTCCGTCCGCCTCGAACACGGAGAACCGGGATGCACCAATATCGAGCGCCCCTACCGTTCCCTCGCTGCCTCCGCCGAGCCTGGTCAAGGTTCTGAACTCCCCCGGCCCATCCCCTTCGCGTCCGAATATCCCCACGGTCGTGCCCGCCCGGTCCACGCAGTGAATCCTCACTTCATGGGAATCGATCGTGCAGGCCGTGATCTCATCGGCAAGGAGGGCGATGCTGCCATTCTCACTCAGCGGCAGCTCGGCGGTGCCGATCCGTTCAGGGACCCGCGTTTGGGCCATCGCGCCAGGTACTCCCCAGACGCTCAGCGCAAGCGTAGAGCCAAGGACGATCATCGCCAGCCGGGCGGGACCCGGAATCTTGCTACCAGTCATGTTGGCCTCCTGCAAGTGTCAACGCGGTCATGCGTCTCCTACGCAGAGGCCCTACCCCCGCTTCAGCACCAGCGCCCCCCCCGGGCTCGTATGCACATCTGACGCTGCCGACGAGCTTACGCGTGTAGCTCT
>VXLT01000080.1 GCA_009841475.1 Gemmatimonadota bacterium
ACCCTACCCCTCCCCCCGCTCCTCCTCCTCCGCAATCTCCCGCGCGCGCCGCCGCAGCCAGAGCCCCGTCCCGGCCACGAGCCCGAGGGGCACCAGCGTCAGCAGGCCGGTCGTCGCGAGGAACGCGATCCGCGCCTCGTCATCGCGATCGAAACACACGGGGCAGGCGTGCGCCACATCCGGGAAGGCGGCCAGCAGCGCGAGCGCGAGGGCCGCGACGGTCAGCATCGCGCGTCCGGTCCGCCCGCTCCGCCGGGTCCGGACCTCACACCGATCCCGCGCCCCACGCCGCCTCGCTCCACGCATCTTCATCACGGCCTCCTACAGGTACACCACGAAGTACAGGAATGGCCACACCAACACCACAAAGTACCAGAAGATGGCGACCGCAGAAAGCGCGTCCCGGGTGAGCGTGCCGCGGCGCAGCCGCACCGCCGCCCACGCAAGCGCGAGGATCGCGGCCACCGCGTGCGCCGCGTGCGCCCCGATGATGGTGTAGAACAGCGCGCCGTAGGTCGACGACGTGATCGTCAGCCCCTCCCGGATCAGAGCCAGCCACTCCACCCCTTGCAGCCCCACGAACATCCCGCCGAGCAGCGTCGCCGCGACCAGCAGCCTTCCGACGGGCCGGCTCAACAGGCCGCCGAACCCCGCCAGCACGCCGCCGCTGGAACCGTGTGGCGGCATTCGGCCACCGCGCGACCCCGCCTGGCCGGCGCCCAACTCCGCCGGGCCACCCCCCAGCCCCCTCCCCTTCAGGAACATCCGGTGCGCAATCAGCAACACGATCCCGCTCGCGATCAGCGCGGTCGTGTTCACCGCCGTCTCCGCGAACGGCAGCCGCGGCTGGTTCGGCGGAGGCCACACCGAACCGACCGCGCGGGCCTTGATGATCACGAACGCCGAGATGAACCCCGCGAACAGCATGATCTCGACGAAGACGAAGAGGATCATGCCGAGAACGGCGTCCGACACCAGCTTCTTCTTCGTCGGCCTGGGCCGGAACGGAATAACCGGCGCGCGCGCGGCCATCCTAGCGCCTCGCCACCCTCGGTGCGACGCGGGGATCATCCACGGATCCGCTCACGAACTCTCGGCAGCCAGGAACCTCCGGATCCGGCCAACCCCCGGCAGCCGGTCGGCGAGCCCCAGCACCGGCCCGACGAACCGCTGCAGGATCGGAATCCTGCCCAGCATCTCCAGGACCAGCAGCACCAGACCGATCGAGAGGATGATCGCGACCGCGTTGGTCCCGATCGCCACCAGCACCACCACGGTCCAGAAAGCACCGTGGGTAAAGTTGTAGCCGCCCGCCAGCAGATTATCGTTGGACTTGGCGGTCGGGACGAGGCTCGCGTGCGCCACGTCCTCGGCGTGGTCGTCTTCTTCCGCGTGGTCACCCGCGCCCGCGTACTCCTCGTCCCCGTGATCCTCCGACGGAATCCCCCGTTCCACCGCAGCCTTCGCCGCGTCGTTCTCCCACATCCGGCCGTCGTGATTCTGCACATCAGGCGCCACGCCGCCCCAGAAGAGCGCCAGCAGCAGAACCGACGCCGCCAGGAACAGCTTCGGGATCACCCGCTCGATCGTGAGGTGCATGAAGTTCTTGATGACGAGCCAGGCCTTGACGACAGCGATCCCGAAGGCCGTCGTCAGCGTGATCACGATGCCGAGGCTGAACTGCATCCCGAAGATATCGACCTGCCGGTCCATGGCCCCGCCCACCACCGGACCCACGATACTGACCGCCAGAAGCACCAGCAGTACCGCGTAGACCCTCACGTAGTGGTTGCCGAAGAGTCCCTTGTCTTCCGAGTGACCGGCCATGGGCTATTTCGCGATGTAGAGCAGGGGGAAGAGGAAGATCCACACGATGTCGACGAAGTGCCAGTAGATCCCGATCAGCTCGACGCGGTGGAGTTCGAGGCCCCTGGCGGCGTCCCGGGCCACGAAGGCCATGATGATCGCGCCGGCGATGACGTGGAAGGCGTGAAGGCCGGCGGCGGTGTAGTAGAACGCCCAGAAGCCGTTGGAGGTGATCGTGTAGCCGTGGCTGATCTCGTACCACCACTCGTAGGTCTTGACCCCGATGAAGACCGCGGCGCCCCCGATCGTGAAGTACAGGTACTTGGCGGCCTTCTTGCCATCGCCCCGCTCGGCGGCCTGGTGGGCCAGCACCGCCGTGAGGCTGGAGGTCAGCAGCACCCAGGTGTTGAAGGCGCCGATGTGGGTGTTCGTCACCGCGGCGGCGTCCGCCCACTCGGGATGACCGAGACGGAACATGACGTAGGAGGCGAGCAGCCCGCCGAAGATCACCACCTCGGAGGCCAGCACCCACCACACGGCGAGCTTGCCGGTTTCGGTGCCGGTCGCGGCGCGGGTCGTCGCGATCGGCTTCATCGGGCCGGCCTCGGGCTGCGAGTGTGTTGGAGGAGCATCAGAAGTCTCATTCAGCTGTCACCGTCAATGACCTTCAGCGGTCCACCGTCGGGTTCATTCTGCGGCCAGTAGTCGTCTTCGCGGTCCGGCACGCTGTACTCGTAGGGCCCCCGGTACACGACCGGCATCCGCAGCGGGTGCCAGTTGCCGTGCGGCGGAGGCGATTCCGTCGTCCACTCCAGCGTGTTGGCCTTCCAGGGGTTCTTCGGCGCCTTGGGTCCCGAGCGCCCCGACTTCCAGCAGTTGTAGAAGAAGATGAACTGGGCCGCGAGCATGACGAGCAGCGCTCCCGTCGCCAGAATCCGCATGTCCTGGAACATCTCGCTGTTGAGATCCTCGTGCAGGTTGTAGTTGTAGATCCGGCGGTGCTGGCCGCCCATCCCGAGCACGAAGAGCGGAATGAAGATCACGTTGAATGGGATGATCGTAAGCCAGAAGTGCCACTTGCCGAGGCGCTCGTCCATCATCTTCCCGAACATCTTGGGGAACCAGTAGGTGAAGGCCGCAAAGGTCCCTATGATGGCGATCGGGAAGAACGTGTAGTGGAAGTGCGCCAGCACGAAGTAGGTGTCGTGGAAGTAGATGTCCGCCCCGGCCGCCCCCAGGAAGATTCCCGTCACGCCGCCGATCAGGAACTCGGCCACGAAGGCGAGCGCCCAGAGCATGGGCGTGGTCAGACGTATCGAGCCCCCGTACAGCGTGGCAATGTAAACGAAGCACAGCTCCGCGATGGGGACCGAGATGAGCAGCGTGGTGATGGTGAAGATGTTCGCCATGCGCGGGTCGATGCCCGCGATGAACTGGTGATGTGCCCAGACGAAGAAGCTCAGCACCCCCGTGGCCACCACCGTGAAGATCACGATCCGGTAGCCGAAGACCTTCTTGCGCGAGAAGGTCGCGATGATCTCGATCACCACGCCCATCGCCGGCAGCAGCACGACGTACACCTCGGGGTGCCCGAAGAACCAGAAGAGGTGCTGCCAGAGGATGGGGTCGCCCCCGGCAGCCGGATTGAAGAAGCCGGTGCCGATCGTCTGGTCGAAGATGAGCATGATGGCGCCGGCCAGCAGCGGACCCACCGAGAGCATGAAGAGGATGCTCGCGACCACGATCATCCATACCACCAGCGGGACGTCGAAGGCGCGCATTCCGGGCGCACGGGAGTTCATCAGCGTGGTGATGAAGTTGATCCCGCCAAGGAGGAAGGCCACGAACTCCAATCCTACCCCGATGACCCACAGGGTACTCCCGAGGCGCGTCAGGTTGTATTCCGCTACGGCCGATAGCGGCGGGTACGCGGTCCACGCCCCGGCGAATCCGCCGCCCTCGACGAAGAGCGACGCCAGGATGACGATCGTGCTGACGAAGAAGACCTGGAAGGAGAGCCGGTTGATCTTGGGGAAGACCATGTCGTCCGCCCCGACCATGAGCGGGATCAGGTAGTTCCCGAAGGCGGCCAGCAGCACCGGCATCGCCACCCAGAAGATCATGATGGTGCCGTGGTTGGTCACCAGCGCGTTGTACTCGCCCGGTGAGACCGCACCGAAACCCGGCACGTCGATCCCGGGGAAGGCCAGCTGCATACGGAAGACGTAGGCCATGAATCCGCCGACGAGCGCCATGAACATGCCGGTGAACATGTACTGCATGGCGATGACCTTGTGGTCGGTGGACCACAGGTATTTCAGCCAGCCCTGGGGACCATGATCGGCATGGTCGTCGTGGGCGTGTCCGTGTGCCAGATCGACCGCAGGCTCAACCATCTCTCTCGGTCCTCCGTATCTCCATCGCTAGTGCCCCCCGTGACCGTTGGGGGCCGGCCCCGCCTCCGCCGCCAGTGATGCCGCGACCGGCGCGGGCGTCACCGCGCCAACCATCGCCGCCGCCGTCGCCGGCGTGTTTGCCTCCACCCACGCTGCATGCGTCTCCTCGTCTTCGACCATTACCCGCGCGATCATCACTCCGTGCCCGAAGCCGCAGATCTCGGCGCACTGCACGTCGAATTCGCCCGTTCGGGTCGGCTGGAACCACCCCGTGATGGTGCGTCCCGGGATCGCGTCCTGCTTGATCCGCCAGACCGGCACGGAAAAGCTGTGCAGCACGTCCGTGGCCTGCAGTTCGAAGTGGTAGGTCCGGTTGTTTTCGACGTGCAGTTCGTCGACGGTGAAGATGTCGTCGGGGGTGTCGAGCTCGCCGTCGGCGCCCGGGTGCTGGAAGGTCCACGCCCACTGCTGCCCGATGACCCGGATCACGCCGCCGTCGGGATTCTCCGGCAGGTCCATCTTGATCCTGTACCAGACGTTGAACGAGACCACGATGATCAGCACGTCGAAACCGAGCACCAGCAGGTGCGGCACCGTGATCCAGCGCTTGTGCCGCTTGTTCGTCCCGTCGATGTAGTCGGCCCGGCGACCGTCCCTGGCCCGAAACTTCATGATGAACCAAAGGAACACGCCCTCGGCGACGAGGAACCAGAACCCGACCACGACCAGAACCAGCCAGATGAGTCCGTCGATGTCGGCCGCGTACGACGACGCAACCTTGATGAGCGGGTCGAAGTAGTCGACCCGGAAGAACTCGAAGAATCCGTTCATAGCTTCAACCACATGGTCCAGACCACCGCGGCGCCGATGAAGAGAACCGCGATGATCAACGTATTCTTCATGGTCTTCTTCGCAAAGACGATCGCGTCATTGGATTCGTCCGGCGGCGCCGGCGGAATCGCGGCGGCCAGTTCCGCGTGGGTCGGGGTGTCCGGGGTCGCGTTCTCTTCCATCGGGTTCACCGGCTGAGGGTGTAGACGTAGGCGGCGACGGCGCGCACCTGCTCGTCGGTGAGCGGCATGCCGGCGCGCGGCGCCATGAACCCGGGGTGCTCCAGCGGCTGCGGCACACCGTCGGTGACGATCCGCACGATGTTCTCGTACTCGCCGTCGATGTTGAGCCAGACATCGTCGGTGAGGTTCGGGGCGAGCCCTCCGCCCACGCCTTCGCGAAGGTGGCAGGTGTAGCAGATTCCGGTGGGCGTGTTGAAGATCTCCTGCCCTTCCTGAACCATCGCGACCGTGACCCCCTCGGGCAGGATGGAGGGGTCCACGTCGACGGGCGGCAGCGGCTCCGGCGGCGGACCCGGGATCCGGCGCGGCAGACGCTGCATGGTCATGATGTAGGCGGTGACGTCGTCGATCCGCTCGTCGGTCCAGCCACTCGCCATCGGGTTGCGCATGGTGGTACCGGACGCGTCGCCGGGGTGGGCTCCACGCACCCCGTCACGGTACTTCCGCAGCGACGAGGCGATGTACCAGTCGTTGAGGTGCAGCAGCGACGGAGAGTCCGGCACGTTGTCCACCCCGCGCCCGTCGATGCCGTGGCAGTTGGCGCAGAGCAGCGCGTAGTCCTCCTCGCCGGCCTCCGGGTCGCCCGTGTCGAGGGTGGCGGGCGGGTCGACGATCGGGAGGCTCATCAGGTACTCGACGATGGACTCGACGTCGCCGTCTCCCGTGATCAGCGCCCGTGACATGGGGCGCATCCGCAGCCCCTCCGCATCCTGGTAGTGGTATCCGCGGATCCCCGCCTGAAAGCGTTCCAGCTGCGCGGTGAGGTAGGTGTCCATCGCCCCGGCGATGGCGGGCGCGCCGAGCGATTCGTCACCGGCTCCGTCCTTGCCGTGGCACGGCGAACAGGTGTCGAAGATCAGCTCACCCCTGGCGAGCCCCGGCGCGGGCCGCAGGTCGAAGCACGCTGCAGCGGCAATCGTGACGGCGGCGCAGCCCGCCGCACGTGTGAGAAGTGAAGAACGCCGTGTCGTGAACCGCGTCATTTTCCTTGCTCTGAGGTCCTCGCCCCTCCGGGCACTCCGCGAAATGGGTGCCAATAAGATCGCTGATTCGGCGCGCGGATTCTAGCGGCGGAGCCGCTGCGGGGCAACCGTGCAGGTCGTGGCGCCGCGGGACCTGGCCTCGATCCCGCTCGCTGCCACGCCCGCGCCGCGTCCAGGGGCCCGTCCGGCGGGGTCACCTGTAGACATCCAGATCCGCCGCCGAGACCACCCGCCCGGTGTATCCGGCTTCCCGGATCTCGCGGAGGAGGTCCTCGTCGCTGGCGCCCCAATAGAGCTGGTGGTAGAGCACGAGAAGTCCGGGCCGGGCGCGGCCGGCGATCTCGGCCAGCTCCGCGGTCGAGGTGTGGGAGTCGGCGTGGTAGCGCTGCCACTCCGGCGGCCGGTTGCGGAACGCCTCGGCCGAGTAGACCTCGTGGACGAGGATGTCGCAGCCGTCGCACGCCTCCACGAGCGACTCGCTCGGCCGCGCGTCTCCCGATATGACGATGGTCGCGCCGCCGGCGTCGAAGCGGTAGCCGTACGAGTGGGGCCAGGAGCCGTGCAGGACCGGGATGGCGGTGACGCGCACGTTCTCGTCCTCGTAGACGGGGCCGCCGGTGGTCTCGGTGACGACCGCGCGGTAGGCGTCCGGGTTGGCCTCGCGGGGCTCGAGGCCGGAGAGGCGGATGTGGATGTCCTCCTGCCAGGCCTCCCCGATGCGCGCGGCCATGTCGGCGGTTCCGGGAGGGCCGTAGATGTGGATGGGGCCCGGGCGGTCGAGGACCCACGGCGACAGGATCACGTCGGGGAGGCCGACGGTGTGGTCGGAGTGGAGGTGGGTGAGGAAGAGGATGTCCAGGCCGGGGGCTTCCAGCGCGGGGATGGCATGCTCGGCGGCCGCGGCGGCGGCGCGGCGAACGACCCCGGGCCCCGCGTCCACGAGGTAGGCCCGCCCGCCCGCGACGACCGCCAGCGCAGGGCCGGAGCGGGCCGGGTCGGCATTGGGCGTTCCCGTGCCGAGGATCACGACGCGCGGCGCGGGGTCGGGAGGGGTG
>VXLT01000189.1 GCA_009841475.1 Gemmatimonadota bacterium
CGCCCACCTAGCTGTACACGCGAAAGATCGGGGGCAGGTTCAGATGTGTATAACCCACCGGTGAGGGTGACGGCAGCCGCTGCCAGCTTCGGCTTCACGATCCCACCAGCCCGGCTGCGGCTTCTTCGGCCGCCACGGCCCGGTCTGCCCCGGCCAACCTCACCGTCCTCCAACGGAGAATCGCCGCACCGTACCCGCCACCGAGCCATCCGGGCCCGCGACCTCGATTTTCAGGTCGTAGTTCCCGTCCTCCAGCGCCCCGACATCGATTGAAAGGGCCATTGGGTGGGTGGGGCCAGACGCCGGCTCCGTCCACGCGACGCTCGGTGCCGGCGCGGCCTCCCGCCCGCTGAGAGACCGGAGAACGCGAGTGACCATCCCCGCGCCCTCCCGCTCCAGCGCCAGCGAGACCCGCATCATCTGTCCGGCTTCCAGCCCGTAGACTTCGAAGTAGGCCACCATTTCGTTCCTCGAACCGATCCGCGTCTGCGGAAGCATCGCGTCCACCGCCTCGGCGCGGCTCTCCGGCAGGGCCGGTCGCAGGGGATCGACGAGGAGCGGGTCGGACAGGACCAGTCTGCCGGTGTCCAACGGCATCACCCCTTGGCGCATGCGGGCAACTGCGCCGCCACGGCCGAATGCCTCGATTGCGGCCAGAAGCGGCACGGACGCCACGGAGGTCGCGATCGAGGGACTCAGGTCCCCAATGGGAAACCTGTGCTCGGCAAAGAAGCCGGTCGGCCCGCCGCTGGCGATGAACCGGGTTGGGGGCGACCTGAATGGAACGGCGTCCAGATCGGCGGCGATGGCCAGCACCAGTGAATCCCCGTCCTTGAACCGCGCGACCTGGCCGGGCACCTCGAAGACGGTGCCGTATTCGGTCGGGGTGAACCCCTCGTCCCATCTGGATGATTCGAGTTCGTAGCGGAGCGCCTCGATCCCTTCTCCCACCCGCGACGCGGGAGTGAAGCGGTAGCGCGCTCCCCGCTCGCTCTTCCAGGTCTCGAGGTCCCTCCCGCGCGGCTTCCAGGAGTCAGGGTGGCCCCTGCGAGTCACATCGATGTGGTAGGTGGGCAGGGTTCGGCGGTTGTAGACGGCGCGCCGCAGGCGCTCGTGCAGGAGGAGCTCGAATCTCCGGGTCAGATGTTCGGACCGGCGATCGTTTCCGGGCCTCGAAAGGAGGGGGTCGGAGAGCCACCAGAACCGCTCCTCGAACTCCGTGCGTTCCGGGCCGGGGCAGGGAAGGCGCCGGTAGGAAGCCCCGTCACTCCCGTCCAGGAGTTCCCGGATGTCGGTCAGGCGGCAGGCCAGCTCCGCATCCGCGCCCTGCAGCCCCGAACGATAGCGTTCGCCGGCCTCCGCCGAACGTCCCGCCCGGTGGAGTGCGAGACCCATCACGAGGTCGCACCACCACTCTGCCGCCCGGCACCTGCGTGCCAGGCCGACCGCGTTCTGTGTCCGTCCCACCCGCGCGAGCCCGTACACCGCATGCGCGACCACAAAGGGATCGTCCGGCCGGTCGTCCACCGCCCCGATCAGCTCCATCACGAACTGAAGCCTCGCCGCCGGAGTGCGGCAATCGTAGACGCGCCGGCAGCGCCAGTCCTCGTGGTCCCCGCCGAAACAGGTGTCGCCCCGCTCCGCCAGGCAGTCGATGCTCCGCGAATCGGAGGCCAGGTCCCGCAGGTAGTGGTTCCTCAGGACGTTGCGGATGTCACCCCGCAGCTCCTCCTTCCACGCGACTTCCTGTGCGCCGGCGGGCGCGGCCGCAATGAGCGGGAAGAGCGATGGCACGGTCGCCAGCAGCGCGAAGAACATCGGTCCCCGGTTCCGCTTCATCTTCGTCCCACCTTGAAGCGGCGCGTGGCGACGGCGACCGAGCCGTCCGGCCCGGTGACTTCAAGGTTGAGGTCGTAGTCCCCGTCCCGCAGTGCGTCCACGTCCACCATCAAGGACATCGGGTGGACCGGCCCGGCAGCCTCCTCGGTCCAGGAGACGACCGTCGCCGGGGGTTCCGACCTCCCGCTGAGCGTGCGGAGAACACGCGTCACCATCCCGGCGCCGCCACGCGCGAGCGCGACCGAGATCTGCATCGGCTGTCCCTCCCGAAGCCCGTAGACTTCCCAGTAGGCGACCATTTCATTCGCCGAGCCGATCCATGGCTGCGCGAGCATCGAATCCACCGCCTCCTGGCGGGTCGTCGGCAGCTCCGGGATCAACCGGCTCACGAGCAGCGGGTCGGAGAGCACGAGCGGACCCGGCTCCAGCGGCATCACCCCCTGGCGCATCCGGGCAACCGGGCCGTCCGGATCCATTGCTTCGATGGCGACCACCATCGGTACCGCTTCGACCGTCGCGGAAAAGGATGGGCCCAGGTCCCGCGTCGGCAGCCCCAGTCCGACGAACGGGCCCGCCGGCCCTCCGCCGGCGATGAACCGGCTCTCCCTCGGGTAGACCGGAGAGGCGTCGAGGTCGACGGAGACCGCCAGGACCAGCGAGTCCCCGTCAAGGAAGCGGGCGATCTGGCCGGGCACCTCGAAGACAGGGCCGTATTCCGCGGGGGTGTACCCTTCATCCCACCGGGACGCCTCGAGATTGTATCGCAGCGCCTGAATCCCGTCCCCTACGAGGGACGCGGGCGAGAAGCGGTAGCGGGACGACTCCAGGCTTCTCCACCTGCCGGTGTTGTCCTGGGAATTGGGAGGTCCGCGCCGGGTGACCTCGTTCATGTAGACAAGATTGTCGGTGATTCCCCTGCCACTGAAGAGATAGTTGGGACGGATCACCTGCCACAGGCGCTCGTGGAGCAGCAGTTCGAAGCGGCGGGTGACGTGTTCGGTCCAGCGGTCGTTTCCGGGTCTCGTCAGGAGAGGGTCGGAGAGCCACCAGAACCGCTCTTCGAACTCCCGGCGCTCCTGGCCGGGGCAGGGCAGGCTCGAATACGTGGCTCCGTCCCGCCCGTCCAGCAGGTATTCGATGTCGGTCAGCCGGCACTCCAGTTCCGTGTCGGCGCCGAGCAGCCCGGTCCGCAGATGGGCCTCTCCTTCCACCGAGCGTTGGGCCCGATGGTAGGCCATGCCGAGGACGAGATCGCACCACCAGCCCGCCGCCTCGCACACCTGCGCGACCCCGAGGGCGCGGTCGACGAATCCGAGCCTTGCCAGTCCGTAGACCGCCTGTGCGACCGTGTACGGGTCCCCGGGCCGGCCCCGGGCGGCCCGTTCGAGTTCGTCCATGAACTGGGACATGGCCGCCGGCGTGCGGCACAGGGACACGCCCTGGCAACGGTAGTCCTCGTGATCTCCGCCGAAACAGATGTCGCCCCTGCGGTTGAGGCAGTTGACGATGGTGACGCTTGCGCCCAGGGCGCGCCCATAGTGGGTCTGCACGACGAACCGGATCGGGTTCTGCATCTCCTCCTGCCACGCGACCTCCTGCGCACCGGCGGGGGCGTTCATGCCGGGAGGAGCGACGACTCCCAGGACCAGCGGCAGCATCGCCGTCCGAATGCCGCGGAAAGTTCGTCCACGGGCTGGCAACGTCAGCGGGAGCCCCCTCATCGTTCGCCTATCCGGAAGCGGCGGATGGCGGTTGCCGCGGCCCCATCCGGCCCGGTCACCTCGATCGTCAGGTCGTAGCTGCCCGCGTCCAGCGCTCCCAGGTCCAGCGTGAGCGAAACCGGATGGGCCGGACCCGACGCCTCCTCCGTCCACGACACCACGGGAGCCGGCGTGTCCGACCGCCCGGCCAGCGTGCGGAGCACGCGCGTGACCACCCCCGCGCCCTCCCGCGCCATCGCGACCGCGACCTGCATCGGTTGTCCCTGCCGCAGCCCGTACACCTCCCAGTAGGCGATCACTTCGTTCGCGGACGCGATCCACGGCTGGGGGAGCATCGCATCCACCGCTTCCTGCCGGCTCGCCGGCAGCTCGCCCCCAATCGGATCGACCAGCAACGGGTCGGAGAGCATGACCGGACCCGCATCCAGCGGCATCACGCCTTCGCGCAGCCGGGACACGCCGTCGTACCCGTCCAGGGCCTCGATCGCCACGACCAGCGGTACTGCAGCGAACCGGGTCGTGAAGGATGGGGTCAGGTCGCCCCCGGGGAGTCCGAGCCCCACGGAGGAACCGGCCGGCCCGTTCGTGGCGATGAAGCGGATCTGCAGCGGATTGATGGGCGCGGCCTTCAGGTCGGCGGATACCGCCAGGACCAGCGAGTCCCCGTCCATGAAGCGGGCGAGCTGCCCCGGAACCGAATGGAAGGGGCTGTATTCGGCCGGCGTGTAGCCCTCGCCCCACCTGTTCGCTTCAAGCTCGTAGCGCAGCGCCTGCACCCCGTCGCCGACCAGCGACGCGGGGGTGAAGCGGTAGCGGGACGCCACGTCGCTCCTCCACCGTCCGGTATGGTCGAAGGAGTCGGGGAATCCCCGGCGGGTGACCTCATCCACGTAGCGCCGGATGCTGTCGATGGCTCCGGGCTCGAACCAGCGGGCGGGTTCGACCACGTCCTGCAGGCGTTCGTGCAGCAGCAGCTCGAAACGCCGGGTCAGGTGTTCGCTCCATCGGTCGTTGCCCGGCGCCGTAAGGAGGGGATCGGACAGCCACCAGAAGCGATCATCGAATTCAGTCCGGCCGGGGCCGGGGCAGGGCAGATGCTCGTACGTTTCCTCGTCTCGCCCTTCCAGCAGGTAAGTGATGTCGGTCAGCCTGCAAGCCAGCTCCGGGTCGGCGCCCAGCAACCCCATGCGGAAGTGGCCCTCCGCGTCGAGCGGGCGCTCCGAGCGGTGGTAGGCCATGCCGAGGACCAGGTCGCACCACCAGCGGACTCCCTCGCACACCCGGGCGACCTCCAGCGCTCGGTCCGGATCGCCGAGCCTGGCCAGGCCGTACACCGCCTGGGCGACGGCGTAGGGATCGCCCGGCCGGCGCCTCGCAGCCCGTTCCAGCCCGTCCATGAACTGGCGCATCTGTGCGGGGTTGCGGCAGGGGACCGGGCGCAGGCAGTCCTCGTCCTCGTAGTCGCCGCCGAAACAGATATCGCCTTTTTCGGCCAGACAGTAGATGTGCCCGATCGTTGTTTCGCTCTCCAGGACGTCCGCGCTGAAGGGCCGGTTGTAGTGGAAGTCCAGAACGGCGCGGATCGGGTTCCGCAGATCCCTCTTCCACTCCACCTCCTGGGCGGTGGTGCGCACGAACGCGCCAGGGGACGGCAGAGCACAGACGGCAAACCCGAGCAGAGGCGCCAGCAGCGCCGGGACGACAGGACGAGTGGTCATGGTTCAGTCTAGAGAGCCTGCTCGAATTGGTGCAACCGGATCCCGGGCCGCCCCCACGCCCGCCTGGCCTGGCCGCGCGCGTTCCCCGGGGTATCGTACCCCCGTGCCGCCTACCGGATCCCCTCCAGCTGGATCCCGCGGACGAAGTACCGCTGGGTGAAGAGGAAGAGCAGCGCGATCGGCAGCACCGCCACGACGCCGGTCGCCATCTGGTACGGCCAGTTGATCTCGTAGGTGGAGTGGAAGGCGGCGATCCCGACTTCAACCACCCGCATCTCCATGGAGCGGGTGACGAGGAGCGGCCAGAGGAAGTTTTTCCAGGCATCGATGAAGGCGAACAGCGCCAGCGTGGCCACGGCGGGCTTCGCCAGCGGCAGGGCGACGCTCCAGAAGATTCGCCAGGGGCCCGCGCCGTCCACCCGCGCCGCGTCCTCCAGCTCGCGCGGCAGGGTGCGGAAGTACTGCCGCATGAGGAAGATGCCCCAAACGGAGACGAGTTCGGTGGAGATGAGCCCCTGGTAGCTGTCGATCCAGCCCAGCGCGTCGATCATCAGGAAGCGGGGGATGAGGACGATGACCGCCGGTACCATCATGGTGGCCAGGAATAGCATGAAGACACGGTCGCGGCCGGGGAAGTCGAGGCGGGCGAAGGCGTAGCCGGCGGTGGTGGCGGTGGCGACCGGGCCGGCGACCACCGCGGCCGCGAAGACCAGGGAATTCAGGAAATAGCGGGCGAAGGGTTGGGCCGTCAGGGCGTCGGGGTAGTTGGACCAGCGCGGTGACTCCGGGAGCAGGCGGCCGGAGGCGAAGACCTCCAGTTGGCTCATCAGGCTGGTGGCGGCCATCCAGAGGAAGGGCGCGGCCATGACCAGACAGGCTGCGGCGAGGAGGAGGATGCGGCCGTTGGCGGCCACACGGCTGCCGGCGCGTGTGCCGGGGCCCCGGGATGGTCCAGCGGTCGGATGGCCCCAATCCCCCACGGCCGGAGCCGACCGCCTGGCCGCGCCCTTCCCGGAATCACGCATGTGCCCGCCTCCCCTCCAGGAACCGGAAGTGGAGCCAGGTGGCGGCGAATACGACCGCGAAGAGGATCCAGCTCATCGCGGCGGCGTTGCCGAAGCGGAGGAACTCCCACGCCTCGCGGTAGATGTGGTACACGGCCACGTCGGTCGCGCCCAGCGGCCCGCCCTCGGTCATGACGTAGACGAGGCCGAAGACCTGGAACGACCCGATCACCGAGGTGACCAGGACGAAGAAGAGGGTGTGGCGGAGGCCGGGCAGGGTGATGTGACGGAAGCGCTGCAGAGGTCCGGCGCCATCGACCCGGGCCGCGTCGTACCAGTCGCGCGGGATTGCCGCCAACCCCGCCTGGAAGACGACCATCTGGTAGCCAACGACCATCCACACGCTGATCGCCATCAGGCTGGCGAGCGCGGTGTCCGGCGAGGTCAGCCACGGCACGGAGTCCAGCCCCACGCCCTCGAGCGCGCGGTTCAACAGTCCGTAGCCGTCGTTCAGCAGCCACTTCCAGACCACCGCGATGGCGACCACGCTGGTGATGCTCGGCAGGAACAGCGCGAGGCGGGCCCAGCGCACGGCGCGCCTGGATCCGCGGGTGAGGAGTGCCAGAGCGAGCGCGACCGCCATCGCGAACGGGACGTGCACGGTGAAGACCACGGTGTTGCGGATCGCCGACCACCAGGAGCCGTCGGCGAGGAGGCCGCGGTAGTTGGCCAGCCCGGTGAAGGGGTGCGCGGGGTCGACGAGGTGCCACTCGTGCATGGAGATCCAGAGCGAAAAAAGCAGGGGCCCGAAGGTGAAGACGAGAAGGAGGGTCGCGGCCGGCGCGACGAACCCCCAGGCGGCGAGGGTTCTGCGCAGCGCGCGGGGCCGGGCGGAGAGGGGGAGGAGGAAGAGGACCAGGGAGACCAGCAGCACCGAGCCGAGCGCGGCGGCGGCGAGGGCGATGGTGGGCGACGCGGTCTCCGCGTAGCCGAGGAAGACGAGGTGGAGGGTGTCGGGGATGGGGGG